>NZ_JBHXTE010000001.1:138909-305902 GCF_042677545.1 Streptomyces sp. NPDC127108 | reverse complement strand
ACACTCACTCTCTGTTTTCTAACACCCGCTGCCGCTTTATTGTGTGGGCGCCCCCGGGCCCCGCGGCGCCGCTCCACTCATCTCTCGCCGAAGAGCGATCAAGCGTCTTCTGTACCTATGCCGTTGCGGCTCCGTCGAGCCGTTCCTTGTACGGCCGCCCCACATGGTCGAAGAAGGGCGTTGAGTCGCCCTCCCGCTCCGGATGCGGGACAGCGGAGATGTTGGCCGTCGGCTCAAGCGCGAACGCCACGTACTGGCGGTAGGCGGCAACGAAGTCCCTGTAGTTGGACAGCCGTATGTCTCTCCACTGGCGCGCATGGTCCCGCTGCCACAACCGCTCCTGATTGCGGATGGACAGCCAACCGCCCAGCAGCACACCGACGAGCGCGACACCCGCTGTGATCGAGGCCCCTGCGACATCCACGACGCACCCCTCCCGCGGCCCACGGGGACATGCCCAGTCTCACGCGGGGCACGGCATCGCGCGAGGGGCCGACCGGGCAGCGCCCCGGCTAGGCGCGCTCGCGCGTGTCCCCGGTGTGGGCGAGGGCGCTGGGTGTGAGACGACCGACGATCGCCGGGGCCTCCTGGACGAGTGTGTCGTCGGTGAGCGCCTCGACCATGAACAGGGCGAAGTCCACCCGGTGCGTCAGGTTGCTGGCCAGGATCGGGTCGCCGACGTGTCGGCTCCAGACGGGCAGGCCCTGGCTCTCGCCCTCCTTGAGGGTGCTGCCGCGCACCACGGTCCACCGTGTGTCGCTGGCGAACACGCGGCGGCACGCCTCGACTTGGTCGTCGATCTCGACGGCGCGGACGAGCTTGCCCAGGAGGGCGGCGGCCCGGACGCCCAGGGTGAACGTCCGTGAGTAGTGGTCCTTGCCGTCGCGCGTGATGTGCCAGCCGCAGGAGAAGACCAGGCGCGCACCCGGTCGTGCGTGGTCGAGGACCGCCTGGGCCGTCCCCGACGCGTACTGCCGCACCCCCCAGGGCACCAGGACCGTCAGGACCCCGTCGCACCCGGCGACCGCCCGCCGGATCACCTCCGGGTCGTTCGTGGGTCCGGGGACGACGGTCATCCGGCCCTCGAACGCGGCCAGCTTCGGCACGCTGCGTTCGCGGCACACGCCGACCACCTCGTATCCGCGCTCCAGCGCGTGCCGGACCATGTACTGGCCGAGCTTCCCCGAAGCCCCGATGACGCAGACCTTGTTCACACGATCCGTACCCATGGCGAGACCCTTCGCCGGAATGCGTACCTTATGTTGTAAGGCAAGCTAGCCTTATGCCGTAAGGCGGTCAAGGGGAGCGATTCAGGAGGCACGCATGTCTGAGGGAGGCAAGGGTCGGCAGGGAGGCAAGGGGCAGCGCAGGGCTCCGGCGCGCACCCCTCTCAGCCGTGAGCGGGTGATCCGTGCGGCGGTGGCCATCGCGGACGAGAAGGGCTCGGCCGCGCTCACCATGCGGGCCATCGCCGAACCGCTGGGCGTCGAGGCGATGTCGCTCTACCACCATGTGGCGGGCAGGGAGGACGTCCTCGACGGCATGGTGGACGCGGTGTTCGGCGAGATCGACCTGCCTCCGCGCGGCACGGACTGGAAGAGCGCCATGCGCCACCGCGCGGACTCCGCCCGCACCGTGCTCCGGCGCCACCCGTGGGCCGTCGCCCTGATGGACTCCCGCTCCCGGCCGGGACCGGCGACCCTGCGCCATCATGACGCCGTCATCGGCGCGTTGCGCGCGGGAGGGTTCTCCGTCGCGATGACGGCGCACGCCTTCTCACTGATCGACAGCTACCTGTACGGCTTCGTGATCCAGGAGCTGAGCCTGCCCTTCAGCGGCTCGGAGGAACTGGGCGAGGTCGCGGGCGCCATCCTGAGCGACATGCCCGCGGACGCCTACCCCCACCTCACCGAACTCGCCACGGAGCACGCCCTCAAGCCCGGATACGACTACGCCGACGAGTTCACCTTCGGCCTCACCCTCATCCTCGACGCCCTGCATCCGGACGAGAGCCCGACAGCCTAGTTCCAGGGGGACGGGCCGGGCGCGCCGGTAGTCTGCGTGTCATGATCAACTCATATGCGGATTCCGCGGATGTCGAGGTCGCGATAGCCGGGGCGAGCGCCGGTGCGGACGTGGTGCGCACCCTGTACGGTCGGCGGCTCTCCCGGATCGACAAGGGCGCCGGGGACTTCGCCACCGCCGCCGACGTGGCCGCGGAGAAGGCGATCCTCGACGTCCTCCGTGCCGCGCGGCCCGGTGACGCGGTGCTCGGTGAGGAGGGCGGGCAGCACGGCGGCGACGACGTCGAACGGCGGTGGCTGGTGGACCCCTTGTGCGGCACGTTGAACTACGCCGTCGGCAACATGCTGGTGGCCGTGAACGTGGCCCTGCGCGACGGGGCGGCGGCGGTCGCCGATCCGTTCAGCGCCGAGGTGTTCTGCACCGACGGCACGTCCGCCTGGGTGCGACAGGACGGCGTCGACACCCCGCTGGTGCCGACGCCCGCCACGCAACTGGTGGACGTCAACCTGGATCCGCCGTTCCCGAGCGCGCCCGGGTTCCGGGCCGTCGACCTGCTGGCGCACCCCGACTTCGGCGGGCGGTTCCGGCCGCGGGTGGTGTCCACGACGCTGGCGTTGGCCTGGGTCGCGGCCGGCAAACGGGCCGCGTACGTCACCGACGGCGGGGATCTGTCGGGGAGCGTGCACTTCGCCGCGGGCATCGCACTGTGCCGGGCCGCGGGCTGCGTGGTCACCGGGGTCGACGGCGCCCCGATCGGACAGGGGGGCCGTGGACTCGTGGTGGCGGCGGACGCCGATACGCACGGGCTGCTGATGTCGATGATGCGCGGCTGAAGCCGACGCCGGATCCTCAACTCGCACCGGAGGAGGGCGCGTTCGCGCCGTGGGGCGACCCGCCGTGGCCCGGCAAGGGCGGCGGCCGGGATACAGCCACGCCTTCGGACTCAGCGGCGCGCGGTGATCGTGGCCTCGATGCCGGTGAGCGCGGCGAGCTGTTCCCGGGACAGCAGTGCGGCGAAGTGCCGTTGGACGGACGCCAGGTAGGCAGGGGTCGCCTCGTCCAGTGCCGTGCGTCCGGCGGAGGTCAGCAGGACGTCGTCGCCGCGGCCGTCGCGCTCGCACGGCTCGCGGGCGACGAGGCCGCGGCGCTCCATGCGGCCGAGGTGCCGTGAGAGACGGCTGTGCGCCCAGTGCAAGTGCGCGGCGAGACTGCTGACGCGGATGCAGGTGTCGGCGGAGTCCAGCGCCGTCACGGCGGCCAGGACGTCGTAGTCGGCCATGGACAGGCCCGTGTCCTGCTCCAGGTCGCGGGCCACCTCCGCGTCGATGAGCAGGGGCAGCGCCCGGTAGGCGTGCCAGGCGGTGAGGGCGGCGGGTTCGGGCCTGTGACTCGATGGCATGGGGCCAGTCTAACGAAGTTCGTGACATGTAACGGATGTGTCGGCTAGTGTCTCCGTTACACGTAACGAAAGTGACGGGAAGGCGGCACCCCATGCGAGGCACCGAACACTTCATCCGGACCAACGGCGTAGACCTGTGCGCGGAGACCTTCGGCGACCCCGCCGACACGCCGCTCCTGCTCATCCATGGCGCGGGCCACTCGATGCAGGCCTGGGACGAGGAGTTCGTCCTTCGCCTCGTCGCCGGCGGAAGATACGTGATCCGCTACGACAGCCGCGACGCGGGCCGCTCCACCGGATACCCCGCGGGTGAACCGCCGTACGACCTGCGGGCCCTGGTCACCGACGCCGCCGGGCTGCTCGACGGCCTGGGCCTGCCGTCGGCCGAGATCGTGGGCATGTCCCAGGGCGCCGCCGTCGCGCAGTTGCTCGCCCTCGACCACCCGGGCCGGGTCGCCGCCCTCGCCCTCGCCTCCTCGACTCCCGGGGGGCCGGGGCACGACCAGTCCGACCTGCCGCCCATGTCCGAGGCGCTGCTGGCGGTCTTCGCCGAGGAGGCGCCCGCGCCCGACTGGGACGACCGGGCCGCCGTCATCGAGTACCTCGTCGAGGGCGAACGCCCCTTCGCAGCCCACTCGCGGCCCTTCGACACCGACGCCGTACGCGCCCAGGCGGAACGGCTCGTCGACCACGCGCGCGACATCGCGGCGCAGGTCACCAACCCCTTCATGATCGACGCCGGAGCGCCGTGGCGGGACCGCCTGGGCGCGATCACGGCGCCGACGCTCGTCCTGCACGGCACCGAGGACCCGTTGTTCCCGCTGGAGCACGGGCGCGCGCTCGCCGCCGAGATCCCCGGCGCCAAGTTCCTCGCCATGGAGCAGACCGGCCACGAGGTGTTCCCGCGCGCGGTGTGGGACGAGGTCGTCCCGGCGCTCCTCGGGCACGGGCGCTGACGCGAGGTCGGGGCGGTCGGGCGGTTGCCGTGCGCCGCCATCGAGGAAGGCCGCGTGCCGCTCATCGAGAAGGGCCGCGTGCCGCTCACCGAGGTGGGCCGGGGCCTGTCCTCGATGAGCGGTGCGCCAGCCGACATCGGCTACCGACTGCCCCTACCGGCTATCGCCTGCCGCCGGGTCCGACGGCCCGGCCTCACTTCAGATGCCGGGTGAAGAACAGCGCCGCGGCGTCCCCCGCGAACTGCGGGACACCGGTGTGCCCGCCCATGTTGGCGTGCAGGGTCTTCTCCTTGGAGCCGAAGGCGTCGAACAGGTCCAGGGCCGCCTGCCGGTCGTTCCCTTCGTCGTCCCACTGCAGCAGGACATGCAGCGGAATGGTGACCTGGCGGGCCTCCTCGAACATGACGCGAGGGACGAAACTCCCGGCGAACAGAACGGCGGCCGCGATGCGCGGCTCGACCACCGCGAGCCGGGTCCCGATGGAGATGACTCCTCCCGAGTACCCGACCGGGCCGCCGATCCCGGGCAGCGACAGGAGGGCGTCCAGGGCGGCCTGCCATTCCGGGACCGCCTTGTCGACCAGGGGGAGGATGAGGGCGTCGACGATCTCGTCGCTGACCGGCTCACCGGCCTCCAACGCCCGGCGCAGATCGGCGAGGGCCCGCTCGGCGGCGGGCAGGCGGGGACGGTCGCCGCTTCCGGGGAGCTCGATGGTGGCCGTGGCGAAGCCGTCGGCCGCGGAGTGCCGGGCCCGGGCCACCAGCCGGGGGTACACCTTGCGCAGCCCGAGCGGAGGAGGGCTGAGCAGAATCAGCGGAGCCGGAGCCGGTGCGGATGCGGATCCGGGTGTCCACAGAATGCCGGGGACCTCACCGAGGGTGAATTCGCGCTCGAGAACGCCGTCGTCGAGGCGCTGCTCGGAAGTGAAGTGCATGGTCGTGCCTTTCGGGAGTGCGCATGAACGGCGCTCCCGGACGACCTACCGCCCGACCGTGACCCCGGAGGGGAGCACCCATGTCGATACAGCGTTCACGGGTACCACCTCCTCGTTCTCTCGCACGGCCCGGGGAAACGTAGCAGTGGCCGCCGTGGCCCGCCAACGGGTTTTCGGCGGAGGCTCCGTGGCGCGCCCGGGCCCCCGGCTCCTGGCGAAAGGCAGCGCCAGGACCGGCTGGATCGGAGCGGTCCGATACGCAGGTGTGCGACGTAGGCTCATGCGCCATGGGTGAACGCTCGTGCGTCCTGGGAGAAGAGAGCCCGCGCGTCCTGGGCGGGCGCCGCACGCACCGCCTGGGCCTGGTGGCCCTGGTCGTGTTGGTCGTCAGCGCGCTGCTGGGCGCGGGCATGGCACCGGCCGCCTCGAGCAGTGGTTCATCCGCCCTGGGTGGTACGGGAGTTGCCCCTGCCCCGTCCACCGACGGCATCCCCCGCCTCACCGACGACCGCGGCCGCACCCTCACCCTCCGCGGCTGGAACGTCGAGGACAAGCAGCACACCGGCGAGGACGCGCTCAGCGCCATCACCGAACGGCACTTCGCCGACCTGCGCGCGAACGGCTTCAACTTCGCCCGCCTGCTGGTCTTCTGGGACGACCTGGAGCCGCGGCGCGGCCAGTACAGCGCGTCGTACCTGCGCAAGATCCGACGGATCCTGGACTGGGCGCACCAGTACGGGATCCATGTCGTCATCGACGCCCACCAGGACGTGTTCGGGCCCGCGTTCGGACACCGCGGCATCCCGGAGTGGGCGACCCGCACCGACGGACTGCCCTTCACGCCCCACCCCGACGACTGGTTCGCCGAGTACTTCGAGCCCGCCGTCCAGCGCGCCTTCACCCACCTCTACGAGGACGCGGACCTGCGGCGCGCCCAGGAACGCATGTGGCGCCTGCTGGCCGAGCGCTTCGGCACGCACCCCGCCGTCCTCGGCTACGACTTGATCAACGAGCCGATGGGGGAGCTGCGCGCGGGCGAGGACCTGGCGACCGCGGCCCGCCGCATCGAGGCCACGCACCTCACCCCGATGTACAACCGCCTCGCCGACGCGATCCGCACCCGCGACCGGTCGAACTGGCTGTTCGTCGAGCCGACCCCGATCGTCGGCGAAGGAGTGCCCACCGGACTCGGCCGCGTCCATGACCAACGGGTCGTGTACGCCCCGCACTTCTACAACGCCGCCATGGAAGCGGGCGCCGACTACGACCCCGCAGCGGGCTGGATCACGGCGTACGAGAACGCCGTCACCGCCTACCCGCGCGAGCAGTCGATCCCGGTCGTCGTGGGGGAGTGGGGCCCGATGAACAGCGGCCTGCCGAACATGCGCCGCTTCCACGACGACGCGCTCGCCTCCTTCGCCCGCTACTCGTCGGGGTGGGCGGCCTACGTCTGGTGCTACGGCGGCGGCTACTGCGCGCTCGACCGCGACGGACGCTTCCGTACGAACAAGGAGCGCACCGCCACGCCGTACGCCCCCGCGGTCGCGGGCACCGTGCGGGCCGAGGGCCACGACGCGGAACGCGGCACGTACCGCCTCTCCTACCGGGCGGCGAGGCGGCCGGGCACCAGTGTGCTGTCCCTGCCGCCGAGCGCCACCGGCTGGCGGATCACGGTGTCGGGCCGTGAGGCGTGGGCCAGTGCGCGGAGCGTGCCGCCCGGGCGGGCGCGTCAGGTGCGGGTGTGGGCGCCCGGCGGTACCGACGTGGTCGTGTCGGTACGGCCGGGCTGTGGTGGTCGCTGCTGAAGCGGCCCGCCCTCCCCGTCGGCGGCGCCTGCCTCTGGGCGGTGGTGTCCGCGCTCAGTGGCGGTGGTGGTCGCGGTGGACCCGGATCGACCCCGGGAGGTTCAGCGAGGACGAGCGCCGTCCGTCGGAGTTGATGGTGTGGTGCCCGCGCCTCCCCCCGAGCGTGATCGACCACTTGCGGCCGTTGATGTTCACTCGGACCCCCGGGAGGACCCGGAACGACTTGCGGAACGTGATGGACATGGTCGACTCCTCGAACTCCCATGACCGGCAGGGGACTTGGCCCCTGTCCGGTGCATACCCCGTCCCGAACACCCTCGCGCACGGCCCCCGCGCGAACGACTCCCGAGTCGATCCCGTAGCCAGGCCGTGACAATGCCCCGGCCGTGATTCGGGCCGCCCGAATCACCCCGACCGCGGTGATTCAGTACTGCCCGTCGACCGGGATCCAGCCGGACCAGGTCTCGGGCTGGTAGAACTTGCCGTTGCCGCCGTCGTAGCGCATGACCCGCAGGCGCACTTTCCCGTCCTCGCGGTAGTCCTTGTTGCACGTCGCCCACGTGTCCGCGCCGAGCCTGTTGATGCAGACCGCGGCGGGCCGACCGTAGTCGGTGTACACGCCGATGGCCGCGGACATGCCGTCCTTCTCCGTGTCGCGGGCCCAGACGATGTCGCCGCTGTGCTGGAAGCAGCCCCTGGCGCCGTAGACGGAAGTCGACCCGAGGCACGCGTGGGACGCCGCGGCGGCCTTCGGCCCCGCTCCCGTGAACGGAACCGCGGTCTCGGGCGCCGGGGCGACCCCCTCGAGGATCTCCACATCCGCGGGCATCTGCACTTCCTGGAGGCCCCCCGGAGCGTCGTCAGCCAGCGCCGGCGTCACCGTGACGACCGAGACCGCGAGTGCCGACGCACCAGCAAGAACACTCAACTTCAGACGCCAGTTCGCACGCATGATCCACTACCCCCGCCCCCTGACCTCTGATCCGAGGCCACTGCTTCAATTGTGAACGAGATGTGAGGTTAATGGATCTTTGTAAGCGGGGGAAGGGGATTCTGGTGTGCGGGAAGGCGCACGCGCACGCCGGGGCGACCAGGGCCTCGGCGGCATGACGGGCCGTGCCGGACTTACCGCGTGACGGGCGCCCCGGCGGCCGGCTCGCCATCGGTACTCTCGGAGAACGAGACGTCGAGAGCGCACTTCGCCGGGATCTCGGCGGCGGAGGTCGCGCACTCCGTGGAGTCCCGCCCCTCCATCTTCGGCCCGGCCGCCTGGCGTTTGCCCGTCTCGATGCGGCCCTCCATGCCCTCGGCGGAGGCGCGCTTCTCGGAGGTGGAGGGACCGGCGGGCCGACGGGAGTCCGAAGCATCCGACGAGGACGAACAGGCCGCCGCACCGGCCGTGGCGCACAGGACGAGTGCGGCAGAGGCCGCGACGGTACGAACACGCATCAAGATCCCCCTACGCGGACGCTCAGACATCCGGATCGTTAGTTGATCTACCATGCCACACCTGTGCGCAATCCCGGCCTCTGGGACTGGTGTTGAGGTGCGAACGTCGTGGGTCCGGCCATGGTCTCTGGGGCGGGGCGCAACGGATCGGTAATACCTGAATCGCAGGTTCGCCCCTATACTTCCTGCATGCAATCGACGATGATCAGACGTGCCGTTGAACAGGACGCGGAGCGCCTCACGGCGCTGGTCCAGGGGGCAGACGCCTACCAGGGGCAGTACGCCTCGATCATCTCCGGCTACCGCGTCACCCCCGACTACATCGCCCGGCACCAGGTCTTCGTGGCAGTCGACGAGGGCGCGCGCGTGCTCGGGTTCTACGCCCTGGTCCTCGACCCCGCGGAGCTGGACCTGATCTTCGTGGCGGACGAGGCCCAGGGGATGGGGGTCGGTCGCCTCTTGGTGGCCCACATGACCGAGCAGGCGGGGAACGCCGGACTGAGTGAGGTGCGAGTGGTCTCTCATCCCCCGGCCGAGAAGTTCTACCGACGCCTGGGTGCCGAGAGGGTGGGCACGGTTGCTCCGTCGCCGCCCAAGGTCGCCTGGGAGCGGCCGGAGTTGCGGTTCGTCATCAGTCGATGAACCGGGAGCCCCGGGGGATACCGACACAACCAGTGGTTGTGTCCGGTTGCTCGTGAGGTGTTTGATCGAGCCTTCTCCGGGGTGCTGGGATCGGCGCATGGCTACTCGCACAGACCAGACCCTCTACGTCCAGACAACCGAGTTCGCCCGTCATGCGGAGCGAATCGCGGAAGTGACGGATGCGACCTCTCGCCTCAACGTGCTGCCGTTCAGCGACAGCGAAGGACGGGCGGAACTACTTTCGGTTGTGTTCGGTGGGCCGCTGCCGGAGTCGGTGACGATCTACCCGCCGTTCTTCACCGAGAACGGGTTGAACACGACGTTCGGGGAGAACGTCTTCGTCAACCAGGGATGCACGTTCATGGACAAGGGCGGGATCCGCATCGGCAACGGTGTCATGATCGCCCCGAAGGTCAGCCTCATCACCGGAGGACACCCACTGCCTCTCGCCGAGCGCCGCGAGTACCTCGCCTTCGCCCCGATCGTCATCGAGGACGACGTCTGGATCGGGGCGTCTGCCATGGTCATGCAGGGAGTGACCATCGGCGCTGGTTCCGTCGTCGCCGCCGGCGCGGTGGTCACCCGTGATGTTCCCGCCCGCACCCTGGTCGCGGGAGTCCCCGCCCGGGTGGTCAAGACGATCGAGGGATGACGATCCGTTCCAGGAGCGCCGGAAGCGCCGTCCCGATCGGTTCGCGTACGACCTCGTCGGCCCGGTCGTCGTACGGAGTCGGCTCGGCGTTGACGATGATCAGGCGGGCGCCGTGCTCGGCGGCGCGGCCCGCGAGGGCCGCGGCGGGCTGCACCTGGAGCGTGGTGCCGACCGCGATGAACACGTCGCATGCCTCGGCGATGGCCACGGCCTCGCCGAGGACCGCCGGGTCGAGACGCTCGCCGAACATCACCGTCGCGGATTTCAGGATGCCGCCGCACTCCAGGCACGCCGGGTCGCTCTCGCCCGCCTCGACGCGGGCCAGCGCGTCCGTCATCGGGCCCCGCGCCCCGCATTCGGTGCACATCACCGTACGGGCGGTGCCGTGCAGCTCCAGGACCTTGCGGTCGGGCATCCCGGCGCGCTGGTGCAGGCCGTCCACGTTCTGCGTGATGACGCGCACCGGCACCCCGGAGCGCTCGAGCGCGGTCACCGCGTGGTGCGCCGCGTTGGGCTCCGCCTGGAGCGTCCGGTTGGCGCGCCGCATCTGCCACGAACGGCGCCTGATCTCCGGGTCGCCCATGTAGTACTCGTACGTCACGAGCTTCTCGGCCTCGGGGTCGCGCCGCCAGAGGCCGTTGGGCCCGCGGTAGTCGGGGATGCCGGAGTCCGTGGAGATGCCGGCTCCGCTGAGGAGGGCGATGAGGGGCTTGCTCATGGCGTCGAGCCTAGGTCGGCGGCCCCGGTCCGGGCCACGGGATATGCGTGGGGAGACGGCGTCGAGGCGGCCGGGCCCATGTCGTGATCTGTGGGATACCTGGCCGGACCGCCATGGCGCGGCCCTCCGCCCGACGTGATCCTTGAGGTGTGGAGAGACGCAGCGGGGCTTACGGAGAGGTGGGCGGAGACGTGGATGTGGACGTGAGGGCGAGTGCTGAGGGGATGGGTGTGGACGTGGTGGTGCCCGACACGAAGGTGGCTCGGGAGGCCACCGAGCTGATCCGTGACACCACCGGCGAACTGATCTACCACCACTCGCGCCGGGTGTACCTCTTCGGCGCCCTGCAGGGCCGCAACCGCGGCCTGAGCTTCGACCCTGAACTGCTGTACGTCGGCGCGATGTTCCACGACGTGGGCCTCGGCGAGGACGCGCGCCGCAGTGGTCGGCGGTTCGAGGTGGACGGCGCCGAGGAGGCGAAGCGGTTCCTGCGGGGGCACGGACTGCCCGAGGACAGCGTCCGCCGGGTGTGGACGGCCATCGCCCTGCACACCACGCCCGGCATCCCCGAGTTCATGGAACCGGAGGTCGCCCTCGTGACGGCCGGGGTGGAGTACGACGTGCTCGGCATCGGGTACGACGACATCACCGACGCCGACCGGGCCGCGATCGTGGCCCTGCACCCCCGCCCGGACTTCAAACGGCGGATCCTCGACGCGTTCACCGAGGGGATCCGCCCCAAGCCGGAGACGACCTTCGGCAACGTCAAGGCGGACGTCCTGGAGGCCTACGTCCCCGGCTTCGAGCGGGGCGACTTCGTCCGCACCATCCTGGACTCGCCGTGGGCGGAGTAGCCCGCGGCGGGAGGACCGGGAACACCAGCAGGGCCGGAAAGACCGGAAAGCGGGGACGTCATGTCGTCGCCCTCATCGCCTTCGACGGCGTGCAGCTCCTCGACGTGAGCGGCCCGGCCGAGGTCCTCACCACGGCCAACTCCTACGGCGCCCGCTACGACCTGCACGTCGTCTCCCCGACGGGACGTGACGTGCGTACGTCTTCGGGGGTGCGCGTCGGCGTCGACGGCACCCCGGCCGAACTGCCGCGCCGCGTCGACACCTTGGTCGTCCCCGGCCGCCGCGACTGGCGACGGGCGGTCGCCGACACCGACCTCGTCCACCTGACCGCCGCCCTCGCGGCCCGCACCCCACGGGTCACCTCCGTGTGCGCGGGGGCGTTCGTCCTGGCCGAGGCCGGGCTCCTGGACGGCCGCCGCGCCGCCACGCACTGGGAGTTGGCCCGGGAGCTGGCTGCCGCCTACCCGCGGGTGCGGGTCGCGGCGGACCCGCTGTTCGTGCGGGACGGGCCCGTCGTGACCTCGGCGGGGGTGACGGCGGGCATCGACCTGGCCCTCGCCCTGGTCGAGGACGACCACGGCCCGCACCTCGCGCGCGACGTCGCCCGCCAGCTCGTCGTCTTCATGGCCCGGCCCGGCGGCCAGTCGCAGTTCAGCAAGCGCCTCGCGCCGGAGCCCTCCGAGGGGACGGTCGTGCGCCGCATCATGGACACCGTCACCGCCGACCCGACGGACGACCACAGTCTCGACTCGCTGGCCCGGCAGTCGGGAGTGAGCGCCAGGCACCTGGGCCGCCTCTTCCGCGCCGAGACGGGCATGACGCCCGGACAGTACGTCGAAGCGGTACGTCTCGAGGCCGCCCGGGCCCTGCTGGAGGCGGCGCCCGACACCGTCGAAGAGGTCGCCCGACGCTCCGGGTTCGGCTCGTCGGAGTCGCTGCGCCGGGTGTTCCAACAGCACTTGGGGGTCGCGCCGACCGCGTACCGGGCCCGGTTCCGTACGACTGCGGCCTGCACGGCGTCCGGACCGGAGGAAAGAGGTGCGGAACCGGCCTGAGGGCTCGCGCGAACAGAAGTTCTCCCCGATCGGGGTGCGACGACGCGATCCGGGGGTATGCGTGGATCATGCTCGTCGCGCTTCCCGGCGGCGGGCACTTGTCTCGGCGGCCCCACAACAGGAGGCGACCCATGAACGAGCACTACGCTCTCCACCAGCTTCTGCACCTCGTCGACCGCAGCGAGCAGCACGCCATACGTCCCGACGAGGCCGCCGAACTCCGTGCCGCGATACGCGCGCTCTACGCCCGTCCCGCCGCCGACCGTGAGATCGCCCTGCACCGGCGCATGACCAAGGCGGTGGAGGCGGCCGTCGACGACTACCGCGAACTGACCTGTCAGTGGACCGAGGCGGACGGCACCACCCAGGAGATCGCACGCAGGGCCACGGCGGCGGCGTTCGGCGCGGTGCGGGCCGTGGTGCCGATCGACGAGGAGCCCCGCAAGGCCGTGCCCGGCGGGCTGGGGGTCGAGGTGGCGGACGGCGTGGGCAAGCGGGCGCAGCGGGTGCCCGTCTAGGCGGATGTGCGGGCAGGTCAGTCCGTGAGCGCGGCCCGTGCCGCCGCGACGGCCTGCTCGGCGTAGCCCCGGCCGAACAGCACGGCGTGCACCAGCAGCGGGAAGAGCTGGTGCACGCCGACGCGTTCGCGCCAGCCGTCGGCGAGCGGGGCCGTCCGCTGATAGCCGTCCAGCACGTCGTCGAGGTGCGGGCAGCCGAACAGGTGGAGCATGGCCAGGTCGGTCTCCCGGTGGCCGCCGTGCGCGGCAGGGTCGATCAGCCACGCCCGCCCGTCGGCGCCCCACAGGACGTTGCCGTTCCACAGGTCGCCGTGCAGCCGGGCAGCCGGCTCGGCGGGCCCGGCGAGTTCGGGCAGCCGTGCGCAGACCCGCTCGATGACGTCCGCCTCGGCGGGGCGCACCGTCGCCTCGTCCACGGCGCGCCGCAGGTAGGGGAGCACCCGGTGCTCGGCGTACCAGTGCGGCCAGTCGTCGCCGGGGACGTTCCGCATGGGGGCGAGTCCGATGTACGCGTCCTCGGTGCCGTCGGGCGGCGGCGCGCCGAACGCGGGGGCGCCGGAGGCGTGCAGGGCGGCCAGATCGCGGCCGAACCGGACGGCTGCCCGGGCGGTGGGCGTGCCCTGCGGGACGCGGTCGGTCACCAGCCAGCGCCTGTCGTGCCCGCGCACGGCCGGGACCGGCGCCGTGCCGGAGGCGGCCAGCCAGCGCAGCCCGGCGGCCTCGGCCCGCACCGCGCCCGGCGCGTCGGCGCGTTTGACGACGACCGACTGCCCGCCGTCGAGGGTGACTTCGGTGAGCGCGCCGGACAGCGGGTGCTGCGCGGTCGCCGCGTGTCCGGTGAGGCGAGCGGCCGCGGCTGCCGGGGTGTCGGCCGGATGGTCGGGCTCTGCTCGGGGTGTCACCTCGTCGAGTTCCTTCCGGTGCGGGCGAGTTGGGGGCGGAGTGGGCCGGGGGCGGCGGCCGGGCCGTGGTTCCGTCGGGGTCCGGCCGCCGCGACTCACGCGGCTGGGTGAGGCGCCGCCTGCGGCTCCAACATGGTCTCCAGGTCCTTGCGGGCGGTCTGCTTGCGGAACTCTCCTTCGTAGGTGGAGTCACCGGAATCATGCATGGTCTGGGTCACCCGGACCGCGGACGCCTGGCGCTCCCATGTGTGGTCGAGACAGGTGTCGGAGTAGCGGTCGAGCAGGCTCGGGTCATTCTTCTGCACCTGCTGGACGACCGCGCGGGCGAGCGCGTCGGCGTCGTGGAGGGCAAGGCTCATGCCCTCCGCGCTCATCGGGGAGATGAGGTGGGCGGCGTCCCCGAGAAGGTGGAGGCGACCGTGGCTCATGGGGCTGAACACCACTCCGCGCAGCGGCACGACCTGCTTGCTCGTGATCGGGCCCTTGGGGTCCACGGGCCCAGCGAAGCGCGCCTCCAGTTCGCTCCAGACCCGCTCGTCGGGCCACTGCTCGACGGTGTCGGAGAGCGGGCACTGCAGGTATAGACGGCTCGTGTGCGGCCCGCGCGTGATCTGCGCGGCGAAACCGCGCGAGTGCACGGCCAGCATGGCCGGGGGGTCCGCGGGCGCCTCCGTCATCACCGTCAGCCAGGCGTAGCCGAACTCATGGCTGGAGCAGGTGAGGACGTCCTCGGGGATGGCCGTTCTGCTGACGCCGCGATAACCGTCAGCACCGGCGACGAAGTCACACGTGACCGTCCGCGTCGAGCCGTCGGGCTCCCGGTAGCGAACCAGCGGCTGTTCGCCGGCGATGTCCTGCAGCGCTATGTCCTCAGCCTCGAAGCGCAGGTCACCGCCGTCGCGCAGAAAGATCCTGATCAGGTTGCGGACGAGGACCTGCTGCGGACAGAACACTCCGTCGCTGTCGTCCCCGTCGTCGCCCGACTTCCACCACCGCTTCGCTCCGTCCACCAGCAGCGGCACACCCGAGCCGGAGTCACCGTGGCTGTGGCCCTCCACGACCTCGCCCACCCCCCACTCGTTCAGCACACGCACGCCGTCGGCATCGAGAGAGCCGGCCCGCTGCCGCTGCTCCACGTATGCACGGCTGTGCTTTTCGAGGACGACGCACCCGACCCCCTCCCGCAGGAGGAAGTTGCCCAGAGCGAGGCCGGCGACCCCGCCCCCTACGATCACGACGGTCGTGTCCTTGTCGGTTTCGGCCATGGTTTCTCGAGCTCCTCGCAGAAAAAAAGGGGGGACCGCACGCGCCAGCGCGTGAACGGCCGTGCCGCCCTGGTGGCGCGGCGCACTGCCACCACTCTGGAACCCGATGCCCGCGCCACCAACCGGCAAATGGACACGCCATGCCGAAAACCCGCCAACAGTGCGGATCGACGTGCGACGCCCCCGGGGAAGCGACTGCTACCGCACTTCACGGCTGCTGCACAGGTCCGTTCGGTAGCTGCCCGGGGTCTGGCCCACGACGTCGTTGAAGGCGTCGATGAAGCTGGACGGGTTCGACCAGCCGCACGCCATCGCCGTATCGGTGACGGACGTGCCCTCCGCCAGGTGGGCCAGCGCGTGGTGGATGCGCAGGATGCTGCGCCAGCGGTGGAAGCTCATGCCGAGCTCGCTGTGGAACAACCGGCTCAGGGTCCGCTCGCTGGCTCCGGCGACGCGTCCGAGTTCGGTCAGGGTCGCGGGCCGGGCGGGGTCGGCGTGCAGGAGGTCGGTGACCGTACGGAGCCGGTCATCGGCCGCTTCGGGCAGGTGCAGGGACTGCTCCGGGGTGTCGGACAGCTCGTCGATGACCACGGCGAGGAGCCGCCGGTGGGCGCCGGAACGCTTCTCGGGCCGGTCGCCGGTCAGGGTCAGGACGGCCTCGCGCAGCAGCGGGCTGACAGCGAACACGCTGGGGTGGTCGAGGAGTTCGCCGCACAGCTCGACCGGAACGGTCAGCAGCCGTGCGTCGGTGCGGCCGTAGAAGCGATGGGAGTGGGCGAAGCCGGGCGGTGTCCACGTCACGCGGTTGGCGGGGGCCACCCAGGTGCCGCGCTCCGTCGTGGTGGCCAGCGTCCCGGCCGCCGCGTAGACGAGTTGACCCGCCGCGTGCGAGTGGGGGGCCATCGAGTAGCCATGCGGCATCCACCCGGCTCCGCTCGGCATGTCCTGCGATTCCGAGGACCCTGGCGGGGATTGGCGGCTTTTCGGCATCGGGCGCCAGCCTACCGATGGTTGCGGGAGATGGTGCGGGCGCGCGACACGTTCAGGGTTCAGGCGCGGCGGGCCGCCCAGACGGTGCGCTCGGTGCGTACGGCGAGGTCGTCGCGGCGCAGGATGCTGTGCGGGCTTTCGGCGTCGAGCAGGTCGTCGAGCGCGGCGAGGTCTTCGGGGCCGAGCGCCGGTGCCGCGGCGCCGCGGACGCGCTGCAGGCTGGCGTGGGCGTAGCGGCCGACGGCTTCGCTGCGGTCGCCTTCGATGTCGACGGTGACGGTGCGCTCGTCCTCGACGGTGAACCCGGCGGCGGAGAGCATCGGTCCCCAGTCGGCGCCGCGGTGCGGTACGTGCTCGGCGTGGAAGCCGTCGGTCGCCCTGTGGCAGCGTTCTTCGAGGCCGGGCCGGTTCTCGGGGGCGTCGGCGGGCAGGAAGCGGGGGAAGCCGTCCAGCTCGACGACGGCGAACAGACCGCCCGGGGCGAGCAGTTCGTGGACGCTGGCGAGGGCACGGTCGGGGTGGGCCATGTGGTGCATCGAGGCCGAGGCCCACACCAGGTCCGGCGTCCCCAGGTCGGGCCAGTCGGCGGCGTCGAGGTCGGCCTGCACGGTGCGCACGCGCTCTTGCACTCCCCGGGCGCAGGCCTTCTCGCGCAGGTGCTGCAGATGCCCGGCCGAGGTGTCGACGGCGGTGACGTGCGCCTCGGGGAAACGCTCCAGGAGCGCGAAGGTGCCCGCGCCCGTGCCGCAGCCCAGGTCCACGATCCGGCGCGGCTCGGCCTTCAAGGGCAGCCAGGCGGTGATGAGCGCGATGTGCTCGGCGAGCACCTCGGCATCGAGGTCGAGGATCTCCGCTTGGCCGTCGTCGTCGTGCGCCTGGTGGTGGGCGCCTTCGCCGTGAGGGGTGTGCTCGTGGGTTCGGGTCATGGCGACACCGTAGGACGCTCATGCGTCTACGGCACGGCTGCTTGCCGTCTGCGCAAGAAAGTCGCTGCGCCTGCTGCCCGTCACGCAAGATCCCGCGTGCGCCGGGCCTCCGGCGCCGTCACTCGCCGTGAGTCTGAGTGCCGCCTTCGGCCTCGGCGATGTCGCGTTGGTGGCCGCGGCGGGCGTCGCGGTCGAAGATGCCCATGATCTCGCACGGCCCGCCCTCGGCGCCGATCGCGTGCGGCATCATCGTGGGGAACTCGGCGGCCTGGTTGGTCTCGATGCGGAATCGGCGATTGCCGAGCATGAGGACGGCGGTGCCGGACAGGACCACCAGCCACTCGCGGCCGGGATGGGCGCGCATGCGGGCGGGGTTGTCGGGCGGCGGCTGGGTCATCCGCTGACGCATCACGCTCATGCCCGGGTCACCCTTGATGGGCCAGCGCATCAGGCCGTGGCTGGCGTCGATCATCGGACTGATGACGACGTCGTCGGCGGCGTTCTCCACCAGCTGGTCCAGGGTGGTGTCCAGGGCGCGGGCGAGGGTGACGAGCTGGTCCAGGGCGAGGCGGCGCCGGCCGTTCTCGATACGGCTGAGTGAGGACTGGCTGAGGTTGGCGCGGGTGGCCAGCTCCTCCAGGGACCAGCCCTGGGCGACCCGCAGGGCGCGGATCCGTTTGCGCACGAGGCCGTCCAGCTGCCCATCTTCTTGCGTCATGGGCAACAGCGTATGCCTTCACCGCAATGCGGGCCTACCGTCGGCCGCAGGTGGCCCGGACTGTGGGCCACGCACCCCGTCAATGCGGCGACCGGCCCTGCTCCGGCGCCGATCCCGCATGCCCTTGGAAGGAAGACATGAGTACGAACCAGCCTCCCCAGGCGGCGGCACCGGCGAGCGGCGAAGGCGCACTCGACGCGCGTCAGCTGCGCACGATCCTGATCGCCGTCTCCGTTGCGCTGATGGCCGTCATCGCGTCGGTGTCCGGGCTGAACGTCGCCCAGACCCACATGGCGGTGGAGTTCGGCGCCTCGCAGAACACCGTTCTGTGGATCATCAACATCTACACCCTGGCCCTGGCCGCGCTGCTGCTGCCGCTCGGCGCCATCGGCGACCGGCTGGGCCGCAAGCCCATGCTGATCGCCGGGCTGACCGTCTTCGGCGCCGCCAGCGTCGTCGCGGGGCTGGCCCCGTCGGCCGGAGTGATGATTGCCGCGCGCGTGGCCGCGGGCGTGAGCGCCGCCATGATCATGCCGATCACGCTGGCCGTCATCACGAGTACGTTCCCCGAGGAGCAGCGGGGCAAGGCGATCGGCGTGTGGACCGGTGTCGCCGGGGGCGGCGGCATCCTGGGCATGTTCCTGTCCGCGCTTCTGGTCGATGTCGCCGACTGGCGCTGGCTGTTCGTCCTGCCCGTGGTCCTGGTAGTCGTCGCTCTGGCGATGACGCTGAAGTCGGTGCCCAACTCCCGCCAGTACTCCGCTCATTCCTTCGACACCACGGGCGCCTTGCTGTCCGCCGTCGCCGTGATCGGCCTGATCTTCGTGCTGCAGGAAGGCCCCGAGCGCGGCTGGACCGCCCCGGTGACTCTGATCGGCCTGGCCGTCGGTGCCGTCGCCGCCGTCGGGTTCGTGGCCTGGGAGTTGCGCCGCCGTGAGGCCGCGCTGCTGGATGTCCGTCTGTTCCGTGAGCGCGGCCTGGCCGGCGGTTCGATCACGCTCCTGGTGGTCTTCGGGGTCCAGGCGGGTATCGCCGTGGTCCTCTTCCCGTTCTTCCAGGCCGTCCTGGGCTGGTCCGGGCTGCTGTCCACCGTGGCGATGATGCCGATGGCCGTCATGATGATGCTGGCGTCCGGCCTGGCCCCCAGGATGGCCGCACGCGTCGGCGCCCGCTCCACCATGGCCGTGGGCGTCGCCCTGGCCGCCCTCGGCCTGGCGTTGATGGCCGTGTTCGTCTCCGTCGACGGCGGATACCTCTCCATCCTGGTCGGCATGCTCGCCATGGGGATCGGCATGGGCCTTTCGATGACGCCCTCCACCGAGGCCATCACCAGCTCTCTGCCCTGCGCCGAGCAGGGAGTCGCCTCCGCGCTCAACGACGTCACCCGCGAGTTCGGCACCGCCCTCGGCGTGGCCATGCTCGGCGCCCTGCTGTCGGCCGGCTACCGCAGTGCCATCGACGACAAGCTCGACGGCATCCCCCAAGAGGCCGCGGACACCGCACGCGAAGGCATCGCCAACGCCGTCGAGGTGGCACCCGGCACGGGCGCGCACTCCCCAGACCTCGTCCACGCCGCGCAGCAGGCCTTCGTCGACGGCTGGCAGCAGGCCATGTGGACGGGCGTCGCCGTCATGGGCGTGCTGCTCGTCCACATCGCTCTTCGTGGCCCGAAGGACTCGCCCCCCGTCGCCGCGGACGAGACGGAGGCAGCAGAGGCCGACGCCGTCCGATGACCGCGCGACAACTGTCCGCTCCGGCAGCCCGGATGCGAGTCCGGCGGCCCGGATGCAACGAGCGGCCGCGCTCGGCGTTGCCGCCGACCGCGTCCGGCCGCTCACCGCATCGGAACCGCTCGGCTAGCGGCTGTCCCCGGCCGTCGCCGCCACCCGCGCGGTCGGCACGACGACCGGTGCGCCGTCGGACGGCGCGAACAGGATCTCCGTATCGATGCCGTACAACTCGCGGACCAGGTCTGCGTCGATGGTCTCGCGCGGCGGGCCCGACGCCACGACGCGGCCGTCGCGCATCGCGACGACGGTGTCGGCGTAGCGGGCCGCGGCGGCGAGGTCGTGCACGACCATGACGACGGTGCGGCCGCCCGCGGCGATGTCCCGCACCAGGTCGAGCACCTCCACGGCGTGGCCGATGTCGAGTGCGCTGGTCGGTTCGTCGAGCAGGACCACCGGGGTCTCCTGCGCCAGGACCATGGCGAGCCAGCAGCGTTGGCGCTGGCCGCCGGAGAGTTCGTCGAGGCGGCGCTCGGCCAGCGGGGTCGTGCCGGTGGCGTCCAGGGCCTTGGTCACGGCTTGTTCGTCCTCGCGGGACCACTGCCGGAACAGGCCCTGGTGCGGGTGGCGGCCGTAGCGTACGAGGCCCGCGACCGTGACGGCCTCGGGTGCCTGCGGGGACTGGGGGAGCAGGGCGATGCGGTGCGCCGCGTCGCGCTGGCGCAGCCGCCACACGTCCGTGCCGCCGGCGAGGACCCTGCCCGACTCCGGGGTGTGCAGCCGGGCCATCGTCCGCAACAGGGTCGACTTTCCGCAGCCGTTGGGGCCGACGACGGCCACGACCTGGCCGGAGCCGATCGTGAGGTCGACCTCGTCGACCACGGTACGGCCGGCGTATCCGGCGGTGACTCGCTCGACGCGCAGTTCCACTGTGTGCCTCGCCCTTCCCGGGGGTGTGAGGCAACCCCTTGCCTCGCAACTGTAAGGTAAGGCTAACCTTAGTCTCTGCGTCGAGGGGTGGCGCGGCCGGATGGCCGTGTGTGCCTCGGCCCAGTCATGTCCCATTGAACACGGAGCCTTCGATGAACCTGCCCCGCAGATCCCTTCCCCTCGTGCCGCGCCGCGCGGCGCAGGCAGTCGCAGCCCTCGGGGCGGCCGCGCTGCTGCTGACCGGATGCGGTTCCGACTCCGGCTCGGACAAGAAGGACTCCAAGGGCGCCTCGGCGGGCGAGGCTTCCGGTACGCGCACGGTGAAGGACGCCACGGGCCGCACCGTCAAGGTCCCCGCGCAACCCAAGCGCATCGTCACCCTGACCCAGGAGGACCTGGACGCGGTGCTCGCCCTCGGCGTCGAGCCGGTCGGCATCACCAACGGCCAGGGCCTCGACAAGCCCCCGGCGTACCTGGCCGACAAGGTCAAGGACGTCGACGTCGTCGGCAATCTGCTCCAGCCCGTCATGGACAAGGTCGTCGCCGCCAAGCCCGACCTCATCCTGGCCGGTGACATGCAGGACGAGCAGGTCCTGAAGCAGCTCCGCGAGATCACCCCGGCCACCCTCGTCACGATGGCGCCCACCGACGAGTGGAAGCTCTCCTTCCGTGGCATCGGCAACGCCGTGAACAAGCTGGACAAGGCCAACAAGGTCATCGCCGACCACGAGGCCGCCGCGAAGGCCGCGGGCGCGAAGCTCGGCGCCAACAAGGGCGCCGAGGTCTCCATCGTCCGCTGGAACCCGGACGGCCCCAGCTGGATGGAGAAGAAGCAGTTCGCCAGTGGCGTCGCCCTGGAGATGGGCCTCAAGCGGCCCAAGGCGCAGAACAAGGACGGCAACGCGCACACCCCGTCGTTGAGCCTGGAGAAGATCGACCAGATCGACGGCGACTGGCTGTTCCTCTCGACCCTGACGTCGGACGGCGAGAAGGCCCTGAAGGACGTGCAGTCCAAGCCCGCGTACAAGGAGCTGGGCGCCGTCAAGAAGAAGCACGTCGTGACCGTGAACGGGTCGGTCTGGTCCACCCGCGGCGGGCCGCTGGCCAGCGACGTCGTGCTGAAGGACATCACCAAGGCGCTGTCGAAGTCCTGAAGGCCCTGAATTCCCGAGGGTCTTGAAGGGTCCGAGGGTTCTGAGAGGCTTGAGGTTCTCTGCGGGTCTTGAGGTTCTGAGGGCCTGACGTGCCGTCGGCGGCCGGTCACTGATCGGCCCCGGTGGGCCGTCGGTGGCTGTGACCGCTCCCCGATGGAGCCCGGGGAGCGGTCACGTGCCACCTGCCGTACGTCAGCCGCCGGGGGTCTCCCCGGCGGCGCGGGCGAAGTCCACCGCCGTCCACGCCATCGCCGTCGCCCCGTCCAAGAGGGCCCGCTCCCCGGCCGGGGAGAGCGCCGC
The DNA here is from genome assembly GCF_042677545.1 of Streptomyces sp. NPDC127108. Taxonomy (NCBI): domain Bacteria; kingdom Bacillati; phylum Actinomycetota; class Actinomycetes; order Kitasatosporales; family Streptomycetaceae; genus Streptomyces; species Streptomyces sp. NPDC127108. Next base: position 283,983 of record NZ_JBHXTE010000001.1, on the reverse strand, counting down.
CTGCGCGAACTCCGGCTCGTGCGGGCCGCAGGCGCCGCCGCTGATGTCGAGCACCGGGTGGATGGACGGCACGACGTGCGACACGTTGCCCATATCGGTGCAGGCGAACGGCGGGCGCTCCACCGGCTCCGGCCGTCCGAGCGCCCGTGCGTTGCGCGTCCAGAGCTCGATCAGGGCGGGGTCGCCGCGGAAGTCCAGATAGTCCGGCTCGGGCCGCTCCAGCGTGACGTCGCAGCCTGTCGCGAGCGCCCCGGCACGGAAGCAGTCCTCCACGCGGGCGCGCAGCTCGGCGAGGTCCTCGGCGGCCAGCGCCCGCAGTTCGTACGAGGCCGTCGCGCGGACCGGGACCGCGTTGGGGCTCGTGCCCGCCTCCGTGGTGATGCCGTGCACCCGCCACTGCGGCGGCAGATGCTGACGCAGCAGGCCGAGCGCGACCTGCGCGACGGTCAGGGCGTCGGCGGCGTTGCGGCCCTCGTGCGGGTTGAGGCTGGGGTGCGCGGCACGGCCGGTGTACGTGACCGACAGCGTGCCGAGTGCGAACGACCGGAAGTCGGACATCTCGAACGGGCACGGGTGCACCATCATCGCGGCGTCCACCCCGTCGAACGCCCCGGCGTCCAGCATCAGGGCCTTGCCCGCGCCGCGCTCCTCCGCCGGAGTCCCCAACACCCGTATCCGCAGGCCGAGTTCGTCGGCGAACGGAGCGAGCCCGAGGGCCGCGCCGATCCCCGCGGCGGCGATCAGGTTGTGGCCGCAGGCGTGTCCGAGGTCCGGCAGGGCGTCGTACTCGCAGACGACCGCCACCGTCCGCGGACCCGATCCGGTCGTCGCGGAGAAGGCGGTGTCGAGGCCGTAGGCGGGGGAGTCGACCGCGAATCCGGCCGCTGCCAGGGTCTCGGCGCACCAGGCGGCGGCGCGGTGCTCGGTGAAGGCCGTCTCCGGGTTGCCGTGGATGCGGCGGCTCAGGGCGATGAGGTCGTCGCGGTGTTCGTCGACGCGTTGCCGCACGGCGGACTTGAGGTCGTCGGGGGCGGGGGTGGCGCCTTGCGTCGCTGCGGCTTCGCCGTGGGTGGGGTGCGGCATCGGTCCTCTTCGTGTGCGGGGCGGACGGAACGGTTCGCGTCATCGCCCCCGAAAACATAGCTTAGGCTTACCTAACTTCGCGCTGGTGGTCCGGTGCGCTCGATCCCCGAGGAGTTGTACGCATGCATCCGCGTCCGGACGACGTGTTCCCGCTGCTGACGCCGCAGGCCGGCATCCACTACGCGCAGCAACTGGACCCCGGCGGCGCCGCGTTCCACACCGCGGACGTCATGGAGATCCACGGGGCCCTGGACGAGGACCGCCTTGAGCGCGCGGTGCGCCGGACCGTCGCGGAGGCCGACACGCTCCGCCTGCGCGTCACCGAGGTCGACGGCGAGCCCCGGCAGTGGGTGCGGGACGCGGCGTACGCGACGGACGTGCCCGTGCACCGGATCGACCTGCGCGCCGACGACCGGCCGGAGGAGGCCGCCGACGCCTGGATCCGCGCCGACCTGGCCCGCCCGGCCGCCGCCGGGGACCCCACCGACGCCGCCGGAGACGGGCACGGCCTGATGACACAGGCCCTCATCCGGATCGCCGACGACCGCACGTGGTGGTACCAGCGCGTCCACCACATCGCCGTCGACGCCTACGCCCTCCAGCTGATCGGCCGCCGCGTCGCCGAGCTCTACACCGCGTTCACGGACGACCCCGAAGCCCCCGCTCCCGCCTGCCGTTTCGCGCCCCTGCGGGAACTCGTCGACGACGAGGCCCAGTACCTGGCGAGCGACCGCCTCGCCACCGACCGGGCGTTCTGGGCGGAGCGCATGGCGAGTGCCCCCGCGCCGGTGACCCTCTCCAGCCGTCCCGCGACCGGCGCCACGGGCGACCTCCGCAAGACGACCGCCGAACTTGCGGGCCTCGACCGGATCTCCGCCGCCGCCACCGCGGCCAAGGCCACCTGGGCGGAGCTCGTCGTGGCCGCCGCGGCCGCCTACCTGCACCGGATCACCGGCGCCCCCGAGGTCGTCCTCGGCCTGCCCGTCACCAACCGCCGCGGCCCCGCCGCCCTGCGCACCCCCGCCATGACGGTGAACGTCCTGCCGCTGCGCCTGGCCGTCCGCCCCCAGGACAGCGCGGCCGAACTGCTGCGCCGCGTCGTCCTGGAGATCCGCGCCGTGCGCCGCCACCAGCGCTACCCGCAGGCCGACCTGCGCAGGGACCTCGGCCTCGGCTCCGCCGCCACGCCCCTCACCGGACCCATGGTCAACGTCAAGCCCTTCGACGGCGACCCCCTCGACTTCGCGGGCCTGCCCGGGGTCGTGCGCAACCTCGCCGCGGGCCCCGTGGAGGACCTGGCCATCGGCGCCTGGCCCAGCCGCGACGGCGGCCTCACCCTCAGCCTCGACGCCGCCGCCGACCGCTACGACGCCGACGAACTCACCCGCCACCAGGCCGCGTTCCAGCACCTCCTGCACGCCCTGACCGACCAGCTCCTCGCCGACCCGCACCGCCCCCTCGCCGCCCTCGACCTGATGCCCGCCGACGAGGTGCGCCGCGTGACGTCCGGCCGCACCGAGGAGCCCGCCACCGCGACCGTGCCCGCCGCCTTCGCCGCGCAGGCCGCCCGCACCCCCGACGCCGTCGCCGTGCGCTGCGGCGACCGGACCCTCACCTTCGCCGCACTGGACGCCGCCGCCAACCGGCTCTCCCACGAACTGGCCGCCCGGGGCGTGACCGCCGAGACCCCCGTCGCCCTCGCCCTGCCGCGCGGCACCGACATGGTCGTCGCCCTGCTCGCCGTCCTCAAGGCGGGCGGCGTCTGCCAGCCCCTGGACCTCGGCCACCCCGCCGCCCGCACCCGCGCCGTCCTGGAGGACGCCCGGCCCGTGTGCGTCCTCGGCACGGCCGACACCCTGGCCGCCCTGCCGTCGCACACCGTGCCCGAACTCGCCCTGGACGAGCCCTCACTGCGGGCCGCCCTCGAGGCGAGACCCGCCCTCGTCCCCGCGGCCGCGCCCGCCCCGGACAGCGCCGCCTACGTCATCCACACCTCCGGCTCCACCGGCCGCCCCAAGGGAGTCGTCGTCACCCACGCCTCCCTGGCCAACCTCCTCGCCGGCCACGGCACCGACCACATCGCCCCGGCCGTCGCCCGCACCGGAAGCACCCGCCTGCGCGTCGCCCACAGCGCCTCGTTCGCCTTCGACGCGTCCTGGGACCCCGTCCTGTGGATGGTCCACGGCCACGAACTGCACCTGCTCGACGACGTGACGTACCGCGACCCGGCGGCCCTCACCGCCTACGTCGACGCCCACCGCGTCGACTACCTCGACGTCACGCCCTCCTACGCGGAGGCCCTGATCGCCGAGGGCCTCCTCGACGACGGCAGGCACCACCCCGCCGTCCTCGTCGTGGGCGGCGAGACCGTGCCGGAGCCGCTGTGGCGACGCCTGTCCGCCGTCGCGGGACTGCATCCGCTCAACCTGTACGGGCCCACCGAGACCACCGTCGACGCCTACTACTGGACCGGTGCCGACGCCGACGGGCGGCCCGTGCGCGGCAGCCGCACCTACGTCCTCGACTCCAGCCTGCGCCCCGCCCCCGACGGCGTCGCCGGGGAACTGTACGTCGCGGGCGCCTGCCTGGCCCGCGGCTACCTCGGACGGCCCGACCTGACCGCCGAGCGCTTCGTGGCGGACCCGTTCGGCGCGCACGGTGACCGCATGTACCGCACCGGGGACCTGGTGCGGCGCCGGGCCGACGGCACCCTGGAGTTCCTGGGACGCACCGACGACCAGGTGAAGATCCGGGGCTTCCGCATCGAACTCGGCGAGATCCAGAGCGTCCTGGCCGCCCACCCCGGCGTGGCGCAGGCCGCTGTCATCGCCCGCGACGGCGTCACGGGCAAGCGGCTGCTCGCGTACGCGGTGCCGCGCGTCGGTACGGGCGCGGACGCCGTCACCGGCGTGGACCCGTCAGTTGGCGCGGACCCTTCAACCGGCGCGGACTCCGCCACCGAAGCCGATCCCGCGATCGGGGTGAACCCCGCCGTCCTGCGCGACCATTTGGCCGCAGCCCTCCCCGAGCACATGGTCCCCACGACCGTGACCCTCCTCGACGCGCTGCCGCGCACCGCCAACGACAAGCTCGACCACCGCGCCCTGCCCGAGCCGCAGACCCCCGCCGCGGGCACGGCCGACGCGGTGACCGGCTCCGCCGATCCGCACACCGACATCATCCGCGGGCTCTTCGCGGACCTCCTCGGCCTCGACGAACCGGTCGCCCCTGACGCCGGGTTCCTCGACCTCGGCGGACACTCGCTGCTCGCGGCGCGGCTCGCGGCCCGCATCAGGGAGACCTTCCGGGCCGCCGTCTCCCTCGCCGACGTCTTCCGCACCCCGACGCCCGCCGGACTCGCGGCGCTGGTCCGGGCCCAGGAGAACGAGGGCGCCGACGACGACCAGGACACCGCGTCCGCCAACCCCCGCGCCGCCATCACGCCCGTCCCGCGCACCGGCGACCTGCCTCTGTCGCCCGCCCAGCAGCGGCTCTGGTTCCTGCACCGCCTGGAGGGCCCGAGCGCCACGTACAACATCCCGCTCGCCCTCAGCCTCGAAGGCCCCGTCGACCGGGACGCCCTCACGCTGGCCCTGCACGACCTGAGCGCGCGGCACGAGACGCTGAGGACCGTGTACCCGGTCGCGGACGGCGCCGCCGACGACCTGCCCTGCCAGCGGATCCTCGACCCGGACGACCCCGCGGCCCGACCGGTCCTGCACCTCGCGGCGCCCGGCGACGACCTCGGCGGGGCCGTGCGCCACTGCTTCGACCTCGCCGCCGAACCCCCGCTGCGCGCGACGCTGTTCACCACCGGCCCCGACCGGCACACGCTCCTGCTGCTCCTGCACCACATCGCCGGTGACGGCGCCTCCACCACGCCGCTGGCCCGGGACCTCGCCACGGCCTACGCCGCCCGGATCGCGGGTCACGCCCCGCAGTTCGCCCCGCTGCCCCTGCAGTACGCCGACCACGCCGCCCACCAGCAGCGCCTCCTCGGTCCCGCCCAGGCTCCGACGGCACTCGCCGAACAGCACCTGGCGTACTGGAAGCAGGCCCTCGCCGGACTGCCCGACCAACTGGAACTGCCCGCCGACCGGCCCCGCCCCGCCATCGCCTCGCACCGGGGCGACACCGTCCCCTTCCACCTCGACGAGGCCGCGCACACCGCCCTGACCCGGCTCGCACGCTCCACCGGCACCAGCGTGTTCATGACCGTGCAGGCCGGACTCGCCGCCCTGCTCACCCGGCACGGCTGCGGCACCGACATCCCCCTCGGCACACCCGTCGCGGGCCGCGCCGACGACGCCACCGCCGACCTCGTCGGGTTCTTCACCAACACCGTCGTCCTGCGCACCGACACCTCCGGCGACCCCACGTTCCACGACCTGCTCGACCGGGTGCGCGCCACCACCCTCGGCGCCCACGAACACGACGCGCTGCCCTTCGACCACCTCGTCGAGGCCCTCAACCCGGCCCGCTCACTGTCCCGGCACCCGCTCTTCCAGACCATGCTCGCCTGGCAGTCCGTCCCCGACACCGCCTTCGCGCTCGCCCCCGGCCTCAGCGCCCGCATGACCGCCGTACCGTCCGGCACCGCCAAGTTCGACCTCACGCTCAACGCCGGGGAACTGCCCGGCGGCGGCATCGGCGGGTTCCTCGAATTCCGCACCGACCTCTTCGACCGCGCCACCGCTCAGGCCCTCGCCGACCGCCTCACCCGGCTGCTCACCGCCGCCGCCGATGCCCCCGACACCCCGCTCGGCCTGCTGCCGCTGCTCAGCCCCGAGGAACTGCGCCGCGCCCTGGTGGACGGCAACGCCCAGGCTCTGCCCGGCGTCCACTCCCAGCCCGCCACCCTCGCCGAGCGCTACGAGGAAGCCGCACGCAGCCACCCCCACCGCATCGCCGTCAGCCACGACGGGCAGCAGCTCACCTACGCCGAACTGTCCGCCCGCGCCCACCGCCTGGCCCGGCTCCTCGCCGACCGCTCCATCGGCCCCGGCTCGATCGTGGCCCTCGCCCTGCCCCGCTCGCCGGAACTCGTCACCGGGCTCCTCGCGGTGTCCCTGTCCGGCGCCGCGTACCTGCCGCTCGACCCGGACTACCCGGCCGAGCGCCTCGCGTACATGCTCGCCGACGCCCGGCCCGCCGCCGTCGTCACCGACACGGCCACCGCGCCCCGGCTGCCCGCACACGACCTGCCGGTCATCACCGTCGACGGCGACACCACCGGCTCGTACGCGGACACACCGCTGCGCGACGAGGACCGCACCAGGCCCCTCGCCCCCGAGGACCCGGCGTACGTCATCTACACCTCAGGATCCACCGGCCGCCCCAAGGGCGTCGTGGTCTCCCACCACAACGTCACCCGGCTCCTGACCGCCACCGACCACTGGTTCGGCTTCGGCCCCGACGACGCCTGGACGCTGTTCCACTCCTACGCCTTCGACTTCTCCGTGTGGGAACTGTGGGGCGCCCTCCTGTACGGCGGCAAGGTCGTCGTCGTACCGCACCTCACCAGCCGCGACCCGGGCGCCTTCCTGCGCCTGCTCGCCGAGGAGCGCGTCACCGTCCTCAACCAGACGCCGTCCGCCTTCTACCAGCTCGCCGCCGCCGACCGGGACGCGCCCGGGACCGAACTCGCGCTGCGCTACGTCGTGTTCGGCGGCGAGGCGCTGGAGCTCGGGCGGCTCGCCGACTGGTACGAACGGCACGCGGAGAACGCGCCGACGCTGGTCAACATGTACGGCATCACCGAGACCACCGTGCACGTCACCTACTTCCCGCTCGACCGCGCCACCGCCGCCGCTGCCACCTCGTCCACCATCGGCGTCAACATCCCCGACCTGCGCGTGTACGTCCTGGACGACCGCCTGCAGCCGGTGCCGCCCGGCGTCACCGGGGAGATGTACGTGGCGGGCGACGGCGTGGCCCTCGGCTACCTGGGACGGCCCGAGCTGACGGCCACGCGGTTCGTGGCCGACCCCTACGCGCACCTCTTCGGCGCCGAGGGCAGCCGCATGTACCGCTCCGGCGACCTCGCCCGGCGGCGCGCCGACGGCACCCTGGAGTACTTCGGGCGCGCCGACCACCAGGTGAAGATCCGGGGCTTCCGCATCGAACTCGGCGAGATCGAGGCGGTCCTGGCCGCGCACCCCGACGTCGCGGACGCGGCCGTCGTCGTCCGCGAGGACACCCCCGGCGACAAGCGCCTCGTCGGCTACGCCGTGCCCGCCCCGGGAGCGGACGGCACGACGGCCTCGGACGCGCGCGAACACGCGGCCCGGCACCTGCCCGTCCACATGGTCCCCTCGGCCGTCGTGCTCCTCGACCGGCTCCCGCTGACCGGCAACGGCAAGCTCGACCGCAAGGCCCTGCCCGCGCCCGGCGCGCCCGCGGCCACCGGCGGCGGCCGTGCCCCGCGCACCCCGCGCGAGGAACAGCTCTGCGTGATCTTCGCCGACGTGCTCGGCCTCGAACGGGTCGGCGCCGAGGACAACTTCTTCGACCTCGGCGGGCACTCGCTGCTCGCCGTGCGCCTCGCCGCCCGCGTCCAGGCGGCGTTCGGCACCGACGTCTCCATCGGCACCGTGTTCCAGTCGCCCACCGTGGCCGCCCTCGACGCCGTGCTCGACGCCGACCGCGAGGACGACCCACTGGACGTCCTGCTGCCGCTGCGTCCGGCCGGGGACCGCGCCCCGCTCCACTGCGTGCACCCCGCCGGCGGGCTCAGCTGGTGCTACGCGGGCCTCATCCGGCACCTGCCGCCGGACGTGCCCGTCTACGGCCTCCAGGCCCAGGGCGTCGGCCCCGCCACCGCAGTCGAACTGCTGCCCACCACCCTCGAGGAACTCGCCGCGCACTACGCGGCCCGCGTCCGCGAGGCTCAGCCCAGCGGCCCCTACCGGCTCCTCGGCTGGTCCACCGGCGGCATCATCGCGCACGCGATGGCGACCCACCTCCAGGCCGCGGGCGAAGAGGTGCAGCTTCTCGCGATCCTCGACGCCTACCCGGCCGAAGGCTTCCGCGACCTGCCCGAGTCCGACCACGCCGAAGCGCTCGAATCGCTCCTCACGATGGGCGGCTACGGCCCCGACAGCCTGGAGGGCAAGGCGCTCACGACAGCCAACGTCGTCGATGTCCTCCACCGCGAGAACAGCCCCCTCGCCGCGCTCTCCACCGCGACCATCGAGGCCCTCGCCGACATCTACCTCAACACCAACGACCTGGTACGGCGCTACGACCACCGCCGGTTCGACGGCGACGTCCTCTTCTTCCGGGCCACCGTCGACACCATCGACGACGCGCTGACGCCCGACACCTGGACGCCCTACGTGAGCGGACGCATCGACAACACCGACGTCGCCTGCTCCCACAAGGACATGACCCTGCCCGAGCCGATCGCGCACATCGCCCGCGTGGTCGCCGACCGCCTGACCGATCTGGAGAAGTGACCCCCATGTCCGTGACCGGCGACGCCCCCGCCAACCCCTTCGACGCGGACGGCCCCACGAGCGCCTTCGTCGTCCTCGTCAACGAGCGGCGGCAGCACTCCCTGTGGCCGCTGTTCGCGAACGTCCCCGACGGCTGGACGGTCGTGTACGGGCCCTGCCCGCGCGCCGCCGCGCTGGAGTGGATCGCCGCGTGCGACACCGGGGCGCTCGCCCGGTGAACGACAGCTCCACACGCCCGGTGAAGGACTCCCCGGCAGACCCGCCGGGCTCCGCACGCCTGCTCTCGCCGAGAGTCGCCGTCGTGGTCGTCTACGTGGCCGCGATGTGCATGAACGGCCTCGACTCCACGATCGTCAACCCGGCCCTCTTCACCATCGCCGAGGACTTCGGCCGTCCCGTCTCCGCCGCCAACGCCGTCGAGACGGCCTTCCTCGTCGCCCTCGCCCTGGCCCTGCCGGTCGCCGGATGGCTCGGCGACCGCTGCGGCACCAAACGCGTGTTCCTCGGCTCCCTCGCGGTCTTCACCGCCGCCTCCGCGCTGTGCGGCCTCGCCCAGGACCTGCCGACGCTCATCGCTGCCCGCGCCGTGCAGGGCCTGGCGGGCGGCCTGCTCACTCCGGTCGGCATGACCCTGCTGTTCCGGACGTACGCCCCGCACGAACGAGGCAAGCTGGCCAAGGCGCTCATCGTCCCCACCGCCCTCATGCCCGCGCTCGGCCCGCCGCTCGGCGGACTGCTCACCGAACACGCCTCCTGGCACTGGCTGTTCTTCGTGAACGTGCCCGTCGGCCTCGCCGCGCTCCTCATCGGCGTCCTCGGCCTGCGCGAGCACGTCGAGGGCACCGAAGGGCCCTTCGACCGCACCGGCTTCCTGCTGGCCACCCCGGCCCTCGGCCTGCTGACGTACGCCCTCGGTTACGGCCCCGCCCACGGCTGGAGCAGCCCGCCGGTGGCCGCCGCCGGAATACTCGGCGCGATCCTCCTCGTCGCCGCGGTCCGCCACCTCCGTCGCACCGCCGAACCCCTCCTGCGCCTCGGCCTGTTCACCGACCGGAACTACGGGACGGCCTCGGTCCTCGCCGTCCTCACCGCCGCCGGACTCATGGGCCTGCTCTTCGTCTTCCCGCTGCTCTACCAGGCGGCCCTGGGCGCCTCCGCGCTCGACGCCGGGCTCAGCGTGTTCCCCGAGGCGCTCGGCCTGATGCTCGCCTCACAGCTCGTGGACCGGCTCCTGCCACGCCTCGGCCCACGCCGCCTCACCGTGCCCGCGCTGCTCCTCGCCACCGTCGTCTTCGCCCTCCTCGGCGTGCCCGGCGTCGCCGACGACGCGTGGGCGGTCCGGCTCCTGATGTTCCTGGTCGGCCTGGTCCTCGGCACCGCCGTACTCACCGTGCAGCTCGCCGGGTTCGAGTCGATCGCCCCGCCCGACATGGGCCAGGCCATGGGCCTCTTCCAGATCGTCCGCACCCTCGGCGGAGCCGTCGGCATCGCGCTGTGCGCGGCCGTGATCGGAGGCGGCGGCCACGGCGGCACCCCGGACGCCGGACCGTTCCGGGCAGCGGTGTGGGGGACGGCGGCGCTGGTCGCGATCGGTGCGCTGGTGGCCCTGCGCCTTCCGGCCGAGGCACCGCAGCCGCCGCCGTACGAGGACGAGGCGGACTCGGCGGACGAGAACGAGGCGGACTCGGCGGACGGGGCAGAGGCGGCAGAGGGGGACACGGTGGCGGCCTGAGCCCTCCTGGTCCGAGCACCGTCTCGCTGTTGCGGGCATGGCGGTGCTCGGACCACGGGCCTCGGGCGGGGCCGCGCGGTGAGGGTCCGTCCGCCGTTCCTAGACTCGGCCCATGGAGATCACCGAGAACACCGACATCGCCGCGCTCGCCCGTGACCTCGCCCCCACCGGCGTGCTGCGCGCATCCATCAACCTCGGCAACCCCGTTCTCGCCCAGGGCACCCCGGACGCGCCCCGCGGAGTCACCGTCGACCTGGCCGGCGAGGTGGCCCGACGCCTCGGCCTGGCCGTGGAATTCCAGTGCTTCGACGCGGCCCGCAAGTCCTACGAGGCCATGGCCACCGGCCACGCCGACCTGTGCTTCCTCGCCGTCGAACCGGCCCGCGAGGCGGAGATCGCGTTCACCGCCCCGTACGTGCACATCGAGGGGATGTACGCCGTCCCGGCCGACTCCGCGCTGCGGACGCCGGAGGACGTGGACCGGGAGGGCGTCCGCATCGGGGTCAAGCAGGGCTCCGCCTACGACCTGTACCTGACCCGCACCCTGCGCCACGCCGCCGTGGTCCGTGGCCCGGAGGGCGTCGGCGTCTTCCACGCCGAGAAGCTGGAGGCCGCCGCGGGCATCCGGCAGCCGCTCACCGCCCACGTCGCCGGGCGGCCCGAACTGCGGCTGGTCGAGCCCGCGTTCATGACCATCCGGCAGGCCGTGGGGACGACCAAGGACCGGAGTCCGGAGACGGTGCGGTTCCTGAGCGGGACGGTGGCCGAGCTCACGGCGTCGGGGTTCGTCGCCGAGGCGCTCGGCCGGTCCGGTCAGGATCCGGCGCTGGCCGCCCCGGCGGCGTAGTCGACCCGACTCTCAGCTCTCCGAAAGAAGCGCCGCCAGGCCGGATGCCAGGCCGCCCCGCCAACAGGCGTAGTCGTGGCCGCCGTTGAACTCCGTGTACGACACGTCGTAGCCCCGCTCCCTGAGCACGTCCCGCAGCCTGCGGTTCTCCTGAAGGAGCAGCCACTCCTGGAGGCCGACTTCGAGGCGCAGGCGGACCGGTCGGCGCGGGGTGGACGCGTACTGCCGGGTCAGCCACTCGGTGCCGCGCTCGTCGTCGGGCCACCAGAACGACCCCGACTGGGACAGTGCGAGGCCGAATCGGTCCGGCCGGTGGTGCGCGGCGAACGCGGCGGTGAGGCCGCCCGCGCTCTGGCCCGCCACCACCGTGCGCTCCGGCCGCGCGTCCGTGCCGTACCGTCCGGCCGCCCACGGCAGCAACTCGTCCGCCAGCCAGTCGACGAACGGCCCGCTGCACGACAGGTCCTCCATGCGGCGGCCCATCGTGTCGACGAGCAGTGCGACGGTCGGCGGCAGCGCGCCGTCCGCGTGCAGGTTGTCGAGCACGTCGCCGACGCCCAGTACAGGGCCCCACATCTCGCCGTCCAGGAGCACCGCCACGGCATACGGACCGCCCTCCGGGGAGTGGCCGGGCGGCAGGTGCACGGTGATCCGTCGCCCCCGCACCTCGGCGTCGACGCTCCGTCCCCGGGGCACTCCGGGCCTGCGGCCGGTCTGCGGCTCCGCGGGGGCGTCCGGGAGCGACAGGACGGAGGCGGGGGAGCGGCCGTCGCGGGACGGAAGGGCGGGAGCGGGGTTCAGGGGGTCGGGAATCGCCGTGTCCAGTACGGCCATCCAGGAGGCCCGGTCGGTGCGCAGGACGTCCTCTCGGGCGCCTCGGTGCGGCAGGAACTGGTACGAGGCGCGATGGTCGGCGCGCAGCCGGTGGCTGATCGCCCAGACCGACGTGCCGTCCACGCGGTCCATCAGATGGGCGGTCAGATCACCGGCGTGCCGGGCCCGGTCGGTGACGGTGTGCAGCAGCGCCAGGACGTCCGACGCGGGCGCCTCGGGATCGTCGCGCCACACGAACGTGACCAGGCGGTGTGCGGGGTCGCCCTCGGGATCGGGCTCGACGAGCGGGGTGCCCAGCGCTTCCGCGCGGAGCCAGAACTCCGCCTCCGCGCCCGCGACCTGGGCGCGGACGGCCTGGCGCAGGGAGCGCAGGAGGGGGCTGCGGGTGTCGGTCACGTGGGGGTACCTCTCACGGGGGCGGGGCGGGGCGGGGCGGGGCGGGAAGGTCGGTAGGTGCAGCGGGCGCGGTTGGTTTGTCGGGGGGAGGGCCGCGAGCGGCTGGGCTGCGGGACGGGGCGGGTCCGGGCGCGGAGGGTGGGACGGGGCCGCGTCGGACGCGCGGCCGCCTCGGGCAGGGGAGCCGTCGCAGATGCGGCAGCCGTCCGGGGTGAGGCGGCCGTCTCAGACGCGGGTCGCCGCCGAGCGGCCGAGCAGCACCCACAGCAGGAACGGCCCGCCCAGGACGGTCGTGACGATGCCCACGGGCAGTTCGGAGCCGGAGAACGCGATCCGCCCGAGCGTGTCGGCGGCGACCACGAGGACGGCCCCGGTGAGCATCGAGCCGATCAACGGCACCCGCAGCGGCCCGGCGAGCCGTGACGCGATCACCGGTGAGGCCAGCGCGACGAACCCGACAGGACCGCAGACACCGACGGCCAGACCGGCCAGCGCCACCGCGAGCAGCAGGCAGACGACGCGGGTACGGGCGGGGGCCGACCCCAGGGACGCGGCGGTGTCGTCGTCGAACCGCAGCACCGCCAGATGCCTGGCGACGGCGAGCGCCAACGGAACAAGGACCGCGAGGCCGATGAGCACCGGCATGGCGACGGAGTAGCCCCGGCCGTTCAGGCTCCCGGAGGTCCACACGTACAGCGAACTGGCCGAGTTGAGGGAGCGCCGGGACAGCACGACCTGGGTGACGGCGGAGGCGAGCGCCGACATCGCGAGGCCCACGACCAGGACCCGGTAGCCGCGCTGGCCCACGCCGCCGGACACGGCGGTCACCACGATCACGGCGACCAGCGCGCCGAGCGGCCCCGCCCACCAGGCGCCGAACGAGCCGGACGCGCTGAGGGTGGCGGAGAGCAGGACGGCCGCGGTGGCGCCGTCGTTGACGCCGAGGAGTTCGGGGGTGGCGAGGCGGTTGCGGGCCAGGGTCTGGGTGAGGCAGCCCGCGAGGCCGAGGGCCGCGCCCGCGACGAGCCCGGCGACGATGCGGCCGAGCCGGAACTTCTGCACGAGCAGCACGTCGAAGCGGTCGCCCTGGCCGAGGACGGCGTGGAAGGTGCGGGAGATGCCCATGTCGCTCTGCCCGGCGTACGCGGACAGGACGACGGCGCAGGCAAGGAGGGTGGCGAGGCCGAGGGCGGCGAAGGCGGGACGGCGTGCCACGAGGAAGGACATGGGCCCGGTGCGCAGGGCCATGAGGCCGTCGGTGCGGGCGGGGTGGAGGGGGCGAGTGCGGTTGGTGGGGCGGGCGCGCTTGCGAAGATCGACAGAGCTGGCAGGAGTGGCAGAGCCGCCACGGCTGCCGGAGCCGCCAAGGCCGTCGGAGCTGCCAGGGCTGCCGGAGCCTCCACGGCTGTCGGAGCTGCCAGGGCTGTCGGCGGAGTCGGGAGCGTCGACATTGCCCGGGCTCCCGGGGTCGGCAGCACCCCGTGGGCGACCGGTGCCGCCCGCGCCGCCGAAGCCCACGGCCCGCAACGCCAACGCCCGCAGCGGCACCCCGAGTCGCCGCTTGCCACCGCCGCCCGACTCCTCCGTGGCCGGGTCGGTCATCCCCATCGTCGCGAGCTGCTTGGAGCGCACGATGCCGATGAGGACGGGCGCGCCGATGAGCGCGACGATGACGGACACGGGTGCCTCGAAGGGCCGGGACACCACGCGGGCGGCGACGTCGGCCGTGGTCAGGACACCGGCGCCGACGAGCCCCGCGAGGACCAGGCGGACCGCGAGCCGGGGCCCGGCGAGGGAGCGGGCCACGAACCCGGCGAGCAGGCCGAGGAAGGAGATGGGGCCCGCGAGGGCCACGGCAGCGGCGGTGAGCAGCGTCACGGCGACGGCGACGACGGTACGGGTGACCGACGGCCGGTGACCGAGGCCCCGGGCCAGGTCGTCGCCGAGGGCCAGCGCCGAGAGGGGCCGCACGACCAGCGCGGCGACGAGCAGTCCGACGCCGAGGACCGGGGCGAGGCGGGCGAGTTCGCCGTACCCCTCGACACCGGCGAGCGAGCCGAGCACCCAGAACCGGAAACGGTCGTACGTCTCGGCGGAGTTGACGACGATGACGCTGGTGAGCCCGCCGAACGTGGCGCCGAGCGCCGACCCGGCGAGCACGAGGCGCATCGGGGAGCCGCCGCCGCGCCCCGCGATCAGGAGCACCAGGGCGCTGGCGACCACGGCACCGACGAACGCGCAGACCAGATAGGCGTATCCGGAGTCGAACCCGAGGAGTGCGATCCCGGCGACCACGCCCAGGGAGGCGCCCGCGTTGACCCCGAGCAGCCCCGTCTCGGCGAGGGGGTTGCGGGTGACGGCCTGGAGGAGGCACCCCGCCACGCCGAGCGCGGTGCCGACGAGGACGGCGGTGAGGGTGCGGGGGAGCCGCAGGTCGCCGATGACGAGGGCGAGCCGCGCGTCGTCGCGGGCGCCGCCGCGATCGAGCAGATAGTCCAGGGCGCCGCCCGGTCCGACCTCACCGGCCCCGATGGACAGCGACAGGGCGCACAGCACCAGGAGGAGGGCGGCCAGGCCCACGAGCCAGAGGCGGATCCGGCGCGGTGCGCGGTCCGGGGCGGACGGCCGGGCGGTGATCGAGGCCTTCGAGGCCGAC
Source organism: Streptomyces sp. NPDC127108 (assembly GCF_042677545.1). Classification (NCBI taxonomy): domain Bacteria; kingdom Bacillati; phylum Actinomycetota; class Actinomycetes; order Kitasatosporales; family Streptomycetaceae; genus Streptomyces; species Streptomyces sp. NPDC127108. Next base: position 268,978 of record NZ_JBHXTE010000001.1, on the reverse strand, counting down.
CGATCACGCACGACCGTGGTCGACTCCCCGCCCGCGGCCGAGCCCGCCTCCTCGCGCGCGGCGTCCGGCCCCGCCTCCCGTACCGCCACCGCCGATGGCGAAACCGCGGCGCTGGCCGAAACCCGACCCTGTGCGGGTGTATCGGCCAACTGCCCCGGTGACGGGTCCTCTTCGGCTGCGGGATGTGACGTACCCGTGTGCTGCGACTGCATGAAGTGAGGTTAGCCTAACCAAACAAGCCACCCGAGGCGGGGCAGCGTCCTGGCCTCGACTCATCTAAGGTTAGGCTTACCTAAGAACAACGGGGGGAGTTGATCATGCCCGTACCCATATCCGGCGACCGCTCGGAACTGGCCGACCGGACCGCCCTGGTCACGGGGGCCGGACAGGGAATCGGCGCGGCCGTGGCCCGGCTGCTGGCGGCCGAAGGCGCCCATGTACTGGCCACCGACCGCACCGCGGACGGCCTGGAAGAGCTGGCCGCCGAGCCGGTGGGCGAACCGTCCCGGAACGGCGCCGACGTTACGGGCACCATCACCGCGCAGGTCATGGACGTCACGGACGCCGCGGCCGTCGAAGCCGCCGTGAACACCGTCGAACGCGACCGCGGCCCGCTCGACATCCTGGTCAACGTGGCCGGAATTCTTCGCCCCGGTCCGGCGGTCCGGCTCAGCGACGAGGACTGGGCGGACACCTTCGCCGTGAACACCACCGGCGTCTTCCACACCTCCCGCGCCGTCGGGGCCCGCATGGCCGCGCGCGGCAGCGGCAGCATCGTCACCGTCGGCTCCAACGCGGCCGGAGTGCCCCGTACCGGCATGGCCGCCTACGCCGCCTCCAAGGCCGCCGCGGCGATGTACACCAAGTGCCTCGGCCTCGAACTCGCCCGCAGCGGCGTGCGCTGCAACATCGTCGCCCCAGGATCCACCGACACCGCGATGCAGCGCGCCCTGTGGACCGACGACGCGGCCCCGCAGCGGGTCGTCGACGGCGACCCCGCCACGTTCCGCACCGGCATCCCGCTGGGCCGCATCGCCGCGCCCCGCGACATCGCGGAGGCGGTCCTCTTCCTCGCCTCCGACCGGGCGCGGCACATCACCATGCAGGAGCTCTACGTCGACGGCGGCGCCACCCTGCGGTGACCCGCCGCCCCCTCTCGCACCCGCACGTCCGCCGCCGACCGGCAGGACACACGTGCCCCTCACCCACCACCCCCCGCACCCGCGGCCGTACCTCCCACCGGAGGCACGGGCCCCGGGAGAAACGGAGCCCTCCGTGTCGACGGCACCCGATGTCGCCACACACGTCCCCGCCCTGGCCGACCCCGCCCACCCGGCGGTAGGCGCAGCGACCGCGCTCCTCGCCGACTACAGGCCCGGCGCCCGCTTCCTCGGTACCCCCACGCGCACCCTGCTCGGGCAGGGCGCGCACAGCGAAGTGCCGCACGACGAGAGACCGTTGGCGGCGCGGGTCGCCCAGACGCTCGGGCAGGCCCGCACGGACGGTGCCGAGTCGCCCGTCGTCATCGGGGCGGTGCCGTTCGACCAGAGCGCCCCGGCCGCCCTCGCGGTGCCCGCGGCCCTGCGCACCGCGCCGCCGCTGGCCGCCGACCCGCTGATCGCGCTGCCCGCCGAGTCGCCCGCCCGCGTGGACTGGAGCATCCGCCAGGTCCCGGCCCCCGAGGCGTACGGCGCCTCCGTGGCCGCCGCCGTCGACCGCATGTGGCGCGGCGAGTTCAGCAAGGTCGTGCTCGCCCGCACCCTCGAACTCGACTGCGCCGAGCCCCTCGACGTCCCCGCCATGCTCCAGCGCCTGGCCCGGCGCGACGCGGGCGGCTACACCTTCGCCCTGCCGACCGGACCCGCCCGCACGCTCATCGGCGCGAGCCCCGAGCTCCTGGTGTCCCGGCGCGGACGGCGCGTCATCGCCAACCCCCTCGCGGGCTCCATACCGCGCAGCGACGACCTCGCCGAGGACGTGCGCCGGGCGGCCGCGCTGCTGCAGTCGGCCAAGGACCTGCACGAGCACGCCGTCGTCGTGGACGCCGTCCACCAGGCCCTCTCGCCCTTCTGCACGGACATGACCGTCCCCGCCAAGCCCACCCTGATCCGCACCGCCGCCATGTGGCACCTGTCGACGACCGTCACCGGCACCCTCGCGGGGCCAGGTGCCTCCGCCCTCGAACTGGCCTGCGCGCTGCACCCGACGCCCGCCGTCTGCGGCACGCCCACCGACACGGCCCGCGAGGTCATCCGCGACAGCGAGCCCTTCGACCGCGGCTTCTTCACCGGCATGGTCGGCTGGGGCGACGCCACGGGCGACGGCGAATGGGTCGTCACCATCCGCTGTGCGGAGGCCGAGCGTGACTCCCTGCGCCTGTTCGCGGGCGCGGGCGTCGTCGCAGCGTCCGAGCCGGAGGCCGAGACCGCGGAGACCGCCGCCAAGTTCCGTACGTTCCTCGCCGCGGTGGGGGCCGAGCTGTGACCGTCGCGTCCGACACCGCACGGGCCCCCCAAGCGCCCACCTGGCCCCGGGAGTTCGCCGACCGCTACCGCGCCGCGGGCTGGTGGCGCGGCGAGACCTTCGGGAGCGTGCTGCGCGCACGGGCCGCCGCGCACCCCGACCGGATCGCCGTCGTCGACCCAGCCACCGACCGCCGCTGGACCTACGGCGAACTCGACACCCGCGCCGACCGGCTCGCCGCCGGAATGCTGGCGCGCGGCATCACGGCGGGCGACCGCGTGGTGGTGCAGCTCCCCAACATCGCCGAGTTCTTCGAAGTGATCTTCGCGCTGTTCCGGGTCGGGGCGCTGCCGGTGTTCGCGCTCCCCGCGCACCGCGAGACGGAGATCGCCTACTTCTGCCGCTTCACCGAGGCCGCCGCCTACGTCATCGCCGCCGAACACGGCGGCTACGACTACCGCAAGCTCGCCGCGAAGGTCCGCGCCGAGGTGCCCACGCTGCGGCACGTGTGGGTGGCGCAGGGCGAGCCGGGGGAGTTCGAGGCCCTCGCCGACGTGCCCGCCGAGCCCGCTGACCTGGACGGGCCCACTGACCTGGCCGGGCCCGCCCCGCACGACCTCGCCTTCCTCCAGCTCTCGGGCGGCTCCACCGGCGTGCCCAAGCTCATCCCGCGCACCCACGACGACTACATCTACTCCCTGTGGGGCTCCAACGAGCTGTGCGGCGTCGACGAGAACAGCGTCTATCTGTGCGCGCTGCCCGCCGCCCACAACTTCCCGCTGTCCTCACCGGGCACCCTCGGCGCGCTGTACGCCGGCGCCCGCGTCGTGCTCTGTCCCCAGCCCGCGCCCGAGACCGCCTTCCCGCTGATCGAGCGCGAGGGCGTCACCCTCACCGGCCTCGTCCCGCCGCTCGCGCTGCTGTGGACGGAGGCCGCCGCGACCACGCCCCACGACCTCAGCAGCCTCGACGTCCTGCTCGTGGGCGGCGCCAAGTTCAGCGAGGAGGCGGCCCGGCGGGTGCGGCCCGCCCTCGGCTGCACCCTCCAGCAGGTCTTCGGCATGGCCGAGGGGCTCGTCAACTACACGCGCCTGGACGACCCCGAGGAGACCATCGTCACCACCCAGGGCCGTCCCATCTCCCCGGACGACGAGATCCGAGTCGTCGACGACGAGGACAACGACCTGCCCGTCGGAGCCACCGGCCATCTGCTGACCCGCGGCCCCTACACCATCCGCGGCTACTGGAACGCGCCCGAGCACAACGCCCGTTCCTTCACCGCCGACGGCTTCTACCGCACAGGCGACATCGTCCGGCTCACCCCGACGGGCCACCTGGTCGTCGAGGGCCGCGCCAAGGACCAGATCAACCGGGGCGGCGAGAAGATCGCCGCCGAGGAGATCGAGAACCACCTCCTCGCCCACCCCGCCGTCCACGACGCCAACGTCGTCGGCGAACCCGACCCGTACCTCGGCGAACGCACCTGCGCCTATGTGATCCTCAAGGCGGGCGCCGAGCCGCTCAAGCCTGTCGCCGTCAAACGCTTCGTCCGTGAGCGCGGCCTCGCGGCGTACAAGGTGCCCGACCGCGTGGAGTTCGTGACCGCGTTCCCGCAGACGGGGGTCGGGAAGATCTCGAAGAAGGACCTCAGGGCCGGCGCAGCCGACACCGGCCAGGCCCCGGCCACTGACACCGGCCAGGCCCCCGCCGCTGACCCCGCCGGGCCCCGCCCCGGCACCCTCTGACACCCCGAAACGGAAAACCCAGCATCATGGCCCTGCCCGCCATCACCCCCTACCCCCTGCCGACCGCCGCCGAGCTGCCCGCGAACCGCGTCGACTGGAAGGTCGACCCGGCCCGCGCCGTGCTCCTCGTGCACGACCTGCAGAACTACTTCCTGTCCGCGTACGACACCGAGTCCGCGCCCGTGCCCGGACTCCTGACCAACGTACGCGGCCTCAAGGAGCGCGCGGCCGCCCTCGGCGTGCCCGTGCTCTACACCGCCCAGCCCGGCGGGCAGACCCCCGAGGAGCGCGGACTCCAGCAGGACTTCTGGGGCTCGGGACTCCCGGACGACCCGCACGCCGCCGCCATCGCCGACGCCGTCGCGCCCGCGCCGGAGGACAAGGTCCTCACGAAGTGGAAGTACAGCGGGTTCGTCCGCACCGAACTGGAGGACCACCTGCGCGCCCTCGGCCGCGACCAGCTGGTGATCACGGGGATCTACGCCCACATCGGGGTCCTCATGACGGCCTGCGACGCGTGGATGCGGGACATCCAGGCCTTCGTCGTCGCCGACGCCGTCGCGGACTTCTCCGCCGACGACCACGCGATGGCGCTGCGCTGGGCCGCAGGACGCTGCGCCGTGGTGACCACCACCGACTCCGTTCTCGAAGGGATCTGACCGCCGTGACCCCGACCCTGACCCTGGATCAGCTCCGCAAGGACATCGCCGATGTGCTCGGCGAGGAGCCCGCCGACATCCCCCTCGACGAGAACCTCGTCGACTACGGCCTCGACTCGGTGCGCCTGATGACCCTGGTCGGCCGCTGGCGCGAGACGTACGGAGTGGACGTGGCGCTCACCGACCTCGCCGAACGGCCCGCCATCGAGCAGTGGGCGGCGCTCCTGAAACTCCCCGCCTGACGCCGGGAAGATCCGCTCCCCGTACGCTGGCGGCGGGCGCGCCGCGCCAAATGCCCGCCGCAGCAGGGCGGTTGCTAGCGTGCGGGCATGAAGGCGTTTCCTGAAAATCTACGAAATGAAACCCTCTCGCGCGGTCTGGCCGCCTACGGCATCGCGCCCACGGCACTGACCTACGCGCCCGTCGGCTTCGGCGATTACCACTGGAACGTCACCGGCGACGACGGGCGCGACTGGTTCGTCACCGTCTCCGACCTGGAGCACAAGGCGCACTGCGGGGCGGACGCCGCGACGGCGGGCACCGGCCTGCGCCGGGCCATGGACACGGCGCTGACGCTGCGCGCACGCGACGGCCTGGGGTTCGTCGTCGCTCCCGTCGCGGCCACGGACGGGAGCTCGGTGGTGCCACTGGGGGAGCGGTACGCCCTCGCGGTCTTCCCCCATGTCACGGGCCGCACCGGCGAGTTCGGCGAGCGACTCGGCGACGCGGACCGCGACCGCGTCCTCGGCCTGCTCGCACGGCTGCACGGCAGCACGCCGCCCGTCACCACTCCGGCCACCACCCTGGAGCCCGCCGGTCTCAACGGCATCCACGCGGCTCTCGACGACCTCACCGGCACCTGGTCCGGCGGCCCGTACGCCGAACCGGCCCGCCGACTGCTCGCCGCCCACGCCATGGTGCTGCGTGCCCGCCTGGCCGACTTCGCCGCGCTCGCCGACCGTGTGCGCCGCGACGGCGCCCCCCTCGTCGTCACCCACGGCGAGCCGCATCCCGGCAACCTCATCCAAGGCGCGGACGGATACCTGCTGGTGGACTGGGACACGGTCGGACTCGCTCTGCCCGAACGGGACTTGTCGCTGTTCGCGGACGACCCGGCCGCGCTGGCCCACTACACGGGGCTGACCGGCCGGGCCCCCGACGCGGCTGCCCTCGCGCTCTACCGGCTGCGGTGGAGCCTGCTGGACGTGGCCGAGTTCACCGACTGGTTCCGCGCTCCGCACGAGGGGACCGAGGACGCGCAGGTGGCCTGGGACGGCTTCGCGGGGACGCTGGAGGAGTTGGCCGATCGGGATCGCGGCGCGGTGATCGATTCGAACTGAACGGACAATATTGATGAATTGCCATAAACTGGGGCGAGGGTGGGCGTCACTGGATGTAGTGACGACGTCTATGTGAGGAGGCACCGATGCTTGCTCAGCACACACCGCTTCTTGTCGCTCCGACGGACACCACGGCGCTCAGTACGGCCATGGTGGAGCCTGAGGCGGTCCTGAGCGACGCGCCGACGTACGCGCCCGAGGCGGCAGGATTCCTGCTGCTCCTCGCGCTCGTATCGCCGAAGGAGCCGAAGGAGCCGAAGGGCAAGTGAGTCCTGATCGGTCGCAGACGGCGTACGCCGCTTCAGCGGCTGACCTGGCTGTTCGTGCCCTCGATGCCCTCCGTGGCATCGGGGGCACCGCCATGGTCGCCGAGCACGTCGAACACGCCGAGGACCCCAAGGCGGCCCTGGCCGCCATCCGTGTCGTCGGCGCCGACACCCTCGCCCCCTACCTGCTGGCCAACGCCGTCCTGCACCCCCAGGACGCGGCCGCCGTCACCCAGTCGTTCGCCCTCTTCCCACCCCCGGTGAGCACCCCCGACCCGCCGCCCGCGGGAGCCGCCGAACCCTGGCTCGTCGCCTGGCGCGACTGGGCCATGGCCGCACTCCTCGCCCGCCTCACCGGCGCGGAGGCGGGCGGGACCCTGGCGCCCCGGCCCACGGGCGCCCCCGTGCTGACCGACGACGACAGTCACCGCTCCGACACCGACTGGCAGCGCTGGTCCGTCCGCATGGGCCAGCTCTCCCCGCTCGCCCTGCCCGGACTCGAAGGACCCGTGCACACCGCCGCCCGCGCCGCCCCGCTCGCCCTCGCGCGCGGCGCCACCCGCGCCGTGCTGCGCCGCGACTTCCCCACCGCCGCCCGCATCACGCGCTGGCTGGCCCTGCTCGGCGCCGAGGGCGTCCACCTCCCGCTCGACCCCGCGCCCCTGCTCGAACACCTCCGCCTGCACGGCGGCGGCCCGCGACTCGCCCTCGACGTCGCCATCGCCCGACGGCTGCTCGGACTGGAGACCGCATGACGGCGTCCGTGACCGGGACCGCGCACCAGGTGAGCGCGCGGGCCCTGACCTGGCTCCACACCCACCGGGAGCTCGGCGCCCTGCCCGCCGACACCACCGCCGACCTCGGCGACCCCGACAGCGTCTACAAACCCCTCGGCGAGAGCGCTCTCGCCGCCTCCCTGGTGCTGCGCGAGTCCGCCGCGGGCGGCACCGAGCTGCGCCTGGCCCGCGAGCTGATGGACTTCTGCTGGCGCCAGTTCGGCGACGGCGACATGCTCTACGAACGGCTGCTGCGGTACTCGATGATGACCGACCCGCTGGAGACGTACGCCCCCTTCGCCCGCTGCGGCATCCGCCACGAACCCCTGGAACGGCTGCTCACCCACACCAGCGGACTGCGCTCGGTGCGCGGCGCCGAGGTCCTGCCCAACCGCAGGCTCGCCGTCGCCAACGCGGCCCGCGTCGCGGGCCTCGACCGGGGCGCGCACGCCTACGACTGGGCCGCCCTGGCCCGCGCCACCTGGCTCGGCGCCGTCCCCGAGCCCTGGCTCATCGACTGGATGACCGGCTACTGCGTCACCCACACCGTCTTCCACCTCACCGACTGGGGCGGCCACCCCGCCGGCCTGCCCGACGACCTCGCCGCGTACGTGACCACCTGGCTGCCCGTGTGGATCGACATCTGGGCCGAGATCGAGCAGTGGGACCTGGTCGCCGAGCTGATGATCGTCGGCTGCTGCCTGCCCGAGCCGTACTGCGAGCCCGCCGACTGGGAGCGGCTCGCCCGCGTCCAGCACGCCGACGGCCTGGTGCCGCGGGACGGAGACCCGGTCGCCGACGACCCCGGCCGCCGCTTCGAGGACCACCAGCACACCGCCGTGGTCGCCGCCATCGCCGGCACCCTCGCGGTCTCCCGCACCCTGGGCGGGGCGGCGGAGCAGCGGTGAGGCCGGGGGAGCCCGCCTGGGCGGTGAACCTGCTCGCCGCCCTGCGCGCCGCCGCCCCCGGCGCCAGCGCGGTGGCACTCGCCGTCCGCCGCGGCCCCGACCACGCCGTCCTCGCCACCGGCAGCACCGCCCTGCGCGGCGGCGCGGCGGCCGACCCCGACACCCGCTTCGAAATCGGCTCCCTCACCAAGACGTTCACCGCCCTGCTCCTGGCCGAGATGGTCGCCCGCGGCGAGGTCGCCTACGACGACCCGATCACCCGCTTCCTGCCCCGCACCGCCACCCCGCACCTGCGCGGCGCCCCCATCACCCTGCTGCACCTCGCCACCCACACCTCCGGCCTGCCCCGGCTTCCCCCCGGCCTGCTGCGCAGCGGCGCGACCGCCTGGTTCAGCAACCCGTACGCCGCCTTCTCCGCCGCCGACCTGCGCGCCGCCCTCGCCCGCACCCGGCCGCGCGCCGCCCCCGGCACCCGCGTGCGCTACTCCAACCTCGGCGTCGGCCTGCTCGGCGCCCTCCTCACCCATGCGGCCCACGGCCCCGGCGCTCCCTTCGCGCCCCTGCTCGCCGCCCGCGTCCTCGACCCGCTCGGCCTGACCCGCACCAGCTGCGCCGCCGACCAGCCGCAGGCCACCGGCTACTGGCACGGCAGAGCGCGCCCCATCTGGCAGATCCCCGCCCTGCCCGGCGCCGGAGCGGGCCGGTCCAGCGCCCGCGACCTGCTGACCTCCCTCGACGCCCTGCTCGACCCGGCCGCGGCTCCCGCCACCGTCCCCGCCACGCTGCGCACCGCGCTCGCCGACGCCACCACGCCCCGCATCGCCCTGCCGCGCACCGGCCGACGCATCGCCCTCATCTGGAACATCCGCCCCCGGCCGACCCACGACCTCTACCACCACTCCGGCGGCACCCGCGGCTTCACCGCCTTCGCGGGCTTCAGCCCCCACAAGCACGTGGCACTCGTCGCGCTCGCCAACACGAGCCCCGCCCTGACCGGCACGTTCATCCAGCGGGCCTACCTGGAGCTGTGGGCGCTCGCCCAGGCCCGCGAACCGCGCCGGGACGCCTAGGCACCGAGGCGCGGCACGGGAGTCAGCCAGTGTGCCGACGGCGTGCTCTTGCCGGACACCGCGTCCTGATATGCGTCGCGCAGCGTGGCCGTGACGGGCCCGGGGGCGGGCAGCGCCGTGGGGCGGTCGTCCAGGGACTCGACCGGGACGACACCGATGGCGGTGCCGGTGACGAACAGTTCGTCGGCCGTGTACGCCTCGGCGTGGGCGAGCGGACGCTCGCAGACGGGAATCCCGGCCGCGCGCGCGAGGTCGATGACCGTGGCGCGCGTGATGCCGGGCAGGATGCCGTCTTGCACCGGAGGGGTGTGCAGGACGCCGGACCGTACGACGAAGACGTTCGCGGCCGAACCCTCGGAGAGATGACCCGCCGACGTCAGCATCAGCGCGTCGTCGTAACCCGCGCGCAGCGCCGCCAACTTCGCGAGCGAGGAGTTCAGATACGCGCCCGTCGCCTTCGCGAGCGGCGGGATGGTGTCCTGGTGGTTGCGCCGCCAGGCACTCGTCATCAGCCGCCAGGACCGCGCGGGCTGGTCCTCCCACGCCCAGGCCGCGAGCGTGACCCGTACGGCGGACAGGTCGAGGGCCACCCCCATGCTGCCGTAGCCGAGATACACCAACGGGCGGACGTAGCGCGGCCCCGCCCCGCCCGCGGCGATCAGTTCGGTGGTCGCGGTGGCCAATTCGTCCTCGGTGAAGGGGATGTCCATCCGGTACACGCGGGCGGAGCGGACGAGCCGCGCGAGATGGTCGCGCAGCCGGAAGACGGCGAGGGTGCCGTCCACCGTCGGGTGCGCGCGGATTCCCTCGTACACCGCCCAGCCGTAGTGCAGGGACTGGGTCAGGACGTGCACCTTGGCCTCGTCCCAGGCGACCAGGCGGCCGTCCATCCAGATGTGCTCGGCGGGGGAGAGGGCGCTCATCGGATGCTCCTCGTCATGGGGTGCCCTTCGTCGTGGCGGGGTGCTGCGGCCGGGTTCGTCAGGGGGCGGTGCGCGGGAGGGGGCGCAGGGTCGGCGCGGGCAGTCCGTGGCGGCGGGCGAGGCGCTCCAGGGCGCGCGTCGTGTCCACGTCGAGGGTGATGCCGGACCGCGCCGCCGCCCGCTCGCTCAGCCGCTCCGGGTCCCCGGGTGAGAGCACCGGCGAGCCGTCGGCGGGCGGTGCCGCCCGGGTCGTGTCGAGCAGGTCCCGCAGCCGCCCGTCGAAGCCGTCCCGGCCGCCGAAGAAGGCCGGGTCCAGGCAGAGCAGGAAGTGCGCGACGCGGCGGCCGCCGCCGGGCTCGGCCTGCTCGATGTGGTCGAGCTCCCAGTCCAGCGGGGCGTCGGCGAGCCCGGCCGTCATCAGGGCCACGACCATGCCGAGCCCCTGGCCCTTGTAGCCGGGGCCGAGCGGGGCGAGGGCCGCCGCCCGGGCGGGGTCGAGAGTGCCGCGCCCGTGGCCGTCGGTGGCCCAGCCCGCGTCCAGGGGGCGGCCGCGTCGCCCCCGCTCCCGTACCGTCCCCAGACACACCTGGCTGGTCGCCATGTCGAGGACGAACTCGTGGTCGCCCGCCCCGGCCGCGACGCTCACCGGATTGGTGCCGAGCAGCGGATCGCGCCCGTGGAACGGCGCCACCCGCGACGACGCCGACGTCATCGCCCAACCGGCCATCCCCGCCCGGGACATGACCCGGCTGTGGATCGAGGCGGCCGCGAAGTGGTTGGAGTTGCGCACCACGACGGCCGCGACGCCGTACCGCGCGGCGCGCCGCACCGCCTCCCGCGCACCCGCCGTCCCCGCCACCACCCCGAGGGCCGCGTCCGCGTCGAGCAGCGCCGAGGGGCCGCTCTCCCGGACCACGGCGATCCGCGGCGCCGGATTGGCGATCCGCCGCGCGAGGTCGTCCAGATAGCCCGGCAGCAGCCGAAGGCCGTGCGTGCTGAGCCCGCGCGCCGACGTCTCCACGAGGGCGTCGGCGACCACCGCGCAGGCCTCGTCGTCCACGCCGTGCTCACCGAGGGCGCGCACCGCGACGGCGCGCGCGGCGTCCGCGTCGACGAGGTACGCCGAGGTGCCCGCGGCCCGTGCGTCCGACGCGGGTCCGTGCGTGCCCCGATTCTCCTTCTTCGGCAGTGACACGTTCTCCTTCTTCGGCAGTGACACGGTCGCGCACCCCCTACAGGACGTACGGCAGTTGGCCCGACACCTTCACGCTCGACCAGTCGAACTCGATCCGCTCGAGGACTTCGAGCTCGGCGAGGACCTGGTGGAGGCCGCTGTAGTCCCGCAACAGCGCCGTGCGGCCCGCCGACCGGCAGTCCTGGAGCATGTCCGCGCCGCCCTCGACCCCGACGAATCGCATGATCGCCTCCCAGGCGCGGTAGTCGTTGGCCGAGTACGCCTCAAGCGCCCGGCACAGCGCGTCGAGCAGGAACCGCTGTTGTTCGTCACCGAGTTGGGGATACACGACCTTCAGGAGCTCGCCGCTGATCGAGCCGTGGCAGACCTCGTCGTGCCGGTGCAGCCGCGACAGCGTCACGTTCATGGGCTGCACCCCCTCGGCCTTGGCGACCAGTTCGAGGTACGCGCCGATGGACAGCTCGGTCGTGGTGGAGAACGCGAGCGTGAGCAGGCTGCGCTGCCAGCGCTCCACCGCCCGGTCGGTCAGCTCATGGTGCGTCACGGACACGTAGGGCAGGGGGAGTTGCTTCTCCTGGAAGTGATCTCCGCGCCGGGCCCGGGTCACGTCGCTCGCCATGCGGTGCATCAGGATGTGGTACTGCTCGTCGACCATGGCCTGCATCAGCGAGACCTCCAGGGCCTCGCCCCACAGGCCCGGGAACTCACCGCGCAGGATCAGCCCGAAGGCCGGGTTGACCACATGCGTCTCGGAGTACTCGGTGTTGCGGTTGAGGGCGATCATCGCCCAGGTGAGGACGGCCGACCGCTGCTCGGGCGCCAGTCCGGTGTACGTGGGGTGGTCGGCGAAGGGGACGATCTCCTCGGGGTAGTCGGGCAGCGCGGGGTCGAACAGGTCGAGCAGGTCCGTGTCGTCCCGCTTGACGGTGGCCCGCCGCTTCCAGTTGGCGGCCAGACGGTGGATGACCGGGTTGTCGACGGCACCGAACATCACGGAGCCGAAGGCGTCTTCCTCGGAGCTGCTGACGAAGCGCTCGTCCATCGTTCAGGTTCCTCTCGGGCTCTCGTGGGGTTCTGCTGCCGCGTGCCGGGACTCGGCCGGCACCGGAAGGGGGGATCCCGCAGCCGGAAGGGGATCGACGCGCGGCCCGCCCTGCCGGGCCGACGTGCGCATCGTCCGCTGCGCGAGCGCCACCCCCGCCAGGACCGTGACAACACCCGCGCACTGCACGGGCGTCAGCGTCTGGCCGAGGAACAGGTACGCGGCCCCCGCCCCCGCCACGACCTCCAGCGTCGCGAACAGGCTCGCCGCCGACGGCGCCAGGAACCGCTGGGCCGCGATGCCGCTGACGTACGCGACGAGCGTCGCGACGAACGCGGCCCACACCACGACCACCCACACGGGCGCGGACACCGACTCGTGGCGGACCGTGTCGCCGAGCGTGCCGTAGGGGAAGGCCGTCACCGGCGAGACGATGTTCAGCGCGAGCGCGCCGACCGCGATGCCGAGGGCGGTCACGGTGACCGGGTCGTGCCGTACCAGCGCCCGCCCGGCGACCAGGAAGCGCACCGAGAGCGCCGCCGCCGTCCCTAGCGCCGCGAGCACGCCCACGACGTCGAGCCGGAGCCGCGACCACACCTCGCCCACGAGCAGCAGCCCCACGAGCACCACGGCCGTCCCCGTCCACACGAGCCGGGGCTGCGGCACCCGCCGCACGCACCGCAGCCAGCCGACGACGATGACCGGCGCCAGGAACTGCAGCACCACGAAGACGCCGACGGGGATGCGGGCGACAGCGACACCGCACAGGGTCTGCAGCGTGGCGAAGGAGAAGACGCCGAGCACCGCGATGACGCCGTACGCCTCCCGCGCCGCGGCGACCAGCGCGCGCGGCCGGGTCAGGGCGACGAACGCGAGCAGCAGCACCGCCGCGACCGACAGGCGGGCCTGGGCGATCTCCATCGCCGTCAGGCCCGCCGAGTCGAGGACCTTGGTGGCGGGGCCGACCGTGCCGAAGGTGCAGGCGGACACGGCCGCGAGCGCGACACCCGTCGCGGAGCCCGCCGGGGAGGCGTTCAGCGCGGGCCCCCTTGACGTACGGGCGCCGGCAGCGCGCCCTGCGGGAAGAACCGCCGGTCGTGGTCCGCGGTCGGAACCAACTCGGACCACCACTGCGCGTCCGGGTCCCACCGGGCGTGGAAGGGGCGGCCCACCAGGTCGGGATCGCGTGCCTGGAGGAAGCGCAGCGCGAACGCCCGCTCGCCGTCCGGAAGCCGCGTCGGCCCGTCCACAGTCACCTTGCCCTCGGTCGTCGACATGACCGGCCCGCGCGCGGTGCGCCCGAGCCCCGAGAGCTGCGTCGTCGCGTCGCGGTGGATCTCGTACGCGCGCTGGATCGGCAGTCCGAAGTAGCGGCGCGCGCCGGTGTCCCGCTCGACGAACAGATAGTACGGGTGGATGCCGAGGGCGAGTTGCGCGCGCCAGGAGTCCGCCCACACGCCGGCGTCGTCGTTGACGTGCCGGACGACGGGTGCCTGCGAGCGCAGTTCGGCGCCCGTCGCGCGCAGGGCCCCGACGGCGAGCCGCGTCAGGTCCGGTTCCAGCTCGCGCGGGTGCGAGACGTGCACCATGACGGCGACGTGCCGCCCCGCCCGCACCAGGCGTTCGAGGAGCCGGAGCAGCGGCGCCGCGTCCGGGTCGCTGACGAGCCGCGCCGGGTGGAAGGAGAGCGCCTTGGTGCCGATGCGGACCGTCGTGATGTGTTCGAGGCCCGGCCGCAGCAGCGCGTCCACGTACGGTTCCAGGAGGTCCGTGCGCATCACCAGCGGATCCCCGCCGGTGAACAGGACGTCGCTGACCTCGGGGTGGTGCCGCAGGTAGTCGGTGACGCGACGCGGCCCGTCGTCGGCGATGCGCAGCCCCGGATCGCCCACGAACTGCGCCCAGCGGAAGCAGTACGAGCAGTAGGAATGGCACGTCTGGCCGTGCCGGGGGAAGACAAGCGCTGTCTGGGCGTACTTGTGCTGGATGCCCTCGACCTCGTCGCCCTCGTCGAGGCGCGGGATGTTCCGGGTGAGTTGCTCACCGGGGTGCGGGTTGAGGTCGCGGCGGACGGCGGCCACGGTGGCCCGCAGCTCGGCCGGGTCGCCCAGGGCGCGCTCCACGGCCCGGAAGTGCGCCGGGTCGATCATGTCGCGGTGCGGGAAGAGCAGCCGGTACAGCGGGTCGTCGGGGGCGCTCTTCCAGTCCACCAGATGGTCGATGACATGGCCGCTGACCTTGAACGGAAGGACCTGGCCGACCACGTCGACGTCGTGTGCGAGGTCGGCGTCCGCGCACCGGTCACGGACCAGCGCGGCGAGCCTGCGGCCGGACACCGTGCGGGTTCCCGGGGCGCTCATGCGGCGATCCAGTAGCGCGTCAGGTGGCGGTCGGCGTCCTCGTACGCGGAACGGGCGTGCAGCATCCGCTGGTTGTCCCAGATGAGCAGGGACCCGTCGGGCACCAGGATCCGCGTGCGGTACTGGTCGAACAGCTCGCCCACCCGGCGGGCCAGGGCCGCGCCCGCCCGCCCGAGCGGCAGCGACTCGGGCTCAGGGGAGGCGTCGAGGGCGGCGTCGTAGTCGGCGGCGGTCAGCAGGTTGTAGCTGAACCTGAGCACCGGGCGGCCGTCGTCCTCCTCGTACAGCATCGGCACGGTGACGGTGCCGTCCCCCGGGCCGGGGAACGCGAGCCGGGGATCGGTCAGGAGGGCGTGCTCGGCCGGGCTCAGCAGTTTCTCCAGGAGCCGTCCGTCGAGCAGGTCCGTGTGGCCGCCGCCGCAGCGGGCCTGCCGGTGGCAGTACAGGGCGAGGTGGCGCGGGCTCGGGTCCCAGCCCGGGGCCTCGGTGTGGGCGCGGATCGTGTTGCGGCTCTGCGAGTAGGCGCGGCCGTCGTTGCCGGGACGGTGCACGACCTCGTGCTCCACGGTGCCCGTGTACTGGGGCACGAACCGGCCGATGTCCTGCAGGAGTTCGATGGCGTGCCGCTGTCCGGAGAGTCGGTCCACGACGGTGTGCCCGTCGGCCTCCAGAACGGCACGCACGCTCTCGGCGCGTGGCATGGGCATGTGCTTCCCCCGTTGTTTCCTTCGCTGATCGCCGTCGGGCGATGTCTTGGCTCGGACAAGTGGGTGCTGGGTGCCGGTGGTCAGTCGGTCCAGCGCCGCGGCGCGTCGACGTCCGCGGGACGCCGGCCACGCCGGTGGTGCGACGCAGCCTCGCAAAGGGGCCCGGGGACGTATTGAAGAAAACCGACCTCGCCGGGGGATGGCTCAATCCGCTATGCGAAGGCCGGTGTCCGGGGAGCGCGCCCGGGTGGTACCGGAGGGAGCGCGGGGACCGGGGAGCACCGGCGCGGTCGAACCGGCGGGTCAGTCCGGCAGGACCAGGCTCGTGGGCCTGCGCTCGCCGCGGTCCACCTCCGCCGGGCCGCTGTGGGCGAGCGCGCGGGTGCGGGCGAAGCGGGACAGGGTCCAGCCGGTCATGCCCTTGAACTCCCGGCTCAGATGGCCCTGGTCGGAGTAGCCCGCGAGGGAGGCGGCCGCGGCGCCGTTGTGCCCCTGGGACAGCAGGCCGACGGCGCTGCGCAGCCGCAGGACGCGCGCCGCGGCCTTCGGAAGCAGCCCGAGCTGCTGCTCGAAGCGCCGCTCCAAGTGCCGCTCGCTCCAGCCGCATTCGCGCGCCAGGGCGTGCACGGGGATCCGGCCCGCGGTGCGGTTGAGCCGCTGCCAGGCCCACAGCACCTCCGCCGAGCCGTGCGGCCCGTCCTGGAGCCAGCTCGTGAGCGTCGAGTCCAGGAGCGCGAAGCGCGAGGCCCAGTCCGGACACAGGTCGAGCCGCTCGTCGAGGCCGCGGAACCGGGGACCCAGCAGATCGGCGGGCTCCACCAACTGGTTGGCCAGCGCGTTCATCGGCGTACGGAAGAGCGTGTACGCCGCCCAGGGGGCGATCACCACCTCCACGCCGCTGAGCCGCCCGTCGTGCTCGCCGAGCCGGGCCCGGGACTGCATCCCCGCGTACACGGAGGTGTACGTCGACTTGGCGGCGCGCCCGGCGCCCGCGGCCTCCCACACGCTCAGCCGCTGCCCGAACAGGATCACCAACGTCGTCATGAAGTCGGGGAGTTCGAGCCGCCGCCGGGCCCTGGTCAGGTCGAAGCGGAAGCCGCGGTAGCCGACGACGCCGGGCCTGAGCGCGGGTGCCGGGCGGGCGGCGGCCCGCTCCCACGTTCCGTCAGGGCAGCACGTGTACCTCACCGGATTCCCCCGTCCCGTGTCCGACTGCCGCCATTGTCGGCCGGGGGAGGGGGCCCGGGAGACAGCGCTTTCGCGCCAGTGTCCCCGCCGTGCGCATGCCGTTCGCGCGCATGACGTGCCCTCTTCCGCGGGCGTACTTCCGCCCGTCACCCTGCATGAGCACGTAAGAGCCTGCGTGCGCACGCGGCCTCGCAGGACGCCGGGTGTGCCCGCGCGTACGGGACGAACCGAAGTCCGCCACGAACAGCATCCGCGTCATGAACGGCATCCGCCGTGACCGCGTCCCGCAGGGACCGCGTCCGTCAGGAACCGAAGGAGCCCTTCCGTGCCCAAGGCCCGTATCCGCAGACCGAGCGTCCTCGCCGTCGCCACCGCCCTGGCCGCACTCGCCGCGGCGGCCCCCGCGCAGGCGCAGGCGCCCGGCGCCCTGCCCGCGCTCACACCCCGGGCCGAGACGGCGCCGCTGTACGACGACGAGGCGGGCGGCAACTCCGACGCCGACGACCCGGCGATCTGGCGGAACACCGCGGACCCGGGCCGCAGTCTGGTCGTCGCCACGGCCAAGGAGGGCGGCCTACGGGTGTACGACCTCGACGCCCGGCAGATACAGCACCTGCCCGCGCCCGCAGGACCGGCACCCGGCGACGCCCCCGGCCGATTCAACAACGTCGACCTGGTCACCGGCCTGAAGCTGTCCACCGGCCGCGCCGACATCGCGGTCACCAGCGACCGGGGCAACGACCGGCTGCGCTTCTACCGCATCGACCGCGACCGCCCGGGCGGCCCGCTCACCGACGTCACCGACCCGGCCGCCGCACCCGTCTTCTCCGCCGACCAGGGGGAGATCAACGAACAACGCACCGCCTACGGCCTGGCCACCTGGACCGACCGGGCGACGGGCCGCTCGTACGCCGTCGTCAGCCAGCGGGAGCGCACCCGCGTCGCGCTCCTCGAACTGCTCCCCGGCCGGTCCGGCACGGTCGGCTACCGCACCGTACGCACCCTCGACCTGCCGTCGGCCTTCCGGCTCCCCGACGGCACCTCCTGGACGCCGTGCGCCGAACCGGGCCAACTGCCCCAGGTCGAGGGCATGGTCGTGGACCCGTCCGACGGCACCCTCTACGCGGGCCAGGAGGACGTCGGCATCTGGCGGCTGCGCGCCGACCTCACCGGCACACCCACCCTGGTCGACAAGGTCCGCGAGTACGGCGTGCCGGGCACCTACGACGAGGCCACGGACGAGTGCGCGCCGGGCGCCGACCCCGGCTACGGCGGCAAGCGGCTCGCCGCGGACGTGGAAGGCCTCACGCTCCTGACCGAGCGCGACGGCGACGGATACGTCCTCGCCTCCAGCCAGGGCGACAACACCTTCGCCGCGTACGACCGCGAACGCGGCGAGGACAACGAGTACGAGGGCGGTTTCCGCGTGAGCGCCGCCTCCGCGACCCTCGACGGCTCCGAGGAGTGCGACGGGGCCGCGGCGCTCAACGCCCCGCTCGGCGCGAAGTATCCGCACGGGCTCCTCGTCGTCCAGGACGGCGACGAGACCCCGCAGGAGTCCGGACGCGAGGCCACGGGCTTCAAGTTCGTCCGCCTCGACGACGTCGTGGACGCCCTGGAGGACTGAGCAGGTCCGGGGTGCCGAAAGCCGCGTGACGCGTGCGCGGTCCTTCGGCACCCCGGAGTCGGCTCCGCCCGGGTGCGGCCGGACGGGGCCGAAGGGTCGTGCGCGATCAGGCGGTGTGCAGCCTCAGCCCGTAGCGCCCGAGTATCTCGTTCACCGGCTGGTACCAGGTCTCGCCGCCGCTGCCGCAGTTGCCCCAGCCGCCCGAGGTCACGCCCTGGGCCTGGTCGCCGCTGATGAACGAGCCGCCCGAGTCACCGCCTTCGGCGCAGACGCTGGTCTTGGTGAGCTGGTGCACGACCGTGCCGTCCGAGTAGTTGACGGTCTCGTTCTTGGCGAGGAGCCGGCCGCAGTGCCATTTCGTGGTGGACCCGGAGCGGCAGATCGACGATCCGACCGGCGCCTCGGCCGAGCCGCGCACGAGCTGGTCGGGGATGGTGCCCCAGCCGAGGACGACCGGCACGGTCCACCAGCCGTGCCCGATGGACACGTACGCGTAGTCGTCACCGGGGAACGAGGAGCCCTGGAACGTGCCCATGGCGGACCCGTCCCAGCCGCGCACCGACGCGCCCGCGCGCCCGCAGTGCCCGGCCGTCACGAAGCCGCCGTGCACCGAGAAGCCGATGGAGCAGCGGACGTTGCCGGTGTAGTACGGGTCGCCGCCGACCGTCCCCGCCGCGAAGGTCCGCGGTCCTTCGGGAACCGTCGCCACCTGCACGGGCGCGATCGCTCGTGCCTTCCGCAGGAAGGAGCTGACATCGTTGTCGCCACGATGTCCGGCGACGACGTCCACGACGACGCGGTTCGCCTTGTGGTCGACGCGCCAACTGGCCACGTCCGCGGGGGCGTCGAGCTTGTCGACGCGTGCCTTCGCCGCGTTGAGCTCCCTGGTGCTGTGTTCGACGAGCCGGACGTCGGCGCCGGTCGCGCGGACGTCGGCGAGGGCCCGCCGCTGCGTCACCGCGACGGTGAGCCCGCCGCGCTGCTCGTCGAACCAGGCGCCGCCGAACGCGGCACCGGCGGCCTTGCGTGCCGACCGCTCGGTCGTGGTGGCCCGCCGTTCGTCGGCGAGCCGCTCGCGCGCGGCGGCGGGGGTCAGGCCGAGGTCGCGCTCCATGGCGGCCAGGAGAGCGGCGGAGGCGGGCGGTCGGGACGTGCGGTCGCCGGTGGTCTCGCGGTCGGCGGCAGCGGCGGAGGTGAGTCCGGTGCCGGCGCAGGTGGCCATCAGGAGCAGGGCGGACAGGCCGAGGCGTGTGGTGCGTCTTTCGGGGATGATGCGTCTCACAGTGGGGGACCTCTCGTCGTTCCAACGGGTGTGTGGTGGACCAGAGTTGCTGAGAGCGCTCTCAGTTCGTGATGCGGCAGAGCGTAGGGAGACCTCGCGGTCAAGTCCATACCTTCGCCACGGCTGGGCTCTTCACGGGAGAGGCTCGGCTGGCCGGGCGAAAGGGTCCGGCTTGCCGGGGGAGAGGTCAGGCTCTCCGCGGGAGGGAGGGAATCAGGCCTTGCGGGGGAGCGCCGTCAGGCCTCGCGCCGGGAGCAGGGGGCGTCGCCGGGGCCCTTGAAGCAGGCGGTGATGGTCTTGCCGTCCGCCGTGGGATGGATGCTCCAGGTGTCGGCGAGGGCGTCCACGATGGCCAGGCCGCGGCCGCTGACGCTGGTGTCGTCCGCCGGGCGCGGCGCGGGGGACCCCGGCCCGGAGTCGTGGACGGTCAGGTGCAGCCCTTTCCCGTCCCAGGTCAGCACCACCTGGGCGCTGGTGCGGGCGTGGTGGTGGGCGTTGGTGACCAGCTCGGACACCGCGAGGACGACGGAGTCCACCGCGTCCGGGTCCGTACGCGCCCACCCCAGGGACTCCATGTGGGCGCGGGCCCACTCCCGCCCGGCTCTGACGCCTCGGGACACGGGGAAGGACTGGGCCCAGCCGACGGCCCGCAGCGAAGCATCCGACATGACGCACCCTCACACGGTTGGCACAGTCTGCCCTCCGGTTACCCCGCTCCGTGCGCTTCAACGACCCCCATGTATACGGCACAGAGTGAGAATCGGCTCCTCCTGTCCCTTCGTGGTCCCGTCCGCGGCCTCCCTTCGCGGTCCTGTCCGCGGCCGCGCCCGTCCGATTCACGCGCATCGCGGCGCGCTACCGGGGCACTCGCGGGGCCATGGGATTCGACGGCGTCGTACGCGACGGGACACGACAGGCGCGCCGAGTGGCGAAGGGGCGAGGCGTCGGGGCGGCCGCACGCGCCGGATTCGTGGCGCGGGGCGTCCTCTACGCGCTCGTCGGCGTCCTCGCGTTGCGCATCGCCTTCGCCGACGACGGCGGGCGGCAGGCCGACCGGGGCGGCGCCCTGACGGAGATCGCCGACAAGCCCTTCGGGAACGCCCTGCTGTGGCTCCTCGGTCTCGCCCTCGTGGGCATGGCCCTGTGGCGGCTCTCGGAGGCGCTGTTCGGGCAGGCGGGACCGGACGGCCACCGGGCCAAGAAGCGCCTCGCGTCGGCGGGCCGGTCCGTGTTCTACGGCGTGGTCGGCTACTCCGTCCTGGCCTACGTCACCGGGGACAAGGGCAGCGGCAGCGGCTCGTCCGACCGCCAGAGCGACGATGTGACGGCGACCGCGCTGGGCTGGCCCGCGGGGCAGTGGATCGTCGGCGCCGTGGGCGCGGGCGTGGCCGTGGCCGGCGTGTGGATCGCGGTCCGGGCGGTGCGGCGCAAGTACCACAAGCACCTGCGGACGCACGAGATGCCCACCCCCGTACGGCGGACCGTGGACACCCTCGGAGTGGTGGGCGGCAGCGGCCGCGGCGCCGTCTTCGCCGCGGCCGGGGCCTTCGTCCTGGTGGCCTCCGTGCGGCACGAGCCGGGGGAGGCCAAGGGGATGGACGACGTCCTGCGCTCGTTCCGGGACACCCCGGCGGGGCCGTGGCTGCTCGTGGCGGTGGCGCTCGCGCTGGTGGCGTTCGGCCTCTTCTCGTGGGCGTGCGCGCGGTGGCGGCGGGTGTGAGCGGGCGGGCCCGTCGTGTCAGCGCAGGGCGGCCGCTGCGGCGTGGAGGTGTTCGAGGGCGTCCAGGACGCGGGTGTTGCGGTGCCAGGCCAGCCAGCGGCCGACCTGCTCCCCGACGGCCTGCAACTCGTCGAGCTGCGTGCGCGTGAAGCCGGCCAGGGGGCGTTCGTGGTGCGAGGAGACCATGCCGAGCACGGCACCGCCCGGACCCGTCAGGGGAACGCTGTGGCAGCCCCGGCTGCCCGCCCGCAGGATGGTGTGCCGGGAGTCCTCGTCGAAGACCTCCGCGACCGCCACGTCCTTCACCGTCACCTGCCGACCCTCCTGGGCGGCCTGTGCGCACGCCGTCGTCGAGTCCTGCACGAAGGCGAAGAAGTCGGTGAACTCCCGGCTCAGCCCGGTGTGTCTCTCCAGGCGCAGCATCCCGTGCTCCGCCACCTGCACGTTGCCCATCCCGGCCTGTGTGAGGTGCAGGACCCGCCGCAGCGTGGACTTCAGGACGGCCCCGTGCCCGCTGTGGTCCCCCTCGGGCCCGGCCAGGCCCGGCAGCGGCGGCGGGCTGTAGCGGGCCCGCCCGGGAAACCACAGCTCGGCGTCCGCGTCGGGGCCCGGCACCCGGATCACCGCTTCCGCCAGTGTGTGCAGCTTGATGTTCATGCGCTGTGACGTCCGGCGCAGCAGGTCGAACGCCACCTGCGACGAATCGAGCCGGTAGCGGCCGATCAGGATGTCCTGGGCGCGCTCCACGCAGGCGTGTGCCAACTGGCGGTTGCGCAGGGCGACATCGTGCTGCCTGGGCCCCGGCATCGTGCCGGTCGCGGGGAGAGGCCCGGGCGGCGTGGGCGGTGCGTCGGCCTCGCGGCCGGGGTCGTTCGAGGTCGGGTCCAGGGGATCCTGACTCACGGTTCGGTCTCCTCGTAGCCTGGGAACAGCACACATCAGCCGTCCGTGGACACACGCGTGTCCGTGGACACTCGCGGCCGAACCCTTTCCCCGCTTCAGCCGTCAAGTCACTTGTCGATGTGCCTACTTCCCAAGCACCCGCACCACGGTAGCCGCCTTCGCCCCTGTGTGCAGGGCTCTACGTCACGGCGTCGATCCGTCGCGCGGCTCCGCCCCTGCGGCCCCTCGACCGTCCGCCCCTCGACCGTCCGCCCCTCGACCGTCCGCCGCCCGGGCGGCCGCCTCGACCAGGCCGGACTCATAGGCGGCGATCACCGCCTGCGCGCGGTCCCGGACACCGAGCTTGACGAAGATGCTGGTGATGTAGTTCTTGACCGTCGAGACGCTGATGTCCAGCGCCTCCGAGATCTGCGTGTTGTCGAGCCCGGTCGCGATCAGCCGCCACACCTCGACCTCGCGGGGCGTCAGCTCGCCCACGTCCACCACCGGCGCGGCCTGCCGGGGCAGGTCCGGGGCCCGGACGTACGTGGAGATGAGCCGCGTGAGCAGGCGCGGGGCCACGGCCGCCTCACCGGCGTGCACGGTGCGCACCGCCGCGATCAGCTCCTCCGGCGAACTGTCCTTCGGCAGGAACCCGTACGCGCCCGCGCGCAGCGCCCCCACGACGTACTCGTCCATGTCGAAGGTGCTCAGGGCGAGCACCCGGCAGCGGGGCAGCACCCGCGTCAGCTCCTCGGTCGCCCTGACCCCGTCGAGCACCGGCATGCGGATGTCCATGACGACGACGTCGGGCCGCAGCCAACGCGCGAGCGCGACCGCCTGTTCGCCGTTCTCCGCCTCGCCGACCACCTCGAACGCCGGGTCGGGGGTGAGGATGAGGGCGAGTCCACGGCGCACCAGCGGCTGGTCGTCGGCGATGAGCACTCGGACGCGGTGCGAGGACTCGCTCGACGGTACGGCGGCGTGGTCCGTGGACTCGTTCATCGGTACGGCGGCGTGGTCCGACGGCTCGCTGGACGGGACGAGAGCAGGGTCCGCGGGCTCGCTGGACGGAACGGCTCCATAGCCCTGTGACTCGGTCATCGCGGCAGCCCGTCCTCTTCGCCCGGAGCCAGCGGCAGGCTCGCCGTCACCCCGAAGCCGCCGCCGTCCAGCGGCCCGGTCGTGAGGGAGCCGCCGTGCAGCGCGACCCGCTCCCGCATGCCGACCAGGCCGTACCCGGTGCGCCCCGGACGCGACGGCGCCCTGTGCCCCGCCGCCACCAGCGCGCCTCCGCCGTCGTCGCGCACCTCCACGTCGACCCGGTCGACGGCGTACGTGAGGCGCACCTCGGCCCGCGCCTCGCCCGCGTGCTTGCGGGCGTTGGTCAGGGCCTCCTGGACGATGCGGAAGACGGTGAGGCCCACGGTCGGCGGCAGCGGGCGCTCCTCGCCGTGGACGCGGAAGTCGGTGGGCAGCCCCGCCAGGCGGGACTCGGCGACGATGCGGTCGAGGTCGGCGGCGCCGGGCTGGGGCGACGGGGGTGCGTCGTCGGGCTCGTCGTCCGCCCGCAGCACGTCGAGGAGCTGGCGCATCTCGCGCAGGGCCATGCGGCCGGAGTCCTCCAGGGTGACCAGGGCGCCCCGCGCGACCTCGGGGTCGTGCGTGAGATTGGCCCGGGCGCCGCCCGCCATCAACTGCATGGTGGTGATGTGGTGGGACACGATGTCGTGCAGTTCCCGCGCGATGCGGCGGCGCTCCTCGGCAACCGCCCGGTCGGCGAGGAGCCGCCGGTTCGCCTCCACGTCCCGCTGCCAGCGGTTGAACGCGGCCGCGGCGCCGATCACCAGAGCGGTGGCGAGGGCCGTGCCCACCACGTCCATCCGCGCGGGCCACGGGCCGGTGATCCGGCTGACGAACGGCAGGGCGAGGCTCGCCGCGCCCGCCGCCACCGTCCCCCGGACACCGCAGCTCCGCACGACGGTGAACAGGCCGACGACGAGCGCGGCGGAGAGCCCGCCAGGCCCCACCATGATCAGACCGATCACCGCAGCCAGGGCCAGCGCCCCGGCGAACGCCGCCCCCGGATGCCGACGCCGGAACAGCAGCGGCAGCCCCGACACGGCGACCGCGGCGAGACCGGGCACCGTGGCCGGGTTGCCCTCGGCCTCGCCGCTGAGGGAGTAGCCGAACAGGTCCAGGGCCGTCACGCCGACGACGATCAGGCCGTCGGCGCGCGACCACGGCGGCGCGACCGCCCCCGGCGCCCGTTCGACGCGGTGTCGGTCCGTCATCAGCTCGTGTTCCTCTCCTCGGCCCGGCTCCGCTGCCGGGCCGGTGCCGGGTGCGCTGTGACGGTCGTACGAGATCCATTGTGGCACCGGGTGCCAGCACGGCCTCCGTCGATCAGAGGGTGAGGACGAGCTTGCCCTGGAGGTGACCGCCGTCGAGCAGCCGGTGCGCGTCGGCGACGTGCTCGAAGGGGAACGTCTTCTGCACGTGGACCCGGAGCCCGCCCTGTTCGACGAGGTCGACGAGACCTCGCAGGGCGACCGGATCGGGGTCGACCGCGATGCCGCTGAAGCGCAGGCCGGCCGCCTCGTACGTGGCGATGAGCGCCGTGTCCTCCTCGGCGACCGCCGTCACCAGATGACCGCCCGGGCGGAGCACGTCGAGGGACCGTTCGACGGTGTCGCCGCCGATCGTGTCGAGCACGACGTCGACGTCCCGGACCGCCTCGGTGAAGTCGACCGCCGTGTAGTCGATCACCTCGTCGGCGCCGAGCCCCTCGACGAATGCCCGCTTGGCCCCGCCTGCGGTCGTGATCACGTGCGCGCCGAGCGCCTTCGCTATCTGGATCGCGACGTGGCCGACCCCGCCGCCACCGCCGTGGACCAGGACGCGGTCGCCCTCGCTCACGCCGCCGAGATCGACGAGGCCCTGCCACGCCGTCAGCCCGACGAGCGGCAGCGCCGCCGCCTCCACGTGCGACAGCGACGCCGGTTTGCGCACCAGGTGCAGCGCCGGTGCCGCCACGACCTCGGCGTACGTGCCCGCCGCCCGCGGGAACAGCGGCATCCCGAACACCTCGTCGCCGGGCCGGAACCGCCACGTCTGCGGCCCTTCCTCGACCACGCCGCTGACGTCCCAGCCGAGGACGAACGGCGGCTCGCCGATCAGCGGGAACTCACCGGCACGCAGGCGTGCCTCCAGCGGGT
This sequence comes from Streptomyces sp. NPDC127108, assembly GCF_042677545.1. Classification (NCBI taxonomy): domain Bacteria; kingdom Bacillati; phylum Actinomycetota; class Actinomycetes; order Kitasatosporales; family Streptomycetaceae; genus Streptomyces; species Streptomyces sp. NPDC127108. The sequence goes on along the minus strand of NZ_JBHXTE010000001.1, from coordinate 243,607 downwards.
TGAGGCCGATCGCCCTGACGCGGACGAGCACCTCGGTCGGGAGGGGCCGGGGCTCGGGCGCGTCCACGACGGTGAGGACGTCGGGACCGCCGAGTGACTCCTGGGTGATGACTCGCATGACTCTCCTGGCCTTGGACAGTGGGGCGAGAACCCAAGCTAGATTTCGGATGGGAACCGGCAGGTACCTCACCGGCGGATACCGTGGGCGCCACGAGCGGTCCCGCGCCGGTCGCCCAGGGCGCGGCCGGGCCGATGCGCAGGAGTGGCCGGGCGGGGCACGTGCCGCCCCCGCCCGGCGGCCTTTCGGTCAGCGGGTGACGCCGGTGGTGACCGGCCTGGTGACGTTCTTGACGGGCAGGTCCTTGGCGGCCCTGGCGATGTAGTAGTCCTTGGGCGCGGAGAAGACCACGAACTCGTTGTCGTAGTCGCGGATCTTGGCGCGGACGGTGAACTTCCCGCTCGCGTCGGTCTTGGTCTGCGCGTTGTACGCCGACTCGTAGTACGTCCGCAGCAGCACGCGGGTGCCGGCGACGGGGCCGTGCCCGGCGGGCCAGGTGACCTTGCCGGTGACGATCAGGGTGTCGCCCTTGCGCACCTTGGTGCGGTTGACCTTGTAGGTGATCTTGCTGGCGACCGGCTGGGCGGCGACCGTGGTGTCGCCGAAGTAGATCTCGTTGTCCGTGGGGTCGCCCGGGTCGTAGGAGGCCTGGAACTCCACGCGGTGGCGGGGGAACAGGAAGACGCTGTTCCTGTCCTCCCAGCGGTCCGCCTTGACGTCGCGAAGCGTGAAGTTCCCCTTGGCGTCCGTGCGGACCGTGCCCAGGTTCAGGGTCTCCCGCTCGGTCGGGTCGATGGGGTCGCCCCACGGGTTCCAGGTGTCGTACAGCACGGACTTGAGCAGCTTGACCGGCGCGTCGGCCACGGGGGTGCCGTCGGCGCGGGACACCGTGCCGGTCAGGTCGACGTCCCGGTGGGCGTAGTCGGTCGTGCTGTCGCTGCTGGTGAGGCTCACCGTGTAGGCGGCCTCCGGCGGGCCGTCGGTCGTGCGGGCGGTGTCCGCGCCGTGGGCGGGCGCCATGCCCAGGGCCAGGGTGGCGAGGGCGAGTGCGGTGGTCGCGGTCAGGCGGGCGACCGGTAAGCGGGAACGCAGGTGCACGGGAGCTCCGTTGGTGTCGTGTGTCGGTGCCGCCGGTGCCGGCGGCGAGGGCTTGCCGGCGGCACCGGCGTGGGTTTCGCAGGTTTCGACACGTGGAGCGCGGCGGGTGGTTGTAGGGCTCGTTGAGCGTGCATCTGCCGTACACGGGGTGTTTGAGGGAGGGTTGGTTCTCCTTAAATCCGTGCCGACGCATTCCCCGAGCCGCTCGGCACAGGAGGGTGCTGGGGCAACGTCAGGATCGAGTGACGAGGCAGGTTCCGGTCAGCGGACGACTTTGATTCCGAAGTGGGTGCCGAAGCCGAGGGCGAAGCCGATGGCGCCGTGCATATGGGCGTACATCTCCATGCCGCGGGCGGCGACGAGGGGGCCGAGGTCGAGGATGTCGGTCCAGCCGTAGGACTTCAGCAGATCGGTGACCTGCTGCTTGGCGTCGGCGTGCTCGCCGGCGAGGAACATGGTGTGGTCGCCGCCGCCGATGGCCTTCGGGTTGACGACGGTCTCCTGTTCCTGGGTGACGAACGCCTTGACGACCTTGGTGTCGGGCAGGGCCCGCTGGATCTGTTCGCCGAGGCTGTCGCTGTCGCACGGGTCGAGGATCGGATTGACGCCCCACGGGGTGGGCCAGGGGCGCTCGATGTCGGGGTTGTAGACGTAGGGCACGGCGTAGTCGATGAGGGTCTTGCCCGCCAGTTGCTCGGCGGCGGCGGACAGGGCGGCCACCGCGTTGCGGCCGTCGATTCCGTTGACGACCAGGTCGCCGTGGGCGGCGGCGTCGGCGAAGGTGTGCAGTTCGACGCCGCGGTGGTCGGCGAGCCAGGGGCCGAGCGGCGGGGTGCCCATCATGTCGGGCTCGGTGCGGGCCAGCGTGGCCTTCGGGTCGCGGGTGCCGACGTGGACCTCGTGGCCCAGTCCGGTGAGCTTGGCGATGTGGGCGCGGGCGCCGCCGCCGGTGCCCAGAACAGCGATCTTCATGGTCTTCTCCTGGTCTGTTGTGCGCGAAGGCCCCGTCGAGCGCGTGCCGCGAGCGGGCGGGGCGGGCCCGGCCGCGGGGCCGGGCCCGGTGGCGGGTCAGCCCTTGGGCGGGGCGAAGAGGCCGAAGCGGTTGCCGCGCGGGTCGGTCAGGCGGGCGAAGGTGAGGCCGTAGGCGGTGACCGTGGGGGCGTCGTCGACGCGCGCGCCGAGGGCGACGGCCCGGTCGGCCGTGGCAGGCACATCCTCGGTCAGGAACAGCGGCATGGCGTAGTCCGCCACGCCCTTGGCCTGGCCCAGTTCGCGCAGGCCGCCGCTGGGCTGCGCCGTGCCCGCGCGGACGCCGTCGTAGGTCTCGCCGGGCACGCCGGGGTCCGGCTCGTAGCTCCAGCCGAGCCCCTGGGCGTAGAAGGTCCGGGTGGCATCGAGGTCACGTGTGCCGATCTCGAACCAGCCCAGGGAGCCGGGCTTCGGCGCGAACGCGCTCGCGTCGAGCTGAGCGGGGTCCACCCCGGGCGGCGGGCCCGGCGGGGTCCAGATGGCGAAGAGGTTGCCGCGCGGGTCGGTCAGGCGGGCGTAGTCGCCGCCGTCGGCCGCCTTGCTCGGCGGCACGACCACCGTCGCTCCCAGGCCCCCCAGCCGGGCCGCGTCACCGGCCACGTCCATCGAGACGGCACTGAGGACGATGCCCTCCCGTTCCCCGGAGCCGCTTTCGATGATGCCGCCCGTGGGGAAGGGGGCACCGGCGGGCTGTATGAGGTGGTACGTACCGCCGTCGGGGGTGGGCATGGCGGGGAAGCTCCAGCCGAAGAGGGAGCAGTAGAAGTCCTTCACAGCCGTGACGTCGGCGGTGTCGATCTCGATCCAGACGACACTGCCGCCAGCGGGGGTGCTCATGGCGCTGTCCTTTCAAGCGAGGCTGGCAGGGGATGAGGGCGGCGGGGGCCGCTCAGGAGGGGGGCCGCCGCCGGGCGCGCACCGGCCGTGGCCGGGTGCCGAAGCGCCGGGATGCTTCATGACCACCGACAAGATCCACGCTAGGAGCCTTTTAGGACATCTCGCGGCACCAAAGCCTGGCAATCTGAAACGAACCGCTCAAGGGACCCATCGAGGACGTGCCATGCCCCAGGACCTGCCCGGCCGGATGCTGCGCCTGCTGTCCCTGCTGCAGACCCGACGCGAGTGGACAGGCGCCGAACTCTCCGAGCGTCTCGGTGTCACCCTGCGCACCATCCGCCGTGACATCGACCGGCTGCGTGCACTGGGCTACCCGGTCGAGGCCACCACCGGCCACCACGGCGGCTACCGCCTGGCCGCGGGCGCCGATCTGCCACCCCTGCTCCTGGACGACGAAGAGGCGGTGGCCATGGCCGTCGTGCTCTCCACCGCCACCGCGTACGGGACCGGCCTGACCGGCGTCGAGGACACCGCCGTACGCGCCCTGGCCAAGCTGCGCCACGTCCTGCCCGCCCGCCTGCGCCACCAGGTCGACGCCCTGCAGAACGCCACCACCCCTGTCTCCTGGACCACCGGCGCACGCGCCGACCCCGCCGTCCTCGCCACGCTGGCCACCGTCTGCCGCGACCACGAGACGGTCACCTTCACCTACACCACCCACGACGGGACGACCGGCCCGCGCCGCGCCGAACCGCACGCCCTGGTGACCGCCGCCGGCTACTGGTACCTGATCGCCTACGACACCGACCGCACCGAATGGCGCACCTTCCGCATCGACCGCCTCACCGAACCCGCCCCCACCGGCCGCCGCACCGCCCCGCGCGAACTCCCCGCCCCCGACCCGGCCACCTACCTCGCCCAGCGCATCGCCGCCGCCCCCACCCGCTACACCGTGCGCGCCACCGTGCCCGCCGACGCCGCCGCCGAATACGCCCGCACCTGGTCCCTGCCCGACCGCGTCCACCCCGTCGACGACCGCACCAGCACCATCGACCTGACCGCCAACACCCCCCACCAACTCGCCGCCCAGCTCCTGCGCCTGGACCCCACCAGCACCTTCGAGCAGACCCGGGAAAGCGCAGAAACCACAGAAACCACAGAAACCGCAGTCGAACTCGCCGCCCAGCTGGAGGACTCGGCACACCTCCTGCTCCGCGCCGCCCGCGCCCTCACCGGAGACAACCCCTGACCTCCTACTTGGGAGGCAGCCCCGCCGTGGCGTCCCAGGCCGCCCGCAGCCACTCGTCCAGGACCTCGTCGTCCAGCACCTCGCCCGCCACGTACACCCAGCCGCCCGCCGTCCGCCCACGGGACTCGAAGGGCCGCGCACCGGGCTGGGCCAGCGCATCGCTCAGGTCGTCCGGATCGACCCGTACGAACAGATCGTCCCCGTCCACCCCCGCCACCGTGTTCCCCCGGTCCAGGAAACACATCGACCCGAACATCTTCTTCTCCGCAGCATCCAGATCCGCCGCGCCCAGCCGCTCCCGGACCCGCTCAGCCAGCACCTCGTCGTAGGCCATAGCGCCACGCTAACCACCCGCACCGACACCCGCGCGTCGGCCCACTGCCCTCCGGCAGCACCTCGAACGGCGTGCCTCCTGGACCGTGGAACACCAGGGCAGGCGCATCGAGATGTTCACCTCAACCGACGCGGGAGTGACGCTCTCCCTGACCAAGGTCAAGGCGGAGGCGGTTCCGATGACGCTGACAGGGCAGGGCGCCACCGCGTTGGCCTCCGGATTCGGCACCAGTCCCGTTGCCGCAGGTACCCCGTTCTTCGAGGGGCACGCCAGCTACGACGTACTGGACTCTGCCACCAGCTAGCTGCGCAGATCCGGTCTGGAACACACCTTTCGCCTGTTCAAGCAGTCCAGTGCCCGGGGCCGGCCTGCTTATCCGGGGCATGCCCCAGATCCCCCGTCACGGGCAGGCACTCGGCGAGCAGGTCGACGACGTCGCGCCAGGCTCGTTGTGCGTGCCGTGGGTGGTAGCCGACGCCGGGGACCGCGGGGTGGTCGACCGGCGGGTGGTGGAAGGCGTGCAAGGCGCCGCCGTATACCGTGAGGCGCCAGTCGACGCCCGCAGCCTGCATCTCGGCGGTGAACGCGTTCCGTTGCGCGGGCGGCATGATCGGGTCTTCCGACCCGACCCCGGCCCACACCGGGCAGCGAATGCGCGCCGCTTCGCCCGGTCGGCCCGTGGTAGTTGCGTTGACTGTCCCGATCGCGCGCAGGTTGACGCCGTCGCGCCCGAGTTCCAGCCCGACGGCGCCCCCGGTGCCGTAGCCGACGGCGGCGATCCGGTCGGGGTCGGTCCGCGGTTCGGTGCGCAACACGTCGAGCGCCGCATGGCCGATGCCCCGCATCCGGTCGGGGTCTGCGAGCAACGGCAGGCAGCGGGCCAGCATCTCCTCGGGGTCGCCCAGATAGCGCCCGCCATGAAGGTCGAAGGCCAGCGCTATGTATCCCAGCTCGGCGAGAGCATCGGCCCGGCGGCGCTCGACATCGCTGAGCCCCATGCCCTCTGGTCCGAGCAGCACCGCGGGCCGGAGGTCGACACCGGCCGGGAGCGCGAGGTGCCCGACCATCGTCAAACCGTCGGCCGGATACTCGACCGCACGCGTCGTGATCGTCGTCATGAGACCGGACTGTAGTGATCGTTGAGCCCGGCCCGGCCGGTGTTCTGCCGCTCGCAGAACAGCTCGGGTATCCCTCTGAATTACGGCGAGGGCCCACAAGAACCATCACCAACCCCGCCCCGCCAGTCGACCATGTCCATAAACTATGAATATAAAAGTGCTATGCTTCTGGCGTGAGTCGTCAAGGCGCCGCTCCTGGCGCGTCCGCCGCCATCGGGGCAGCCCTCTACGGCCTGGCCACCAGGGCCGCGAGACGCCTGCCCCGGGACATGAGCCTGACGTCCGCCGCCACCCTGGCCACCCTGGATCGGACCGGCCCGCGGCGCATCACCGATCTGGCCGCGGTCGAGGGCGTCACCCAGCCCGCGATGACCGCCCTGGTCCGAGTGATGGAGGAGTCCGGCATGGTCGAGCGGCGGGGCGACGCGTCCGACAAGCGGGTCACGCTGGTGTGCCTGACCGAGGCCGGCGCCTCCTATGTCCGGACGCGGCGCCAGGCGGGCGTCCACGCGTTCGAGCGGTTGATCGGCGGGCTCACCGGCGACGAGGTCGAGGCGCTGGTGGCGGCCCTTCCGGCGCTGAGGCATTTGGCGGAGCTCGAAAGCCAGGACCGCGAAGGGCCGAAGCAGTGACCGGACAGCCGGTCGACGGGGCCGCGGTGAAGCCGTTACCGGTGGCGCGTTCCGAGGCGCGGCTGTTAGTCCCCGCCCTGATGTTCATCGCTCTGGTCGTGGCGGCGGTCGCCAGCCTCGGGACGCCGCTCATCACCAGCGTGGCGGCTTCGTTCCACGTCTCGCTCGGCAGCGCACAGTGGACGCTGACCGTCGCGCTGCTCAGCGGTGCCGTCGCGACGCCGGTCCTGGGCCGGCTCGGAGCCGGTCCGCACCGGCGGGCCACGATTGGGCCGTCATCGAGCTGCGCAGCACGACGCCCCTGGTCGATGTGCGGGCGGTGCGGCACCCGGCGGTCGCCGGGGCGAACCTCGCCATGTTCGTCGGCGGGATCGGCATGTACCTCCTGCTCACGCTCATCACCCGGTACGCGCAGACGCCGCACGCCGCACGCCGCACGCCGCACGCCGCACGCCGCACGGCGCCGGCTACGGCTTCGGTCTTACGACCTTCGTCGCCGGGCTGGTCCTCATCCCGTTCTCGGTCCTTGGTTTCGTCGCCGGCAAGCTCACGCCGCGGGTCCGGACGCGAATCGCCGACCCCCAGCTCCTGGCCGGCAGCGCCGTCGTGGTCGGCGGCGGGTTCGTCCTGTTCGCGGCGGCCCGGTCGGACCTGGCCGAACTGTTCGTGGCGATGGGCGTGCTTGGCATCGGCGCCATGGCGATCACGACGCTGGCGAGCCTCGTTCTCGCCCGCCGACGCTCGTCCGAGACCGCCAACCCGCAAGTCCCGTAAGTCAGATGCACTCATCTCAACTCTGGAGGTTCCATGCCCAAGGGCTACTGGGTCAGCGTCTACCGCACCATTTCCGACCCTGAGAAGCTGGCTGCTTACAACAAGTTGGCCGGTCTGGCCGTCGCGCCCGCGGGCGGGCGGACGCTCGTCCGCGGCGGTCGGGTCGTGGCGCGTGACGCCGGAATTGCCGAGCGCACCGTCCTGGTCGAGTTCGACAGCTTCGAGCAGGCCGTCGCGGCGTACGAGAGTGCGGCCTACCAGGAGGCGCTGGCCGCCCTCTCCGACGGCGTCGAGCGCGACTTCCGCATCGTCGAAGGCATCGACTGACCGAGGCCCAGTCGGATCCTCACGGAAGAGCAGCAGGAACCACCGCACGCCGGACGAAGTCCACCACCATCTCCGGTTGCCCCTTGGCGCGTATCTCGGTCACGCCCCGGGCGGGGCCAAGGTCTCGCCGGTGCTGAGCCGGGCGCGCACCCGGGCGTGCGCGTCGCGTGGTGCCGGTTCCGCCAGGGTCCGGCCCGGCTCGGAGACGTCCACGTCCCCCGTGACGTCGATGCCGGTGACCTCGCGGCTCCCGGCGGCCAGCAGATACCGCTTGCCCGAGTCCGCCCGCCAGGTGGTGCTCGCCACGACGTGCTGGCCGAAGCGGCCGCAGGCGGCGGTGGACCGGGCGCGGGCGATCACGGGAGCCGGAGCCGTGGCCCGCGCGGCCGGTGCCTTGAACTGGAGGAGCACGTCGCCGGGGCCGCGCCAGGTGGTGGCGCGGGCGCAGGACCACAGGGCCCGCCCGTCGTTCTCCGGCAGGTCCTGCTCGGCGAAGTCCCAGACGTTGACCGACCGCGTGCCCCGACGCAGCTCGGGCAGTTGGCAGGCGGTCCGCGCCCAACCGGCAAGCGCCTGCGGGCTCATGGCCTCGCGAGGCTGGCGCGCGGGGGCGCGGGAGCCGGGCAGCGGCGTGTACGTCAGATGGACGGGCAGCAGGCCGCCCAGGTCGGTGACCAGGAACGCGTGCTTCTCCACGATGCGCGAGGAGGAGCGCAGTTGCAGCGCGGGCCAGGCGTCGCAGGAGCGGCCGATGGCAGGGTCGGGCACGGGGGCGGTGACCCCGTCGGCCGAGACCTTCAAGGGTGTGCTGGCGGCGGTCGGCCGCAGCAGGTCACGGGTGTGCGTCTCGGCGATCCAGGGCGCGGTGAGGTACCGGGTGCGGCCGTCGTCGCGGCTGACGGCGACCGCGGCGGCCGTGGTCACGCCGGCGTTGTCGGCGCGGGCGAAGTCGAGCGCGGGCTCGTCGCCGGATGAGTCCTCGCTGTACCGGATGACGCGCTCGGCGTCGTGGAAGAGGACGACGGTCCGGCCGTCGACGACACCGGCGTACAGCAACCTCGGTGCCCGGCCCGGCGGTTCCGTGGATGTGGCCGGGGCGGACGTGACGCGCACGCCGCGGCCCGGGTCGCTCCAGACCGCGAGGGCGCGGCCGAGCAGGGCGCGGTCGTCCGTCCGTGGTCCGCGGGGCGGCCAGGCGGTGAAGTCGACGCGGGCGGTGTCGGCCCACTCCGCGGCGGGGGTGCGGAGCAGCCGGTCCGCGGTGGCCGCCGCGGGCCCCGTGGAGGGGCTGGACTCCGTGCCGCCCTTCGCCTCCAGGCCGGTCAGTACCAGGCCGCTGAGGAGCAGCAGCGCCACCGCTGTCCAGACGAGCCGCACCCGGCGCCTGCGGCGCAGCAGGTCGGTGGGGCGGGTCTGCACGGAGCAGGCGTCGAACTCCCGGGACCGCAGCAGTGATTCGGCCGTGGGTCCCGCCGTCTCCTCCAGGCGGTACGAGGCGCGCAGTGCGTCCCGTGGCCGTTCGGCGCCCGAGGCGTCGAGGAGCTCCACGACCTCCGCGTCCGCGAGCCCGTCGAGGCGGCGCAGCACGAACGCGGCGCGGGCGGCGGGGGAGAACTGGGCGCAGGCCTGCCCGAGCGCGACCTCGTCGACACTGCCCGCCCGCGGGAACAGCCGCAGCCCCCACACCACGGGCAGCACCAGCCTCAGCGCCCTCGGCGGCGGCAGCCGCTTCGGCCAGCCGCGCGGACGCCGCTCGTACGCCAACGCCGCCCGCACGACCTGAAGGAGCAGCCAAGTCGCACCGGAGGATTCGCCGCCCTTGCGCTGGGCGGGGACCCGCGCGGTCGTGTCCCGCGAACGGAAGCTCCAGGACCCCGGCAGCGCGCGCTGTACCAGTGCGTGCGCGACGAGGACGCGACGGTGCCGGGAGAGCGCGACCGGAAGCATCAGATAGGCGAGGCGCACCAGGTTGGTGTAGCGGTCGACGAGGGCCGCCTCGGCCTGGCCGAGAGAGATCCGTTGTGCGGGACCCGAGGTGCGGGCGTCGGACGTGGGCATGGAGAGGTCGCCTCCCAAAGGCTGATGACATCTGCCGCTGCCCTCCGTCAAACGAGTGAATCTTGGGATGGTCACAGCCTGCGCCGCGGTACGCCGACGGCGACGCGTCGCACATGGAACGGGCGGGTCAGGACCGGCGGACCGCGACGACGTCGAACTCCAGCGTCACCGACGCCGCGACCATGACCCCGGTCGCGGCGTTCCAATTCACGCCCCAGTCCTTGCGGTTGATCGTGACGCTGCCCCGGAAGGCGACCCGGAGCCCGTGCGCCGGGTCCTGCTCGGCGCCGGTCAGTTCGAAGCCGACGGTGACCGGCTTGGTCACGCCCCGGACGGTGAGGTCGCCGGTGACCTCGAAGCGGGTCCCGTCGACCTGGGCCACCCGGGTCGACAGGAAGGTGAGGTACGGGTAGGCGTCCGCGTCCAGGAACTTGGTGCGCAGGGGCTCGTCGCGCTTCGGGTTGTGGGTCTGGATGCTCGCGGCCCGGACGGTCAGCTCGGCACTCGACCTCGACGGGTCGTCGCCGTCCAGGTGCGCGCTGCCCTCGAAGGCCTCGAAGTGGCCACGCACCCTGGTGCCCATGGTGTGCCGGGCGACGAACCCGGTCCGGCTCCGGGCGGCGTCGAGGACGTAGTCGCCGGCCAGCTCGCTGAGGACGGTCGTGGTGGTCATGGTGGGTTGCTCCTAGAGGGCGCGTGATGGCGGGGCGGACGAGTGTCGGGGCGGAAGCCGTGCGGAGGTGGCCGCCGACGTGGCCGCGACACCTCACCGACGGCACAGCCCGGCGAGATGTGAGCCCGGTGCGGCCCCGATCTCACATTTCGCGGGGCCGGATCGTCGTAGAGGTGACCGCGCACACGACCGAGGGAGCCGACCGCACCATGACCACCCCTTCCGACTCCGGACCCGGACTGCTCGATCCGGGCCTCGACGCGATCATGAGCGAGCGACGGCAGCTGATCGGCGTCGCGTACCGGCTCCTGGGATCGCTCGCCGACGCCGAGGACGTGGTGCAGGAGACGTACGCCCGCTGGTATGCCATGTCCCTGCCGCAGCAGGAGGCCATCGCGTCGCCCGGCGGCTGGCTGACGAAGGTCGCGAGCCGCATCTGCCTCGACCTGCTCCGTTCGGCACGGGTCAGGAGGGAGAGCTACGTGGGCGAGTGGATCCCCGAGCCGCTGCCCGGTCGTGCCGAGTGGGTCGACGGGCGGTCGGGTGCCGCCACGGCCACCGCCGACCCGGCGGACCGGGTCACCCTCGACGAGTCGATCACCATGGCGTTCCTCGTCGTCCTGGAGTCGATGACCCCGGCCGAACGCGTCGCGTTCATCCTGCACGACGTCTTCCGCTATTCCTTCGCCGAGGTGGCGGACATCGTCGGCCGGACCCCCGCGGCCTGCCGTCAGCTTGCCTCGTCGGCCCGGCGCCGGGTCCGCGACTCGGCGCCTCCCACGACCCCGGCCGCCCAACAGGCGGGAGTCGTCAGGGACTTCAAGCAGGCGTGGCAGGCCAAGGACCTGACCGCCCTCATCGGCCTTCTCGACCCCGATGCCAGGGCGACCGGTGACGGCGGTGGCCGTGTCGCCGCCTCGCTCCACCCGGTGGCGGGCGGCGAGCAGATCGCCCACGGCCTGATCGGCATCGTCGGCCGGGTGCCGGACCTGCTGTTCCTGGAACGCACGGTCAACGGCCGACCGGGCCTGGTCGCGCAGCAGGACGGCGCCACCATCGGCGTGTTCGCGTTCGAGGTCGTGGGGGACCGCATCAAGCACATCTGGGCCGTACGGAACCCGGAGAAGCTCAAGCCCTGGGCCACGGACTGACGCCCGGCCACGGACCGGAGACCGGCCACGGACTGAAGCCCGGGCCCCCTGCCAGTTGATCACAGTCGTACGTTGGGAGAGTCTCTCCACATGGAATTCTTCTGTTACCACCGGGACCGGCCCGCATCCCTGCCCCTGCGCGAGGAGTTGCAGGAGGCGCACTGGTCCTACATGGACGACTTCGCCAAGCAGCTGATCGCGCGCGGCCCGTGCTTCGCCGCCGACGGCGAGACGCCCACCGGCAGCGTGCACATCGTCGACGCCCCGGACCCCGCCGCCGCCCGCGCGTTCGCCTTCGAGGAGCCCAACTACCAGGCCGGCGCGTACCGTGACGTGCTGCTTCGCCGCTGGCGCAACCTGCTGGGGCGCACGATGTGGGACTTCCCCGGCGGACTGACCGGCGGCAATCGGTACTTGGTCCTCGGCCTCGGCTCAGGACCGGCCGCCGACACCGAAGTGCCGTCCGACCGGGACGACCTGATCGCCTACGGGCCGCTCCTGTCCGACGACGGCGCCACCTGGCTGGGCACGGCGGTGCTGCTGCAGGCCGAGGACGCGGACGCGGCGCGCGCCGTGCTGACCGAGGACCGGTACGCGGACATCGAGGTCCACGACTGGGAGTGCGGCGGGCGCCGCTAGCGACTCCTGGAGCCACGGGCCCCCAAAGGGAACGGTGATGGCCGAATGCCGACTGTTCACGGGTGGGCAACGCCAATAGGCTCTGCGACCTTCACGTCCTGGGGGGTTTCGTGAACGGTCTCCGTGCGCTCCTGGTCTGTCTCGTGCTCGCGTGTGCCGCGGTGGTGTCGCCGACCGCGCCCGCGCCGCAGGCCGCGGCGGTGACGCCGGGCTGGTCGGCGCTGCCCGTGCCCGCCGCCGCCCCGCCGGTGACCGTCAAGGACCTCGCCGCACGCGGGCCGCGCGAGGCGTGGGCGACGGCGTACGAGGGCGAGTTCGGCGATCTGAAGCCGGCGCTGTACCGGTGGGACGGCGCGGAGTGGAGCCGGGACACCACCTTCCCCGGTGCCGGTGAGCCGGGCTGGCTCGGCGACGTCCAGTTCGTCGGCGACGAGGTGTGGATCTTCCACAACCGCGCGGGTGAGGGCGAGATCCTGCGCCGGTCGGCTGCGGGACGGTGGAGCGCCGTCCCGCTGCCGCAGACCCTGTGGGTCTACCAGGACTTCACCGCCGTACCGGGCGGCGCCTGGGTGGTCGGCGAGGACGACACAGGGCTGAAGGTGCTGCACTACGACGGCTCCCGCTGGAGGACGGAGTCCACCCCGGACGACGTGCTGTTCCTGATGGGCGTGACCGCGCGCACCTCCACCGACGTCTGGGCCTGGGCGAGCACCCGCACCGGCGAGAGGACTGTCCTGCGCCACGACGGCACGGGGTGGCGGTACGCGGACGTGCCGCTGCCGCCGAACAGCAATGTGCACACGATCCTGCCCGAGCGCTCCGGCCGCGTCACGATCGGCGGCAGCCAGTTCACCGACGGCGTGGCCCGCACCTACCTCATGACCTGGAACGGCCACACCTGGCGCACCACCTACCCGCCCCTGGGCGACACCTACACCGAGAACATGGTGCGCGGCCCGGACGGGGCGCTGTGGCTGCCCGTGCGCAGCGACCGCGCGTTCCAGTCGAAGTACGCACGCGTGGACGGCCGCCGCACCACCTTCACGCGCGGCCCGGAGCGCACCAACGCGATCGACGTCAAACCCCGCGCACTGGCGAAGGCCGGGTCCGCACTCCTGTCCTTCGGGACCGTCGAGATCTACGGCTCGAAACCGAACCTGATGAGCGAGCGGCTGGGAGGCTGACCATGGCACCGAGACCGACCATGGCTCTGAGACCGACCGTGGCACCGAGACCGACGGTCCCACGCAGGCTCCTCGTCGCCGCCCTCGCCGTCGCCATGACCCTCGTGGCCGTCATGAGCGCGGCCGCGGCGCAGGCCCCGTCCTGGCAGCACGTCCCGGTCCCGGCGCAACTGCGCCCGCAGAGCGCCCTGAACGAGGCCGTGGCGTTCGGCCCCGACCGGGCCTGGGCGGTGGGTGCCGACGCCGTCGGCCGGGAGGCGCCGGGCTTCCCTCTGGTGCTGCGCTGGGACGGCACCGGGTGGCAGCGCCAGAGCCTGCCCGGGATCCGCTGGCAGGGCGAGCTGCTCTCCATCGCCGCGGCCTCGCCGGCCTCCGGCTGGGCCGTCGGCCGCGACTCGGCGGGAGGCAGCCGTCTGCTCCGCTTCGACGGCACCTCCTGGCGCGACAGCCGACCGCCGAGCGGGGTCCGCCTCGACAAGGTCGTCGCGGGCGGCGGCGAGACCTGGCTGATCGGTGGCAAGGACGGCGGGCAGGCACTGCTGCGCTGGGACGGACGCGGCTGGCAGGACATGCCGGTGCCGCCGGGAGTCGTGTACGGCCTGCACGTCAAGGCGGCCGACGACGTCTGGGCCGCGGGCGCCGCCAACGACGGCGCGGCCGTGTCGCACTGGGACGGGAAGGCGTGGCAGCAGACGCGCGTGGACGGGTTCCCGCGGTCGGCCGTGGGCAGCATCCTGGCGGTCTCGCCGACCGAGGTGTGGGCGGGCGGCACGGGCGGGTTCGTCGGAGGCCCGCCGGGCCGGCCGATTCCGCCCCTCCTCGTCCGCTTCGACGGCCAGACGTGGAACCGGGTGGGCATACCCGCCGACTTCGGCGGGATCACCTCACTGGCGCCCACCGCGTCCGGCGAACTCGGCTGGATCGCGGTGGCCCGCTCGCTGAAGTGGGGCCCGCCGGGCAGCACGCCGCCGCTGATCCCCGGCCCCGACTTCCTCGCCTGGAACGGCAAGTCCTTCACCGAGTACAGCGAACCGGTGGTGGCGGGCGAGGGCGACTCCTCTTCGCTGCGCCTCGCGTCGGTACCGGGCACGGCGACGGTGTGGGCGGTCGGCCGGGCCGGGGGCCCCGAGGGGACCTTCGCCCCGCGCATCCTGCGCTTCGACTGAGGTGCACGGCCTTGTCTCCCGGCGGCGCGCCCCGCCCTGGTGACGTGACTTCGTAGATCGCCTACGCTGCGCGGCAGCCGATCACCCGCGCGGCGGCCGCCCGGCCTCTCGCCCCGGGCTCCCACGTGCCGCGCGCCATCATGAGGGGACGCAGCCCGTGACACACCCGCCGTTCGGGAACTACCAGAACGAGATCTACCTCAACGGTCTCGGCGGTGTCCTGCCCACCCTGCCGATGACGTTCGCGGAACTCGAAGCACGTGCCAGTCAGGCGCTGCCTCCCTCGGTGTGGTCGTACGTCGCGGGCGGCGCGGGCGACGAGCACACCCAGCGGGCCAACACCGAGGCGTTCCACCACTGGGGGCTGATGCCGCGGATGCTCGTCGGTGCCACCGAACGGGACCTGTCGGTCGAGCTGTGGGGGACCCGCTGGCGGGCCCCCGTCTTCATGGCCCCGATCGGCGTCGTCGGGCTGTGCGCCCAGGACGGCCACGGAGACCTGGCGACCGCGCGCGCCGCGGCCCGCACCGGCGTGCCGATGTGCGCCTCGACCTTGAGCGTGGACCCCCTGGAGGACGTCGCGGCCGAGTTCTCCGGCACCCCCGGACTCTTCCAGCTCTACACCCCGACCGACCGCGATCTGGCCGAGAGCCTGGTGCGCCGGGCCGAGGCCGCCGGGTTCGCCGGGATCGTCGTCACGCTCGACACCTGGCTGCCCGGATGGCGGCCGCGTGACCTCGCCACGTCCAACTTTCCGCAGCTCCGCGGCCAGTGCCTGGCCAACTACACCAGCGACCCGCACTTCCGCTCCCAGGTGGACGCGGACCTCGACGCCGACCCCCGCGCGGGTGTGCTGCACTGGGCCGGTGTCTTCGGCAAGTCACTGACCTGGGACGATCTGACCTGGTTGCGCTCCCTGACCACCCTGCCGCTCATCCTCAAGGGCATCTGCCACCCCGAGGACGCGCGCCGGGCCCGGGATTACGGCGTCGACGGGATCTACTGCTCCAACCACGGCGGCCGCCAGGCCAACGGCGGACTGCCCGCGATCGACTGCCTGCCCGGCGTCGTGGAAGCGGCCGGTGACCTGCCGGTGCTCTTCGACTCCGGCGTCCGCACCGGCACGGACGTGGTCAAGGCCCTGGCACTCGGCGCGAGCGCCGTCGGCATCGGCCGCCCCTACGCCTACGGCCTCGCCCTGGGCGGCGTCGACGGCATCGTGCACGTACTGCGGTCGATCCTCGCGGAGGCCGACCTCACCATGGCGGTCGACGGATACCGCGACCTGGCCGCCCTCACCGAGGGCGCGATCAGGCGGTGCTGAGGCACCGCACGGGCTCAGAGGTCGAGTACGGCGCGGAGCGCGTTGTCGACGAGGGACTGCTGTTCGGGGCCGATGTTGCCGAGCAGCGTGCCCGTCTCGAACCGGGACGCGGAGAGCTGCAGGACGTTGACCGCGACGACCGAGGCGTCGACCGGCGCGGTCAGGCGCACGCTCATCGCGGTGTCGGGGTGCACGGCGGGGGCGTGCAGGACCAGGGCGACCACGGCGCCGTACGCCTCGGCGAGGCCGTCGAGGCTGACGACGAGCACCGTGCGGTTGCCCTTGCCGGTGTCGACGTCCCAGACGTCGCCCTTGCCGATCGTCACAGGGAGTCGCCCTCGCCGTCGAGGTCGAGGGGCGCGAGGAGGGCGAGCTTGCGGCCGGCGTCGAGCGTCATCTGCCGACGTACGGCTCGCAGGATGTAGTCGTTCAGCGACGGCGCGTCGGCTGCGGCGTCCCGCAGCGGCTGGTCCATCGCGTCGGGGATCCGCAGAGTGATGGCAGTCATGACGTCAAATGTAGTGGCACGGGTGGCGTCAGGACAGGGCGCTGTGCAGTGGGGGCCGGAGCCCCGTGTGTGGAGGGTGGTGTGGGCGGAGCCTCGTGTGGTCGCTTCCCGTCTGTCGAGCTACTCCGTGATACTGTGTAGTGGTACTCGGTGCTACGCAGTACTGGGGGATCGGAGGGGAGGTCCTCGATGGACGACCTGACGGAGATGTTGAAGGGCACGCTCGAAGGCTGCGTGCTCGAAATCATCGGCGGCGAGGAGACCTACGGGTACGCCATCACGCGTCGGCTGAACGAACTCGGCTTCACCGACGTCGTCGAGGGGACCGTCTACACCATCTTGCTGCGCCTGGAGAAGAACGGGCTCGTACAGGTGACGAAGAAGCCGTCCGGAAAGGGTCCGCCGCGCAAGTTCTACGCACTCAACGACGCGGGCCGCGAAGAACTCGGGAGGTTCTGGATGAAATGGCAGTACCTCTCCTCACGAATCGACAAGCTGAAGGAGGGCGGGCGATGACTTTCTGGGAAACCATTACCGGCAGCGACCTCACCAGGGAATACAAGGCGTTCGAAGTCCGGGCCGAGGCATTGCCGGCCGATTACCAGGAGGCGTGGGGCCAGATCAAGCTCCACCTCACCCCCTACGGGGACTTCACGGGCCGCAACCTGATGCCGATCCTCGACGGCGCCCTGGGGCTCCTAGAGGAGACGGCGGCGGACGGGCAGTCCGTTCACGAGGTACTCGGCGGCGACATCAAGGGCTTCTGTGCGGCGCTGGCCGGTGGCGAGGGGTCCCGCGACTACCGGGACAGGTGGCGCGAGCAGTTGAACCGGAACGTCGCGAGGAAATTGGGCCGGCTGGGAGGCTGACGTGGGAATCCAGGACATCATCGAGGGCAAGAAGGAGTGGCGGGCGCACCAGGCGCGGGTCAAGGCGCTGCCACCGGACTACCAGATCGTCTACAAGGAGATGCAGAAGTACTTCTTCAAGGTCGGACCGGTCGACTTGCCCGACGGGCCCCTGCTCCCGGGGATCGTCGATTTCTTCGAGGGGGGCGTCGCGGCGCGCAAGGGAGTGCTGGAACTCATCGGCGACGACGTCGCCGCCTTCTGTGACGGCTTGATCAAGGAATCGCGCACCCACGCGGACATCTATCAGGAGTCCCTCGGCGGAAAGCCCGGAACAGCCGGGAAGTAGGACCGACCGGCAGCCGGATCGCATGAGGCGGCGGGTGCGGGGACGGCCGTCTCGGCACCCGCCGCCCGGCCTTGCTACAGGGCCCGGAAGAACCGGCGGATGTCGTCGACGAGCAGTCGCGGCTGTTCCATCGCGGGGAAGTGCCCGCCGCGGTCATGGTCCGTCCACTGCACGATGTTGTTGGTCCGGTCCGCGATATGCCGCAGCGGTACGAAGTTGTCGTGCGGGAAGACGGCCAGCGCGGTCGGCGTCGGCGAGGGCCGCGGCGGGGTGCCCTGGTAGTCGGCGTGCGCCCGCTCGTAGTAGATGCGGGCCGCCGACCCGGCCGTGCCGGTGAGCCAGTACAGCATGACGTTGGTGAGCATCTGGTCGCGGTCGACGGCGTCCTCCGGGCGGTCCCCGGAGTCGGTCCACTCCTTGAACTTCTCCACGATCCAGGCCAGTTGGCCCACCGGCGAGTCCGTCAGGCCGTACGCCAGGGTCTGCGGGCGGGTCGACTGGATGTCCGCGTAGCCCTGCCGGTCTCGGCTCCACGCCTGGAAGCGCGCCCATGACGCCAGCGTGCGCTCGCGCTCGTCCGCAGTGAGGGCCGCGAGCTCCTCGGGTGCGGGCTCCCGCGTGGGGGTCGAGTTCGGCAGCAGGTTCAGGTGGACGCCGATGACCCGGTCCGGTCGGATCCGGCCCAGCTCGCGCGAGATCCCCGCGCCCCAGTCGCCGCCCTGGACCCCGTACCGGTCGTGGCCGAGGCGCTCCATCAGCTGGGCGAACGCGGCGGCCACCCGCTGGAACTCCCACCCCGTGTCCCGTGTGGGGCCCGAGAAGCCGAAGCCGGGGATGCTCGGAAGGACCAGGTGGAAGGCGTCGGCGGGGTCGCCGCCGTGCCCGCGCGGGTCGGTGAGCGGGCCCGCGACCTCGAGGAACTCGGCGACCGACCCCGGCCAGCCGTGGGTCATCAGGAGCGGCGTCGCGGTGGGTTCGGGGGAGCGGACGTGGGCGAAGTGGACGGTGGCGCCGTCGATCTCGGTGGTGAACTGCGGCCACTGGTTCAGCCGTGACTCCGCCGCCCGCCAGTCGTACGCGTGCCGCCAGTAGTGCGTGAGTTCCTTCAGGTAGCCGCGCGGAATGCCGTAGTCCCACCCCACCCCGGGCAGCTCGTCGGGCCAGCGGGTCCGGTCGAGGCGTGCGTGGAGATCGTCCAGGGCGTCCTGGGGGATGTCGATGCGGAACGGGCGGATGGCCTGGCTGGCGTGGATGGGGGTGCTCCCGGGGTCCGGCGGCGTCGTCATGTCCCGGGGATGGTACGTCTGCCGCTCCGGCCGCCCGCAGGGCAGGTTCCCGCTGTCGCGTCCGGGTCACACGCCGGGGCCGGGGCCGGATCGGGCGCGGAACGTACGCCGGTACGTGTCCGGCGGCACGCCGACCGTCCGGTTGAAGTGGCGGCGCAGTGTCGTGGCCGTGCCCATGCCGGTGGCCTCGGCGACGGCGTCGACGCTGTCGTCCGTCGTCTCCAGCAACTCCTGGGCGCGGTGGATCCGTTGGGTGAGCAGCCACTGCAGTGGAGTGGTGCCGGTCGCCGCCCGGAAGTGCCGGGTCAGATGGCGCGAGCTCATCCCGGCCCGGCCCGCCAGGTCCTCCACCGTCAGCGGCTGGTCGAGCCGCTCGACCGCCCAGGCGAAGAGGGCGGCGAGCGGATGGTGGGACTGGGTGGGCACCGGCGTGGCGACGAACTGGGCCTGGCCACCGTCCCGGTGGGGCGGGACGACCAGGCGGCGGGCGACGGCGTTGGCCGTCGACGAGCCGCGGTCGACGCGGACCAGGTGCAGGCAGAGATCGAGGGCGGCCGCCTTGCCCGCGGAGGTGAGCACGCTCCCGCTGTCCACGTACAGGACGTCCGCGTCGACCTCCACCTCCGGGTAGCGCTCGGCCAGGACATCGGTGTGCGCCCAGTGCGTCGTCGCCCGCTTCTGGTCCAGGAGCCCGGCGGCGGCCAGGACGAACGCGCCCGTGCACAGGGACGCCACCCGCGCGCCCGCCTCGTGGGCCGCGCGCACCGCGGCGATCAGGTCGGCGGGCGGGGCGATGTCGACGTCCGCCCAGGCGGGGACGATGACGGTGTCGGCGCGCCGGATCCGGTCGAGGCCCTCGTCGGGCTCCAGCGTGAACCGGCCGACCCGCACCGCGCCCGTACCGCAGACGGTGAGGTCGTACCACGGCCCCGGCACGCTCGGCGGAGCGGAGCCGAACACTTCGTACGCCACGGACAGTTCGAACGGCATCATTCCGTCGGTGACGGCCAGCGCGACTGTTTCCATGTCGGAAATTGTACGTGGCATGTCGTTCCAGACACTCGTCGTGACCGCTCACGGCCGCCAGGATGGTCGTACTGGATCACGCGGATCACAGGGATCACGCGGATCGCACAGATCGCACAGATCACACGGATCACACGGATCACACGGAGAACGGGGAGAGGTCGAGGTCATGGGTACGGGACAGCGGGTGCTGGTGTTCGGCGCGTACGGGCACACCGGGCGGTTCGTGGTGGCGGAGCTGAGGGACCGCGGGTTCGTGCCGGTCCTGTCCGGTCGCGACGCGGACAAGCTGCGCGATCTGGCCGCGGCGCACGAGGGGCTCGAGGTCCGCCCGGCGACGGTCGACGACGCGGACTCGCTGGACCGCGCGCTCGCGGGCACGGCCGCCGTGATCAACTGCGCCGGGCCCTTCGCCACGACGGCAGCCCCGCTCATCGAGGCGGCGCTGCGCGCGGGCGTCCCGTACGTCGACGTGGCGGCCGAGATCGAGGCCAACGTCGACACGTTCGCACGCTACGCGGACCGGGCCCGCGCCGAGGGAGCGGTGATCGTGCCCGCCATGGCCTTCTACGGCGGTCTCGGCGACCTGCTGGCCACCGCGGCGCTCGGCGACTGGACGGCGGCCGACGAGGTGCACATCGCGTACGGCCTCAGCAGCTGGCACCCCACCGCCGGGACGCGCACCGCGGGCGCGGTCTCCCGGGAGCGCAGGGACAGCCGCCGCGTCCTCTACACGAACGGGCGCCTGGAGTACCGCGACGACGAAGCACCCACCCTGAAGTGGGACTTCCCGGGCCCGATGGGCACCCGGGCCGTGATCGGGGAGTTCACGATGGCCGACGCCGTCACCATCCCCAGCCATCTGCCCGTGCCCGAGGTGCGCAGCTACATGACGGTGGAGGCCGTCCGTGACCTCGCGGCCGCGGACACACCGGCGCCTGCCCCGGTCGACGAGAGCGGGCGCTCCGCGCAGACCTTCCTCCTCGACGTCGTCGTGCGCTCCGGCGACGAGGAACGCCGCGCCGTGGCACGGGGCCAGGACATCTACGCCGTCAGCGCGCCCCTCGCCGTGGAGGCGGTCGCGCGCGTCCTGACCGGGCGCACCAGGACGACCGGCGTCGCGTCGGCGGGCGAGCTCTTCGACGCGGACGACTTCCTGCGGGCGCTGTCCCCGCACGTGTCCTTCGAGCTGTTCCAGTAGCCGAGGCGACGGGCCGTGCCGGCCCTCGACGGTGAGGCACCAGCCCCTGGCCGCCGAGGGATCGGCCCCTCGGCGGCCAGGCGTCAGAGCGAGAAGCCACCGTCGATGCCCAGAACCTGTCCCGTGATGTAGGCGGAGCGGCCCGACACCAGGAAGGACACCAGGTCGGCGACCTCGTCCGGGGTGCCGGGACGGCGCAGCGGGATCCGGTCGAGCTGTTCCTTGCGCTTGGCCTCGCCGAGGTCATCGGTCATGTCCGTCGTGATCATGCCGGGGGCCACGCAGTTGGCCCGTACGCCGAACCGGCCGAGTTCCTTCGCGAGCGACTTGGTGAACCCGATGATCCCGGCCTTCGACGCCGCGTAGTTCGACTGGCCGACGTTGCCGTACACGCCTGCCACCGAGGAGATCGTGACGAGGGTCCCGCTGTCGTGCCGCATCAGTGAGCGCGCCGCGGCACGGCAGATGTGGAACGTGCCGTCGAGGTTCGTGCGGACCACCGTGTCCCACTCCTCATGGGCCATCCGGGCCAGCGGCCGGTCGCGCACGACACCGGCATTGGCCACCACCGTCCCCAGGGGGCCGAGTTCGGCCTCGGCCGCGGACACGAGCTCCTCGGCCTGGCCCGCGACCGACACATCGGTCCTGCGGGCGAGCACCCGCGCCCCGGCGCGGCGTGCCGCGGCCGCGACCTCGTCGGCCTTCTCCCGGCTGGACAGGTAGCAGAACGCCACGTCGAAGCCGTCGGCCGCGAGGCGGAGCACGACCGCCCGCCCGATGCCGCGCGACCCGCCGGTGACGACCGCGACCGGCCTGTCCCCGGCGGCCATCAGGTCCCCTCGACCTTGGTGGTGACGAGCCGGTGAATGATCGTCAGCGAGGTGAGGGACGGGATCTCCTCCTCGTCGATCTTGATGCGGTACTTCTTCTCGATCTGGACGGCGACCTCCATCGCGGTCAGGGAGTCCACGTCGAGGTCGTTCTTCAGGTCGGCCTCGTCGGTCACTTCCTCGACGGGGAGTTCGAGTTCTTCGGCGATCAGCGCGCGCAGGTCCTCGAGGTCGACTCCGGCTGTCCGGTGGTCCGTCATGGTGCGGCTCTCCTTTCGCATCGCGGTTCGGACGACTCGATCGCTGTTCAGACGACGAGGGCTTCTCCGCCGTCGACTCCGATGACGTTTCCGGTGAGCCACGACGAGTCGGAGGAGGACAGGGTGACGACGGCCTCGGCCACGTCTTCGGGACGCGTCAGCCGGCCGCCGGGGTTGATCTCCCGGCAGTGGGCGATGAGCTTCTCGCTGCCCGGGATCTTCCGCAGGGCCGGGGTGATCGTCGTGCCCGCCCGGATCGCGTTCACCGCCACGCCCTGGGGCGCGAGTTCCACCGCCAGGTCGCGGACGTGGGCCTCCAGCGTCGCCTTCGCCGCCGACACGGGCGCGTAGCCGGGAAGGACGCGGGTCCCGCCCGCGCTGGTCATGGCGAAGACCTTCGCCCCGCGCGGCAGCAACGCCGCCCTCACCAGGTCCTGGATCCAGTACACGAGGCTGTGCCCCATGACGTCGACGGTCATCGTGAGCTGCTTGGGCGTGACCTCCGGGGCCTCGTCCTGCGGGCCGTCCCGCGCCGGGAGGAGGGTCGTCAGCGTGCCGTAGGCGACCGAGTGCAGGACGACCCGGGTCCCGGCGCCGGACGTCAGCTCTCGGATGACGGGGACGAGTTCCGCGCGGGTCTGTTTCGCCGCGACGTTGCGATTGAAGAAGTGCGCCGCCACACCGAGGTCAGCGAGCGACTCGGCGTACTCCTCCGCCCGCCGCTGCCCCTCGGCCAGGTCGAAGTGCACCCCGATGATGTTGCAGCCCGCGTCGGCCAGGGCCCGCGCGGTCTCCTTGCCCATGCCGCTGGAGACGCCGAATATCAAGGCCCAGGATCCCTTGAGGGGAACGAACATCGGTTTCCTCCCTGCTGGTCGGAGCCGGGACGGTCAGGCGCGGGCCCGCGGTTCGGTGCGTACGTCGTGCTCCCTGGCGCGGTGGGGCGCGACGGTCAGCTCGGCCCAGGCGACCGTGCCCTGGGCGGAGGCCGCCAGGACCGCGCGCCGGGTGGGGACCGTGTGCTCCTGCGCGAACAGGCCCAGGACGCGCCGCAGCGGGACGAGGCAGCCGGCCTGCGCCGAGGACGGCACGACGACGACCTCGCACGCGCCGCTCAGCCGGTCCAGCCACCCGGCGGCGGCCGTCCCCACCGCGGAGTCGTCGAGGACGGCGTCGATCCGGCCCGGCGGGTCGTCGCCCACCAACGGCCCGAGGACACCGGCGACTTCGCTCACCGCACCGCCGGGATCCAGGAACGCGCCGCGCGCCCGGCAGGTGCCGTAGCGCGCGTCTCCGTCCGCGGCGGGCTCGCACTGCAGCACCGCGGCGCCCGCCTCCGAGCACGGGCCCGTCGACTGGGCAGGGGACAGCACTTCCTCGACCGCCCCCACCAGAACCGCCCGGGCCCGGCCCGCGGCGACGGCACGGGCCGCGATCTGCAGGGCCTCAAGACCGGCGGTGACGGGGGAGTTCACGGTGAGGTTGAAGCCGGTGATGTCGTGCTCGATCGAGAGGCGGCTGGCGAACGAACTCATGGCGATGAAGGGGCTGCTGGACGGCGACATCTCCTCGGCACCCGCCCCCATGATGATGTGGTCCAACTCCTCGAGCAGCGCGGCGCCGGTGTTGTTGACGGCCACCGTCGCCGCCCGGAGGTTCCGCTCGGTCTTCGCGAACCGGTCCCCGGCGTCAGCGACCGCCAGCCTCGACGCGGCGAGCAGGTACTTGCACGCGTCGGGCAGCCGCCGATAGCCACGCCCCGGCAGCGCGACCTCCGCCCGGAACCAGCCGGGCACCACCTCCCCGGCCGGAGCCAGCGCTCCCTCGGGCCCCGAGACACCCGGCGCCACCACCCCCAGGCCCACGACGGCCAGCTCACCGATGTACACGGGACCCCTCCGCATCCTTCCCGGCAACGCCCCCGACGACATCCCTGACGACGAGAGACGTGTTGTTGCCGCCGAACGCGTACGTATTGACCAGGACGGCGGGCGCCTCCAACGGCACCGCACGCTCCTGCGGAACCCACACGTCGCACTCCGGATCCTGGTCGATCGGGGTGTTCGCCGGGCTCGTCCGATGGCGCAGCATCAGCGTCGCCGTGAGGCAGGCGAACGCGCCCGCCGCACCGGTCGTGTGACCGATCATCGCCTTCAGCGAGAACAGCGGCAGCTCCCGCGTCCGCCCGCCGAACACCCGGTGCAGCGCCTCGCTCTCCACCACGTCGTTGAGCGGTGTCCCCGTCCCATGGGGAATGACACAGCCCACATCGGAGCCGCTGAGCCCCGCGTCCGCCAGCGCCTCGGTCATCGCGCGGACGACTTGGTCCCCCGACGGATCGGGGGCCGTCGGATGGTACGCGTCGCAACTCCAGGCCGCACCGGCCAGCTCCGCGTACGGCTCGGCGCCACGCTGCCGGGCGTGCTCGGCCGCCTCCAGCACGATCATGGCCGCGCCGTCGCCGAACATCGTGCCCGCCCGGTTCCGGTCGAACGGCCGACAGCGCACCGGATCCGCGGCCCCCAGGCGGTTGAAGGCGCCGATCCCCGCCCGCGTGACGCCTTCGGCCCCGCCGACGAGGACCGTGGTCGCCTCACCCGCACGGATCATGTCCAAGCCGATCGTGAGCGCGTAGCCACTGGCCGAGCAGGCGTTGCCCACACTGGTCAGCGCCGCGCGCGAGCCGATCTCCGCTCCCACGACGGCGGCCGCGGGCGTCAGCGTCGTCCACTTCGCACGGCCCGCGCTGCGCTGGATCTCCTGCATGTCCGCGTTGCCCAGCTCCACCCCGAGCACCACGGGAACGTCGACGCGCGCCCCGGGGTCCACACCGGCGTCGGCGAGTGCCTGCTCGGCCGCGGCGACCGCCAGGCGCGGGCTGCTGCCCAGCTCCACCCCGGCGTACCCGGCCGGTTTCGCGGGGACGTCCGCCCGGTCGACCAGATACATCTTCGTCGTCCGCATGCGGAGGTGCGGCAGCGGGACTTCGGCGGGCTGCCCGCCGCCCGCGAGCAGGCCGTCCCAGTGCGCGGCGATGCCGGTGCCCAGACAAGAGATCGCGCCCAGGCCGGTGATGACGACACGTCGGTGGTTGTCGAACGTGTTCATGTGTCCCTCCCCGGAGAGGGCGCGAGGACCAGTGCCGAGACCGATGTCCCGTCGCTCTCCCCGGCCCCGGCGCCCGCGACGGCGAGCACCGCCTCACCCTCGAGCCCCTCCACGGCCAGCGCGCACTGCACCACGCCCAGGGCGCCCGAGCACCGCCCGAACCGTGCGTTCGCCTCGCCGCCCAGCCGACGCCGGACCGCGGTGGCCCCCGCTGCCCGGACGGCGGAGCGTTCGTCGCCCGCCCTGCCGTATCCGGCGATCTCCGCACGGATCCGCACCCCGCGGCGCAGGGCGTGCCGCACGGGTTCGATCACCAGGCCCACGGCCCCGTCGATCCACCTCGTACCGGCGGTCTCCTGGTGCAGTCTCGCCACCGCCGGACTGTCGGGTTCCACGCCGATCACCAGTGCTGCCGTGGCGCGGCCCGCCGCGATCAGGTTCCGCGCCGCGGCCACCGCGTCGAGCCCGCTCGAAGCGCCGTTGCACAGCGTCAGATTCGGGCCGCCCATCCCGTGATCGAGAGCCACCCAGGCCGCGGAGACGGCGCTCGACAGCTGTGGCACCCGCATCGGGCTGATGTCCGTACTGCCGCTCGCGGCGAGCGTCGTGACGGTGTCGCACACCGGGTCCAGGTTCCCGAAGTTGCTGGAGACGACCACCGCCGCACCGCGGAGCTCCGGCGCGCCGAGCAGGCCCGCGTCCGCGAGGGCCCGCTGCGCCGCCCGCACCGCGAACCGCGACGACCGGTCCTTGTGCCGCATGCCCCGCCCCGCCAGCGCGGTCACGGGGTCGAAATCGGGCCCCGCCACCGCCCAGCCCACACCGGTGACAGCGGTCCGCACGCTCGCCCGAGCACTCACCGCGAGACCCCTTCCACGATCGCCACGGCGTTGATGCCGCCCATGCCGACGGCGTGCACCTGCGCGGTGGCGAACGGACCGGTGGCGGGTCGGCCGGACACGATCCGCAACTCGCGTGCCTCCTCGATCGGATCGGCGAGATCGCTGATCGGGGGCACGGTCCGGGAACGCATCGCCTCCAGGGCCACGACGAGGTTCAACAGCCCGGCGCCGCCGGAGACATGACCCATGCCGCCTTTGATCGCGGTGACGAGCGGGCCGGGATCGGCGGCCTTGAACACGTCCCTGAGCGCGACCGCCTCGGCCAGGTCGCTCTGCAGGGTCCCGCTGCCGTGCACGATCACCAGGTCGACGTCCTCAGGGGCGACCGACGCGCGCTCGTGCGCCTCCTCGATCGCGCGGACGATGCCCGCGGCGTCCGGCGCCGTCGGATGGGACGCGTCGCAGTTCATGCCCACGCCCCGGACCAGGCCGTGGACGCGGCCGGGGTGCGCACCGGCGCGCCGCAGCACCACCGCCACCGCGCCCTCGCCCATGATCATGCCGCGCCGGGACCGGTCGAACGCGCGGATCGTGTCCGGCGGCGGGAACTGGATCCGGTCGAACCCGCCGAACGAGCTCTCGGTGATGGAGTCGGTGCCCGCCACCACCACGGTGTCCGCTTCCCCCAGGGCGATCAGGTCCGTGGCCATCCCCAGGCCGTACAGCGAGGCCGCGCAGGCGCTGGCGATCGTGTGCACGTTGGACAGGCCGAACGCGGCGCGCAGAGCCGAGGTGAAGTGCAGATCCGCGGGGGAGAGCGCGCCGTCGTGCCGCCACCAGAGTTCGGCCGTCCGCAGCTCCCGGTGCGTGGTCCCGACAAGGACAGGGAGCCCGGGCTCCGGCTCCGGCAGGCCCGCGTCGGCCAGGGCCTCCCCAACGACGCGGACGAGCCAGCGGGTCGCCCGGAGCGGCTCGTCCACACCGGGGCGCGCCCGGTCCGGCACTTCGTACGCCGCGCCCGCGCGGTACTTGGACGTGTCGAACGTGGACAGCGGCGCCGGGCCGGACCGCCCGGAGCACAGGGCGCCATGGATGGCGGCGACGGTGTCGCCGAGCGCGCAGATCGCGCTCATGCCGCTGATCTCCCAGCTCATGTCCCGCCCTCCGGACCGCTCCCGGGGCCGCCCGGCCGGTGGCGCAGCCGGAAGCGGGCGAGCTTGCCGTTGGCGGTGACGGGAAGCCGGTCGATGACCTCGACCAAGGACGGCCTCTTGTACGGCGCCAACTCGGCACGCAGCGTCGCCCGCACCGCCTTGCGGACCTCGTCCGGCTGGGCCGGGTCCCGCGCCACGACGTACACCGTGGCCTGTGCGAGCCCGGTGGTGTCCGTGCCGCCCACGACCGCGCAGTCCGCGACCTGGGCGGTCTTCCGGACCACCTGCTCGATCTCGGCCGGTGCGATCTTGTAGCCGCCGAGCAGGAGCATGTCGTCGGCGCGGCCGACGTGGCAGAGGTCGCCGCCGGGCGCGCGGAAGGCGATGTCGCCCGTGTAGACGCCGCCGTCGGCGAACGCGCGGGCGGTGTCCTCGGGCCGATCCAGGTAACCGAGCGCTGCCGACTCCGTGGTGAGGTGCAGGCGGCCGGGGATCCCGTCGGCGACCGGTCGGCCGTCGTCGTCGCGGACGGTCGCCGTCACCCCGGGAACCGGGAAGCCGATCGATCCGGGACCGGCGGGCCCGCCCTGTCCCACGGCGGCCGCCACGACCGTGTGCAGGACCTCGGTCGCGCCGAACCCGTTGAGCAGCGGCACGTCGAACGCCTCGGTGATACGGGCGGCCAGTCGGTCCGGCAACTGCTCACCGGTGGCCACGGCCAGGCGCAGCGAGCCGGTGTCGACCGCCTTGCCCTGCTCCGCGAGGTCGAGCAGGCCCGCGTAGAGGCGGGGCACGGAGAACAGCACGGTCGGCCGGTGGGTCTCCAGGGCCGCCGCCACGCTGTAGGGGTCCGCCTGCCCGTCGAGCAGCACCGAACTCGCGCCCGCCGCGTACGGGTACAGCAGCGAGTTCCCGAATCCGTACCCGAACGACAGCTTCGCTGTGGACAGGACGACGTCGTCCGGAGTGAGCGCCAGCATGCTGCCGACGCCGCGCAGGACGGCGCGCACCGCCCGCAGACAGTGCCGTACGCCCCGGGGCCTGCCGGTGCTGCCGGAGGTGTACTGCACCAGCAGCTCATCGGTTTCGCGGAAGCGGGCCGGCGGCAGCGGAGCCTGCCCCGCGCACCGGGGGCAGAGCCCGATGCGCGGCCCGACGCGCCCGGCCGCCCGGCGCTCCACGTCGATCTCGCCCAACTCGGCCCGCAGCGCCGCCTCCTGGGCCGGGGTGACGTTCAGCTCGACGAACTCCGCCGCGCTGTCCCGTACGACGAAACCGACCTCCGCGGGCCGCAGCATCGGGTGCAGCACGATGGGCACACACCCGTGCCACCACAGGGCGAGTACGGCGGTGACGGCCGCGACACAGTCGTCGGAGACGACGACCGCGCGGCAGCCGGGCCGCACCCCGGCGGCCCGCAGGCCCCCGGCGTAGTCCGTCACCGCGTCCC
Source organism: Streptomyces sp. NPDC127108 (assembly GCF_042677545.1). NCBI lineage: Bacteria > Bacillati > Actinomycetota > Actinomycetes > Kitasatosporales > Streptomycetaceae > Streptomyces > Streptomyces sp. NPDC127108. Next base: position 215,094 of record NZ_JBHXTE010000001.1, on the reverse strand, counting down.
GCATGCCGGCGTAGGCGACCTCTCCGACCCGGCGGTCCACGGCGCAGCGCCGACTGCCGGGATGGCCGAGCAGCAGCAGCTCGACCGGGTTCACGATGCCGGTGCCGGGATTCATTGCACCCGGTGCCGGTCGCGAAGCAGCCGCATCACGTCCCCGACACTGTCCATCTCCGCGGCGTCCGCGGGGGCGAACTCCGTTCCGGTGGCACGTTCGAGGGCCACGACGAACTCCGCCTTGTGGAGGGAGTCCATCTCCAGGTCCACGTAGAACGACTTGTCGATCCCGACATCGGCGACGTCGAGCTCCAGGACGCCCGCCACCAACTCCTGCACATCCCGGTCGGTCAACACGGCATTCTCGTCTCCTTCGCCGCTTCGTCATCGGAGCGCATGGGCGCCAGTCCGGGCAGCTGGGTGCGCACGGGCACCCTGGTCATCTCTTGGCTCTTCTGATCGCTTCGGTGACGACGGACTCGCTCGTCACCCTGCCGTCCTGCGAGAGCGAGACGCGGACCTCGACGGAGCGCTCGTCCATCGAGTCGAGCCTGGCTTCGGCGCACACGTCTCCGGGGCGCGTCATCGTCAGGTACGTCACGTTCAACTGGGTCGTGGCGAACACCATGTCGTCCTCCAGAACGCTGAACAGGGCGAATCCGGCGGCCTGGTCATGGATGCCGGCGACATGGCCGCCGAAGGCCACGTTCGGCTCCACGCAGAGCTCATCGGGAATGTGGAAGGTGACCGCGACGAACCCCGATCGCCATTCCATCGCGACGACCCGCAGGCACAGACGTGCCACATAGGGCGGCACCGGGGTGGTGCCCGCGGCTATCACGTCGAGCATCTTCTGCCGCATCGTCACGGCACCCGACGGCGAGGATCCGTCCACACGCACTCCTCTTCCTTCTGTCATGAGGCCGGACTGTCCCGGCCCGCGCGGCTGTCGCGCGCGATGAGCCACACGAGCGCGGACGAGAGGGTGAAAGCCGTCACCACCACGACGAGCCCGAGCATCATGTTGGTCCGCAGCTGCGGATAGTCGAGGTCCGTCAGATTTCCGTGGAACCCCCGGAAGAACGCGAGGCCGATCAGGGCCACGCCCAGAGAGGAACCGAGTTGCTGCGCGGTGGAGAGCGCCCCCGACACCGCTCCGGAATCGTCATGGCGAACTCGGGCCATGACGAAGTTCAGCAACGGCCCGAGCACCAGACCGAGCCCGAGTCCCGTGAACACCATCGTCGGCGCCATTGCCCACCCGAGATTCCGCCCCGAGGTGTTCAAGGCGAGGGTGGCGATCATCAAAGCGCTGCCGACGACACAGATGGCACAGCCGACGAGAAGGGTGCGGGGCGCGGTGAGTCGGGCCACGACGCGCGCCGACCACAACGACGTGATCGTGCTGCCCACCGCGTACGGAGCCATCGCCGCGGCCGTCGCGAGCGCCCCGTAACCGAGGCCGTACTGAAGCGTGATGGAGAAATAGAGGAAGAACGGCACGACCGCGGAGAAGTAGACGAGGAACAGGGCCATGGCGAGGCGGAAAACCGGATCACTCCACAGCCCCGGCCGCAGCAGCGGAAACCTCCCCTGCCGTTCCAGCGCCGACTCGAGCCGGAGAAAAACGACGAGCAGCACCGGCGCGCACAGGAGCAGCAGCCACCCCCACAGCGGCCAGCCCTGGTCACGGCCGATCGTGAGCGGCACCAACAGCGCGACGAGCAGCAGGACGACGGTCAGCGAGCCCGCGTGGTCGAGCCGCCGACGCAGCCCTTTGTCCGCCGGCACCATCCGGGGCGCCAACGCGATCAGGACGATGCCGACGGGGACGTTGACGAGGAAGATCGGGCGCCACTGGGACCCGGCGACGTCCGCGGCGATGAGCAGCCCGGCGATGATCGGCCCCGCGATCGTGGCGCCGCTGACCACCGCGCCGAGCAGCGCGAACGCCCGCCCTCGCCGTGCCGCCGCCACCGCGATGTGCAGGGTCGCGATGACCTGCGGATACAGCACGGACGCGGAGAGGCCCTGCCACACCCGGGCGGCGATGAGCTGGCCCGGCTCCTGCGCGAGGCCGCAGGCGAGGCTCGCCAGGGTGAAGGACGCGGCGCCGATCATGAACATGCGCCGTCGGCCGTACAGGTCGCCGAGGCGGCCGCCGGTGATGAGCATCACCGCGTACGCGACGACATAGCCCGCGACCACCAACTGCACCTCGGGGACATCGGCCCCGAGGTCGCGCTGCAGGCTCGGCATGGCGACGTTCACGATGGAGGTGTCGGCGAGCAGCATGAAGGCGGCGCCGAGCACGAGCGCGGTGGCGTTTCTCTCCGCAGGCAGGAACCGTGGGGAGACCGGTGCCGCCGACGTGGCGGAGTCACTCATCCGAGGGTCCGGGCGAGAGCAGCCGATGACGTCGGACCTTCATCGTGCCGGTGAGCGGAAACTCCTCCCACGACCGGTAGTCGACCCTGGTGTCCTTGGGCAGACCCGCCTTGTCGCGGGCTTGCTGCCAGCGGTCCTCGTCGATCGGTTTGCCGTCCGCCGTGGCCGCCACCGCCATGACCGACCCGTCCCCGGCGACGATCACGACCTCGGCCACGTCGGGCAGTTCGTCGAGCAGGATGTCCTCGGCACGCAGGGTGCTGGGCACGCCGGGGACCTGGTCCACCTGCCGGTCGTACAGCTCCAGGTGCCCGTCCGGGCGGAGCATGCCGATGTCGGCCATGGGCCACCAGCTGTCACGGCCGGGCAGCGGCGGGCGGCCGATCATCGATTCGGCGCGGGCGGGGGTGCGCACCTCGATCTGTCCGGGTGTGCCGGGCGGGAGCACCGCCCCGGTGTCGTCCACGATCCGGATCTCCATGCCGGGGAACGCCACTCCCACGTCACGGGAGTCGAGCCGTCCCGGTTCCCGGATGTCGGACCGCGTGGTCATCAGCAGCGTGACCGGGCCGGTCTCGGTCTGCCCGTAGGCCTGGATGAAGGTCGGGTCGGGATGGTCCGTCGCTTCGAGGAGCGTTCGCAGCGTCCGGGGGTGCAGCGCGTCGAAACTGCTGATGTAGCGCTCCGCCGGGGCGAACGGGTTCGGTGTCTCGCGCGCCAGGGCTTCCCAGCGCAGGAACATGTTGGGCTGCGCTTCGAGGGTCTGCGGCCGGTGGCGCAGGAGTGCCGCGCGCACCGAGTCCAGGTCGGGGGAGGAGATGCCGAGGAACGGCACTCCCATGTTGAGCGCCGTGAGGAGCCCGGTCGACATGCGTACGTGCACGAAGGACAGGCACTTCGCGCTGATCCGGGCGTAGTCGAGCTGCCGCACCACGTTGATCTGGGGCGCCACGTGGGCGTACAGGGAGTCCACCGTGTGCACGAGGAGCTTGGGTTTCCCGGTGGTGCCGGACGAGTGCGTGATGAGGGTCGGGTCCGAGGCGGGGCGGTGGGTGACCTGGTGGGGTGCCGGATCGCTGAGTTCGACCGCCCCTGCCAGCGCCGCTCCGGGCGTGAGCGTGTGGACGCCGGCCACGATCTCGCCGAGCTGATCCTGCCGGGGGCGGAGGGCCGCGGCGCCGTCGGTATCGGTCAGGAGGTGGGGCTGCTCGAGTTCCCCCAGACAGTGCAGGAGGTCGGCCGACTCCATCTTCACCGACAACAGCGCGGGCAGCGCGCCGATGCGGACGATGGCGCACTGGATGGCCTGGATGTCCAGGTGGTTGGCCTTGACGAGCGCGACGACCGTGCCGGGGCGTATTCCGGCTCCCCATAACCGGTCGGCGTAGTCCGCGACCACGACCGCGAAGTCGCTCACCGTGTTCGAGGTGCGGCACGCCGAGGTCCAGGGCGTGTCCGCGCACAGGGGGGTGTCACCATGGTGTTCAGCGGCGCTTTCGGCCAGCAGGCCGAGATCTGCGACAGGGAGCACGGCATCCTCCTCCGCTAGGACCACTCTTTTGAAGTAGCACGATCCGGCGTCCCGCGCAGGAAGCGCGAGGGGGAGTTCGGGGTTGGCTGGTCGACGACGCACAGGTCCGCGCGTCCGGCCAGCACGATCGTGTCGACGTCGGACGCGGCGATCGAGCCCGCCGCGATCACGGCGAACTCGCTTCTGCGCCCTGCCTGGTTGCGGATCCGGTCCGCGTACACGTCCCGGTCGGCCTGCGTCGCGGTGGAGACGTGCACCGCTGTCGCGCCGTGCGCGGCGAACTCGTTGGCGATCCCGGCCATCGCGTCGACTCCGTCCCCGTCGGGACACCACCGCGCCGGTGAGACACGGAGGCTGAGCGGCCGTCCGTCCGGCCAGGCGGCGCGGATCGCGTCGAACACCTCAAGCGCGGTCGAGGGGGACAGGAATGCCGAGGAGGAGAGCGGGCTGTCGTGGGCGCAGTCCAGTTCCAGGAGGTCGAACCCGGCGGTGGCGGCGTGCCGGGCAGCGGTGGCGAACTCGCGGCACAGTTCGTTCAGGGGCTTGGCAATGCCGTCAGGGCTGTGGTGGCCCAGTCGTACGCCGACCTTCGCCGGTGAGTTCGCGTGCACGAAATCCACCACCCGCCGCCACCCGACCGCCCCCGCGGCGGAGACGGCCACCGGCCCGGTCATCACCAGGCCCGCCCCGCCGAGCGCCGCGCCGCCCAGGTGCACGAGCTGCAGGTCCCCCGGCACACCGTCGCGGGTCGGGACCGTCGCGTCGGGGGAGACCACGACGCGGTTGACCAGCTCCAGGCGGCCGAGCCTGAACGGCTGGAGCATGGGCGGGCCCGCCTCGCCGCCCGCCGCGCCGGCGAACCACCGCTCGGCCCGGGCGGTGAACGCGGGGTCGCGTCGGCGCAGGCCGGTGTAGGAGACCCGGCGGCTGCGGGTCAGGAGGTTCACCGCGAACTGCTGTGGCTCCTGGTGGGTGTAGTGGTCGACGTTCTCGAACCACTCCCGGCTGGCCTGCGCCGCGCGTTGGAGGGAGGCGACCGCCGGGCGGCGCTCGGCCTCGTACGCGGCCAGGGCCGCTTCCGTGCTCGGCTGCTCCCGCAGGCTGGTGGCCAGGGCCAGCGCGTCCTCCATGGCGAGCTTGGTGCCCGAGCCGATGGAGAAGTGCGCCGTGTGCGCGGCGTCACCGATCAGTACGACGTTGCCGTGCCGCCAGGCAGCGCACCGCACCGTGGGAAAGCGCAGCCAGCGCGAGTTGTTCCCGTACAGCTTCTGCCCGTTGAGGATGTCCTTGCACAGTTCGGCGATCATGCCGATCGACCGTTCGTCGCTCTCTCCCGGCGCGAGCTGTGGGGGAGCGGCAGTGGCGAACCCGGCCGCCTGCCAGGCGTTCTCGGAGAGTTCCAGGATCAGGGTGCTGGCGTGACGGGAGTCGGGATAGGCGTGCACCTGCGCGGCCCCGCCCGGCGTGTCCACGACGTGGAACGTGAACGCGTCGAGTTCCAGGTCGGTGCCCAGCCAGATGTACCGGCAGGCCCCGGTGCGCACCGTGGGTCGGAAGGTTTCGGCGTACCGGTCCCGGATGAGGGAGTTGGCCCCGTCGGCGGCCACCACGAGGTCGTGGTCGGCGGCGAGGGCGTCGACGTCGGTGATCGCGCTGCCGTAGTGCACGAGAACGCCGAGCCGGGCGCAGCGCCGCTGCAGGGTCAGGAGCAGTCCGGCGCGGCTCAGCGCGGCGAAGCCGTTGCCGCCCGCCGTGAAGGTGGTGCCGCGGTAGTGCACATCGATGTCGTCCCACCGGACGAGCAGCGGCCGCATCTCGGACAGGACGGCCGGATCGGCGTGCTCGATTCCGCTCAGTGCCTGGTCGGAGAGGACCACGCCGAACCCGAACGTCTCGTCGGGTGCGTTGCGCTCCCAGACGGTGATCTCGTGCGTGGGGTCGAGCTGACGGGCCAACGCGCTGAAGTAGAGCCCACCGGGACCACCACCGATCACAGCAATCCGCACCTGGACCTCCTGCGCACCGGCTAGGCACCGCGGACGGGGGACGAGGCGGCCGACGACGTCAGGATGTCCTCGATCATCCCGGGCGGGACGGTCGCGTCGTCGAACCAGCGGCCGCCGAGCGGCCGGGGGACGGGCATGATCTGGTCGTTGGTGTAGGCGAGGACCTTGCGGTTGTAGCGCAGGATCTCGTCGCGGAGGTCGGCCGGGAGTTTCTGGTCGAGGAGCAGTGCGCGTTCCATTTCCGCGAGCAGTTCCCGGGTCTCCTCGATGGTCCTGAGGACGGCCTTGCAGAACCCGGTCGGGAGGACTCCGTACTCACCCTTGATCTCCACCAGGCGGGTGATCGCCTCATAGGAGACGTCCTGCAGCTGGCGCCTGTCCAGCCACCGTGTCTCGTAGTTCAGCCGCCGGTACCAGAGGGGTTCGACCATGGCCTGGCGGTGTTCTTCCAGGGTGCGGTGGTGGATGCGGTATCCGTGTTTTTCGGGTTCTTCGAAGAACTGGGAGCCCGGGTCGAGGAACGGCACCATGGGGCAGATGAGCGGAAGGGCGGCCCACCCGCCGAACTTGCGTATGAGTCGTTCGGAGTACGCGATCGTGTCGAGGACCGACTGTCGGTCCTGGTGGGGCATGCCGATGAAGAACCAGATCATGATGCCTTTCACGCCCGCGTCCAGGGCGCGTGGTATCCATTCCTCCATCTGTTCCATGGTGTAGTTCCCGCGCCCGGCCGCCTTGCTGATCTTCAGGTCGTGGGACTCCGGGGAGAGCATGATGTAGGAGTCCGTCGACTCGCCCATCTTCTTGAGAATGTCGTCGGGCGTCAGGCTGAACTGCTCGAAGTGGACGCTCTTGTAGCCGAGTTCCTTCACCGCGTCCAGATACTGGTGCATCCGCGTGCGGTTCTCGGAGTAACACTGGAGCGCGTAGATCGAGGTGCGCTTGGCGGCCTCTCGCATGGTGCGGAGCTCTTCGACGACGAGGTCGTTGTCCTTCTGCACCAGCGTCCTGCGGACACCCATGATGTTGCGGTAGGCGAACCGCGATCCGCCGCACCAGCCGCAGTCGTGCGCGCATCCGGTGTTGGGCAGGGTCATGATGAGCTTGGACGCCGAAGGCCCGCCGTCGGGCGCCTCGCGGTAGTACGACCAGTCGTTGCGGACGTTGTTGTAGTTGCTGTCCGGCGTGTGCGAGAAGCCGGTGGCCCGGACCTCGCCGTCGACCTTGTACAGCAGGTTCGGGATGGAGCGGAAGTCCCTGTCGCCCCGCCGGACCCGGGTGACGAGTTCGGCCACCGGGTCGAGGGTGTCGTATCCCTGGACGACGACGTCGACGCTCGGGTACGCGATGAGCTGGTCGGCGTAGTACGTCGCCGAGATGCCGCCGAAGATCGTGAGCGCCTCGGGGTGCACTTCCTTCACGACGGCCGCGAGCTCGACCGAGCCGTGACAGTGCGCCATCCAGTGCAGGTCGAACCCGAAGATCGGCGCCTCGAACCGGGCGAGCAGTCGTTTCACGTCCAGTTCGGGATGCAGGAGCATCAACGAGGCGACATTGACGATTTTCGTCTCGAATCCGCAGTCGGCAAGGCGCTGCTTTATCGAGAACCAGCCGATGGGATAAATCTCGTAGACCGAGGTGACATTGACGCTGTCGCTGTCACTGAGATACGCGAACAGCATGTCGTCGCGCTCGCGGAATTCATACACGCTGGGTGCGTGCAACAAGAAGAGATCAGCTTCGAGTCGCGCCGTCGACGGTTGTTCCGTGATGGTCATTCACGGCCTCCCCTGGCTCACTCCTAGCCAGCAAGATTCACCATGGTTTCGGCCTGCTGAAAGGTTTGTCAAGGGTTGGACGGAAAGCGATCAGGGCTTACTGGTAAACCGGAGTCCCCAACCGGAATCTGACCAGTGTATTTGAGCGTCGAAGCCGTTTCGGCAATGGATCAGAAATTGATCAGACCGGTGTGCCGGTAATTGATCCGGTGGTGATTCGGCAGTTACTTGGTGTATCTGCGGATGCGATAGCGCAGACCGGTTGTGGAGGTCTGCCAGCCTTTGTCCTCGGTGACTTTCCACTCCGGGCCCAGGGCCGGGGCGTACGTATCACCCGTCACCGTCGTGTCGACCTCGGTCACCGAGAGCGTCGTGGCGTACTCCAGGGCCGCACGGTAGATCTCACCGCCGCCCATCACCCACGCCGTGGCGGGGGCAGCGGATGCCGAAGGCTCGGCCGCGCGTTCCAGGGCCTCCGTGATGGACCCCGCGCGCTCCGCTCCCTCGGCCGCCCAGAGCGGATCGCGCGTCACCACGACGTTGCGCCTGCCGGGCAGCGGACGGAACCGCGGGGGCAGCGAATCCCAGGTCCTGCGCCCCATCACCACCGGGTGGCCGAGGGTGGTGGCCTTGAAGTGCGCCATGTCCTCCGGCAGCCGCCAGGGGATGCCGTTGTCCGCGCCGATCACGCCGTCGAGGGTCTGCGCCCAGATCAGTCCGACGTTCATACGGCGACCGGGGCCTTGATGGCCGGGTGGTGCTGGTAGCCGACCACTTCCACGTCGGAGTAGGCGTAGTCGAAGAGCGAGTCGGCCTGGCGCAGACGCAGCTGGGGGAACGCGAACGGGGCCCGCGAGAGCTGCTCGGTCACCTGCTCGACGTGGTTGTCGTAGATGTGGCAGTCGCCGCCGGTCCAGATGAAGTCACCCGGCTCCAGGCCGACCTGCTGCGCCACCATGTGCGTGAGCAGGGCGTAGCTGGCGATGTTGAACGGGACGCCGAGGAACAGGTCCGCGCTGCGCTGGTACAGCTGGCAGGAGAGCTTGCCGTCGGCCACGTAGAACTGGAAGAAGGCGTGGCACGGCGCCAGCGCCATCGAGGGCAGCTCGGCGACGTTCCAGGCGGAGACGATCATCCGGCGGGAGTCCGGGTCTCGGCGCAGCGTCTCGAGGACCTCGCTGATCTGGTCGATGTGCCTGCCGTCCGGGGTGGGCCAGGAACGCCACTGGACGCCGTAGACCGGACCGAGCTCGCCGTCCGCGTCGGCCCACTCGTCCCAGATGCTGACGCCGTGCTCCTGCAGCCAGCCGACGTTCGAGTCGCCGCGCAGGAACCACAGCAGCTCGTACACGATCGACTTGAGGTGCACCTTCTTCGTGGTGACCAGCGGAAACCCCTGCGAGAGGTCATAGCGCAATTGGTGTCCGAAGACACTTCGGGTGCCGGTGCCCGTCCGGTCGGCCTTGGCCGTCCCGGAGCTGAGCACCAACGTCAACAGGTCTTCGTACTGGGTGTCCGCCACAGGCGTCGATTCTACTGTCCACCTGCGGGTGTGCTCGACGACCCTGCCTCCGCGCGCGCCGATGACCCGCGCACGGCCCCCGTCCGCCCCGGCCCCCGCTACTCGAAGCGCGTGGTGTCCCCGGCTCCGCGGCGCACGATCTCGATGTCGCCGCCGGAGAAGTCGATGACCGTCGTCGGCTCCGTGCCGCAGTCGCCGGAGTCGAGCACGGCGTCCACGACGTGGTCGAGGCGCTCCTTGATCTCCCAGCCCTGCGTCATCGGCGCTTCCTCGCCGGGCAGCAGCAGGGTGCTGGAGAGCAGCGGCTCGCCCAGCTCGGCGAGGAGCGTCTGGGTGATGACGTGATCGGGGATGCGGACGCCGACCGTCTTCTTCTTCGGGTGCAGAAGCTGGCGCGGCACCTCCTTCGTCGCGGGCAGGATGAAGGTGTAACTGCCGGGCGTCGCCGCCTTGATCGCGCGGAACACGTCGTTGTCGATGTGCACGAACTCGCCGAGCTGCGCGAAGGTCTGGCACACCAGCGTGAAGTGATGACGGTCGTCGAGGTTGCGGATCGAGCGGATGCGGCTGATGCCGTCACGGTTGCCCAGCTGACACCCCAGCGCGTAGCAGGAGTCCGTCGGGTACGCGATGAGCGCGCCGGACCGGATGCTGTCCGCGACGGTGGTGATGGTGCGCCGCTGCGGGTTCTCGGGGTGCACGTCGAAGTACTTGGCCATCCGCCGAGTCTAGGCGCGTGCGGGTGGGCCCGAAGGGCAGGACGTGGCCGATGGGGCAGGCGTGCGATGGCCGAGTGACGAGGGGTGCGGCCCGGCACCCTTGCGCCGGATGGGGCCCGTGTAGTCACCTAACCCCCATGGGGAAGAGGAGCATTGCTTCACTGATCGCTGTCATCGCCGCGGGAGCCCTGCTCACGGGCACGCCGAACCCACGGGCGGAGGCCGCCGCGCCGGGCGCCGACGACCCGGCGCCGACGGGCTCGTCCCGCGCGGACGGGGCCGGTTCCGCCGACGTACCCGACCGCTACCTGGACACCGTGACGATCCCGCAGCTGCAGGCGCGCATGGACGACGGTTCGCTGACCTCGTCCGCACTCACCCGTGCCTATCTGCGGCGGATCAAGACCGTCGACCCCAAGATCCACGCGGTCCTGCGCACCAACCCGAAGGCGCTGCGGCAGGCTGCCGCCAGCGACACCCGGCACCGCCACGGCCGTGCCCTCGGCCCGCTCGACGGCATCCCCGTGCTGCTCAAGGACAACGTGAACACCCGCGACATGCCGACGACCGCCGGGTCCCTCGCCCTGGCCGGCAGCCCGCCCGGCACCGACGCCGCCCTCGTGACCAGGCTGCGGGACGCGGGCGCGGTCATCCTGGGCAAGACCAACCTGTCCGAATGGGCCAACTTCCGGGCGGCCAAGCCCACATCGGGGTGGTCGGCGGTGGGCGGCCAGACCCACAACCCCTTCGTCCTCGACCGCAACCCCTGCGGCTCGTCCTCCGGGTCGGCCGCCGCGCTCGCCGCCTCGCTGTCCCAGGTGGCCATCGGCACCGAGACGGACGGCTCCATCGTGTGCCCGGCCGGGATGAACGGCGTGGTCGGCCACAAGCCGAGTCTCGGCCTGGTGAGCCAGAGCGGCGTCGTACCGATCTCCGCCGAACAGGACACGGCGGGCCCCATGGCGCGCAACGTGGTCGACACCGCGCTCACCCTGTCGGTGCTCTCCGGCGACGACACGCCCCGCCTGGGCGGCGCGCTCGGCCGGCTCAGCGACGGCGAAACGCGCGACGGCGGCCTGCGCGGCAAGCGCATCGGGCTGTGGCGGCTGCCCTCGCTCGGCCCTGAGGTCGACGCCGTGATGACCCGGACCGCACGGAAGCTGCGTGCCGCCGGGGCCGTGGTCGTCGAGGTGAAGCCCCCGTACCAGGAGCGGCTCGCCGAACTCGAGTTCCCGGCGCTCCTCAGCGAGTTCCACCGCGACATCGACGCCTACCTCGGCACCCGCAAGGGCCCCCGCGACCTCGCCGCGCTCATCGAGTTCAACCGCACCCACCCCGCCGAGCAGACCTGCTTCGCCGGGCAGGAACTCTTCGAACAGGCCCTCGCGGCGCCGCCCACCACCGACCCCAAGTACCGTGCCATGCGGGCCGAGTTGAAGGACCTCTCCGGGCGTTCGCTGGACGAGACCATGGCCGCCCACGACCTCGACGCCATCGCCGCGCCCACGAACCCGCCCGCCTGGACGACGGACTGCGCCCGGGGGGACAACGACGTCATCCCGTCCTCCACGCCCGCGGCCGTCTCCGGATACCCGTCCCTCTCGGTGCCCGCGGGCCAGGTGAACAAACTGCCGGTCGGTCTGCTCCTGATGGCGGGCGACCGCCAGGACGCCGAACTGCTCTCGCTCGGGGCGGCGGTGGAGCAGCGCCTGAACGCCTGGCGGGCTCCGCGCTACCTGCCGACGCTGGGGCGCTGACCTCGGCCTGGCCGACGCTGGGGCGCTGCCCCCCAACCTGCCGATCCTGGGGCGCTGCCCCTCACCTCGACCGCAGCACAGGAGGCACACGCCCTCCCGTCGTCCACGGCTCCCGTGTGCCTGCCACGCCCGGCGCACGGAGTCGGAGGACCGGCGCGGGGGCGTTCGCCATTCCAGGGCGCGCCCTTCCGGGCGATCCGCACCACCCTCTGCGTCCGACCGCCGTCCGTGCGGGGTTCCCCGCTGCCTCCCGGGACTGTTTGGCTAGCCCATGCAGCTCGTGCAGCCCGCACTTCTCGGCCGCACACACTGTCACGACGCTGTCACCCCGGCGCCGAGCTTCCCGGAACTTGTCCCTGACCGCAGTCGCCCGAAGACCACACCGGTGTCCCCGAACTCACCCCCGTACCGCAGCCGATCACCGCGACCGGTGATCGCGCAGCCGCTCTGAAGTCACGCTCGAGTCGTGCTCATGGCCCCTGGAGGACCCTGATGTGGTCCAGGGGGCGTCAGTTGCGGCCGCGTCACCCCACCACCCGCACACGCCGTCCACACGGACCGGCGCGCGCTCACGCGTGCCCGCGTCCGCCTGGGCACGTCCACGTACACCCGTAGGCGTCCACCGCGGCCACGCGCCCGCCGCACACGCCTGCACGCACGTCTGTCGACGCACCCGCGCACGCGTTCGTCCACCCGTGCGCGCATGTCCGTCCACGCACCTCCGCTCATGTCCGTTCACGTACAGGGAGGCAATGTGACCACGTCCGAAAGCGCTGCCGGACCCAGCACCGAAGAAGGCGACGAGACCGCCGCCGAGGCACAGCGCACCAGCCTCAGTACCCTCGCGGCGCGCCAGCTCTCCACGACCACCAAGTCCGAACCCCAGATGCAGGCCATCACCTCGCGATGGCTGCTCAAGATGCTCCCGTGGACGGACGTCAGGGGCGGCACCTATCGGGTCAACCGGCGGCTCCAGCTCAAGGTCGGCCGGGGGCGTGTGCAGTTCGAGCAGAACGGCGCCGACGACATCAAGGTCATCCCCGAGACCCTCACCGAACTGCCCGTCCTGCGCGGCTACTCCGACACCGGCGTCCTCAAGACGATCGCCTCCCGGCTGCGGGTGCGGCAGGTGCGCGTCGGCGAGGTGCTCTTCGACGCCGGACAGCCCGTCACCGAGACCTACCTCGTCGTGCACGGCCGCTTCACCCGCTACGCCACCGGCAAGTTCGGCGAGGAGGAAGTCATCGGCGTCGTCACCGACGGCGATCAGATGGGAGACGAGGCCGTCGGCAGGGCCGACCCGCTGTGGCTCAGCTCGGTGCGGGCCGAGACCCCCGGCGTCGTCCTTGTGCTGCCCTGGGACTCCCTGCAGCAGATCGTGGAGGGCGCCCCCTCCCTCGCGGCGCACCTGGACGCGTACGGGCAGCAGCAGAGCAAGCCCATGAACCGCAAGGGCGAGGCCGACGTCCCCATGCAGGCGGGGCACCACGGGGAACCCACGCTCTCCGGCGGCTACGTCGACTACGAACTCTCCCCGCGTGAGTACGAACTGTCGCTCACCCAGACGGTGTTGCGCATCCACACCCGGGTCGCCGACCTCTACAACAACCCGATGGACCAGACCGAGCAGCAGCTCCGCCTGACCATCGAGGAGATCCGCGAACGCCAGGAGTGGGAGCTGGTCAACAACCGCGAGTTCGGGCTCCTGCACAGCGTCGACTACGGCCAGCGCATCAGCACCTACACAGGACCGCCCACACCCGACGACCTCGACGAACTCCTCGCCATGCGCCGCAAGACCAAGCTGTTCCTGGCCCACCCGAAGGCGATCGCGGCGTTCTTCCGCCAGTGCAACAAGCGCGGCCTCGTGCCGGGCACGGCCACCGTCGACGGGCACGAGGTGCCCGCGTGGCGGGGCGTGCCGCTGTTCCCGTGCGGCAAGATCCCGATCAGCGAGGAGCACACCACCAGCATCATCGCGCTGCGCACGGGCGAGGCCGACCAGGGCGTCGTGGGCCTGCACCAGACGGGCATTCCCGAGGAGTACCAACCGAGCCTGAACGTCCGGTTCATGGGCATCAGCGACGCCGCGATCATGCGCTATCTGGTCACCGCCTACTACTCGCTCGCCATCCTCGTCCCCGACGCCGCCGGGATCCTGGAGAACGTGCAGATCGGCCGGTCCGCCGAGTGAACGCACTGCCCGAGTCCGGCGAACCCACGACTCTCGCCCCGGCGGAGCCACCGGTCCGCGTGCCGACGCCGCCACCGGCCCCCGTGGCCGAGGTCCCGACGGCCCACGTGCCGGAGCAACAGCCGTCCCGGCCCCCCTGGCGGCCGCCGGGCCCGCCGAACCCGGCCCGGTCGCTGCGCGCCACCCGCAGGGGCGGCCCGGTCCCCGGCCTGCACCACCGGCCCGCCGTGCCCGCGGACCCCGGCAAGGTCGCCGAGGTCGACCGCAGGCTGGAGGCCTGGGCGCACGAGCACGACCTGTTCCCCGCGGCGTGGAAGGGGGACTTCGCGGGCTTCCAGTTCGGCCGGGCCGTGGTGCTCCAGCATCCGGGCGCACTGGACGTGGAGCGCCTCATGGTCGCTGGCAAGCTGCTGCTCGCCGAGAACCTCATCGACAACTGCTACTGCGAGGCGGACGAGGGCAAGGGCGGCACCCCGCGCGGCCTCGGCGGCCGGCTCGTCCTGGCCCAGGCCGCGATCGACCCGTTCCACGGCGCCCGCGAAGTGGAGGCGCAGTGGCGCCGCGGCGTCCAGGCCGACGGGCCGCTCCGCTCGTACCACCTGGCCATGAAGGACTTCGCGGCCTTCGCCACGCCCAGCCAGAGCGACCGCTTCGTGCACGACATCGCCCGGCTGCACCTCGGCTACCTCGGCGAGGCCGCCTGGGCCGAGACCCGGTACGTGCCCCAGGTGTGGGAGTACCTGGTGATGCGGCAGTTCAACAACTTCCGACCCTGTCTGTCGATCGTCGACGCCGTGGACGGCTACGAACTGCCCGAGCCGGTCTACGCCCGGCCGGAGATCCAGCGGATCACCGTGCTCGCCTGCAACGCCACGACCATCGTCAACGACCTGTACTCCTTCACCAAGGAGCTGGCAGGCGACCCCACCCATCTGAATCTGCCCCAGGCCATCGCGGCCAACGAACGCTGCGGCCTGAAAGCGGCGTACCTGAAGGCCGTGGAGATCCACAACGAGGTGATGGCGGCCTTCGAGGAGGAGTCCGCGGCCCTGGCGGCCACCTCACCCCTCGTCGAGCGCTACGCCAGGGGCCTCGCCGTCTGGGTGGCGGGCAACCACGAGTGGCACGCCACCAACACCCACCGCTACCACCTGCCGAACTACTGGTGAACCCCGCCACCGCGGGATCACCCCGCTCCGCCCACCGCCACCCGCACCACGAGGAGACCCTGTTGACCATTGCCGACGCCCGGCCCACCGCCGTACCGCTGCCCACCCAGTCGACGTACCAGAACCGCGTCGCGGACTACTGGAACGCCGAGGAGAACCCGGTCAATCTCGAACTCGGGAGGATCGACGACCTCTACCACCACCACTACGGCATCGGCGAGGCCGACCGGTCCGTCCTCGACGTGGCCGACCCCGACGAGCGGCAGGAGCGGATCACCGCCGAACTGCACCGGCTCGAACAAGCCCAGGCCGACCTGCTCGCCTCGCACCTCGGGCCCCTCACGCCCACGGACCGCGTCTTCGACGCGGGCTGCGGGCGCGGCGGCGGCTCCGTCGTGGCCCATCTGCACTACGACTGCTACGCCGACGGCGTCACGCTCTCCGAGAAGCAGGCCGACTTCGCGGGCGAGCAGGCCCGTAAGCGGCACATCGACGACAAGGTGCGGTACCACCACAAGAACATGCTCGACACCGGTTTCCCGACCGGAGCGTTCGCGGCGTCGTGGAACAACGAGTCCACGATGTACGTCGAGCTGGAGCTGCTGTTCGCCGAGCACGCCAGGCTGCTGCGCCGCGGCGGCCGGTACGTGACGATCACCGGCTGCTACAACGACACCTACGGTCGGGCCTCCCGCGAGGTGTCCCTCATCAACGCCCACTACATCTGCGACATCCACCCGCGCTCGGAGTACTTCCGGGCGATGGCGCACAACCGGCTCGTACCGGTGCACGTCGAGGACCTGACGGCGGCCGCCATGCCCTATTGGGAGCTGCGGCAGCAGGCCGACCATCTGGTGACGGGAATCGAAGAAACGTTCCTGAACGCCTACCGCAACGGCAGCTTCCAGTATCTGCTGATCGTGGCCGACCGCGTGTGACGCGCGGCGCGAGGACGTTCTGACAGAGCGGCGCGAGGAAGGCCGGGCCCCCGCGGGGGCCCGGCCTGTGGTGCTGCGGTGCGATGTCGTGCGGTGCGCGGAGGCTAGTGGGCGGTGTTCGAGGCCCAGACCGCGCGGCTGCCGTCGTAGATGACGACGTTGCCGTCATCCTGGACGGCCAGGCGGGAACCGGGGCGCCCGGCGGTGTTCGAGGCCCAGACCGGCGCTCCATTGCGGGTGTAGACGACGAAGTTGCCGTCCTCCTGCAGTCGGGCGGTCCAGCCCTTGCCGACCGTGCGCGAGGCCCATCTGGCCCGGTTGAACTCGTCGTAGACCACGAGGTTGCCGTCGGACTGCATGACCAGTCTGGCCGTGTTGGAGCTGACGGACTCGTTGTGGTTGAGGGTGAAGGGGGCGTAGCGCACTTGATCCGAGAGGATTCCCGCCTGTGCCTTGCCGCTTGTGGCGGTGTGGTCGGTGGGAGCCGCACTCGCCTGGCCGACGAGGGCCATCGAAGCGAGTGCGGCGGTTACGAGAAACGTGCCGGCTTTCTTCCCCACGAAAGGAACTCCTTGAGTCAGGCAGTTCTTCCAGCGGTGCCCTGTTGGGCGCCGCATCCGGACGATGTCATCGCTTTCACACCGGAAGGAAAGGCTCCGGGATGGTTGGCGGTTTGATGTCCTTCGATGACCGGAAGATGTGGGATGGGAAATGCGCCGTTGATATGGGAGAAGAGGCCGGTATTCAGCTTCCCGATAGGGCACGGTTCCGACAGGATCGGCCGGACTGGTCGGCCTTGGGGCCGAATTCCCCATTCTGAGGAGGACGCGTGCGCAAAAGAGCGTTAGCCAGTGTTGCCGCACTTGTCATGACCCTGATTACCCCGACGGTCGCGAGTGCGGCGGAAACCCAGTTCACCAAGGTCCCGGGCGTCGAGGGGCTCTACCGGGTCACCGGAACCGACGGTGACAGGGCCGCGCGCGACGCGTACAACCGGTGCGGAGAGGGGACCTGTTTCTTCCAGCACTACAACGGTGAGGGACTGTTCTGGGTCGTCCCGAGCTGCGGCCGCCACCACCTCCCCGGCTATCTCGACGGGAAGACCACCTCGGCCTGGAACAGGACGCCCACCACCGTCATCCTGTACGACGGCACCTACACCGGGCGCCTGGGCCCGCTCCCCGGCTGGTTCAAGGGCAATCTCCACCCCGACCACGACAACAAGCTGAGCTCGGTCGACGCGGCCTGCTGAACCGCGGGGGACACGAAGAACGTCCAGGTCGGCCGAGTCCGGCCGACCTGGACGTTTGTGTTTCCGGGCGACGTCAACGGTCAATTGACGTCAGGGATCGCTCAGGCGAGGTCGAACCGGTCGAGGTCCATGACCTTGCCCCACGCGGCGGCGAAGTCGCGCGCGAACTTCTCCTTCGCGTCGTCGCTCGCGTAGACCTCCGCGAGCGCGCGCAGCTCGGAGTTCGAGCCGAAGACCAGGTCGGCACGGGTGCCGGTCCACTTGACCGCGCCGCTCGCGTCGCGGGCCTCGAACTCGTCCTGCGCGGAGGACGTCGACTTCCACTCCGTCCCCAGGTCCAGCAGGTTGACGAAGAAGTCGTTGGTCAGCGTGCCCGGCTTGTCGGTGAGGACGCCGTGCTTCGACTGCCCGTGGTTGGCGCCCAGGACACGCAGACCGCCGATGAGGACGGTCAGTTCGGGGGCGCTCACCGTGAGCAGGTTCGCCTTGTCGAGCAGCAGGTACTCGGCCGGGAGGCGGTTGCCCTTGCCGGTGTAGTTGCGGAAGCCGTCGGCGGCGGGCTCCAGGGCGTCGAACGACTCGACGTCCGTCTGCTCCTGCGTGGCGTCGACACGGCCCGGCGAGAAGGGCACCTGGACCTCGACGCCGCCGTCCTTGGCCGCCTTCTCGACGGCCGCGGTGCCCGCGAGGACGATCAGGTCGGCCAGCGAGACCTTCTTGCCGCCCGCGGAGTCGAAGGCCTCCTTGACGCCTTCGAGGGTGCGCAGGACCTGGGCGAGGTCGTCCGGGTTGTTGACCTCCCAGTTGCGCTGCGGCTCCAGGGCGATGCGGGCGCCGTTGGCGCCGCCGCGCTTGTCGCTGCCGCGGAAGGACGAGGCCGCGGCCCAGGCGGTGGAGACCAGCTGGGCGACCGTGAGGCCGGAGCCGAGGACCCGCTCCTTGAGGTCCGCGATGTCCGCGGCGTCGATGACCTCACCGGTGCGCGCGGGCAGCGGGTCCTGCCACAGCAGCTCCTCGGCGGGGACCTCCGGTCCGAGGTAGCGGACGACCGGGCCCATGTCACGGTGCGTCAGCTTGTACCAGGCGCGGGCGAAGGCGTCCGCGAACTCCTCCGGGTTCTCGTAGAAGCGGCGCGAGATCGGCTCGTAGATCGGGTCGAAGCGCAGCGAGAGGTCCGTGGTGAGCATCGTCGGGAGGCGCTTCTTCGACGAGTCGAAGGCGTCCGGGATGATCGCCTCGGCGTTCTTCGCCACCCACTGGTTCGCGCCGGCCGGGCTCTGGGTGAGCTCGTACTCGTACTCGAAGAGGTTCTTGAAGAAGAGGTTGCTCCACTGGGTCGGCGTCTCGGTCCAGGTGACCTCGAGGCCGGAGGTGATGGCGTCCTTGCCAACGCCCGTGTTGTACGTGCTCTTCCAGCCGAGGCCCTGCTGCTCCATCGGGGCGGCCTCGGGGTCGTTGCCGACGTTGTCCGCGGGGCCCGCGCCGTGGGTCTTGCCGAAGGTGTGGCCGCCGGCGATGAGGGCGACGGTCTCCTCGTCGTTCATCGCCATCCGGCGGAACGTCTCACGGATGTCGCGGGCCGCGGCAATCGGGTCCGGGTTGCCGTTGGGGCCCTCGGGGTTGACGTAGATGAGGCCCATCTGGACCGCGCCGAGCGGGCTCTCCAGCTCACGGTCACCGGTGTAGCGGGCGTCGCCCAGCCACTCGGTCTCGGGGCCCCAGTAGACGTCCTCCTCCGGCTCCCAGACGTCCTCGCGGCCGCCGGCGAAGCCGAAGGTCTTGAAGCCCATGGTCTCCAGGGCGACGTTTCCGGTGAGGACCATCAGGTCGGCCCAGGAGATGTTCTTGCCGTACTTCTTCTTGACCGGCCACAACAGGCGGCGGGCCTTGTCGAGGCTGGCGTTGTCCGGCCAGCTGTTGAGCGGCGCGAACCGCTGCTGGCCGGCACCGGCGCCGCCGCGGCCGTCGCTGATGCGGTACGTGCCCGCGCTGTGCCAGGCCATCCGGATCATCAGCGGGCCGTAGTTGCCGAAGTCGGCGGGCCACCAGTCCTGCGAGGTGGTGAGCACCTCGGCGATGTCCCGTTTGACGGCCGGGAGGTCGAGGGAGTTGAACGCCTCGGCGTAGTCGAACTCCTCACCGAGCGGGTTGGCCACGGCGGGGTTCTTGGCAAGAATCTTCAGATTCAGCCGGTCCGACCACCACTGGCGGTTGCCGCCGCCCTGCGTGGGGTGCGGCGCACGGCCATGGGCGACCGGGCAGCCTCCGCCCTCCTCGACCTTCGCGTCGGTGACGATTGCGTCCGGGTTCTCAGCCATGGGAAGCCTTTCGAACTGAGTGAATCGTGGTGCTGGAGGACTGCGCGGTGAGACAGCCGGGGCTGGGCCCCGCGGGGGGAGAGGTCGACCGAAACGGACTGAACCGCTCCCTTGGTCATCGTAGGAAACCGATCCTACGATGGACGCTGTCCAGGTCAAGAAGCTCAACTGATTCGTATTGATTCAGAATCCGTACGGGTGCCGGTAAACTCGTCGTACGCCACCGAGCCTGAATGGGTGAACCGATATGAGCGACCTGCTGGAGCGACTGCGAGGGCGTGGCTGGCGGGTGACCTCCCAGCGGCGTGTCGTCGCGGAGGTCCTCGACGGCGACCACGTGCACCTGACGGCCGACGAGGTGCACGCCCGCGCGGCGCACCTGCTGCCGGAGATCTCCCGGGCGACCGTCTACAACACCCTGGGCGAGATGGTCTCCCTCGGCGAGGTCATGGAGGTCTCGACCGACGGCCGGGCCAAGCGCTACGACCCCAACGCGCACCACCCGCACCAGCACCTGGTGTGCTCGAACTGCGGTGCCATCCGCGACGTCCACCCGAGCGGCGACCCCCTCGCCGACCTGCCGCAGGAGCAGCGCTTCGGCTTCACGGTGTCGCAGGTCGAGGTCACCTACCGCGGACTGTGCCCCTCCTGCTCCTAGCTCCCCGCTCGCACCTCCGGGCTCCGCACCACCCGGCCGGGCGTGTCCGGCCGGGTCGCCGCACGCACCGCGACGCGTCGCGGGAACGCCGTCGCACTGTGGCCGGAATTGTCGTCTGACGAGGGGTCAATTCCGGCTGATACTCAGGCCTGGGCGATCCGTCCCGCATTCCCCACGTCCGGAGGCCGCTGATGCACCAGACCAGTGTTCCGACCACCGCCGTGCTCACCGCCTGGCTCTCGGGTGCCGAGAGCGCGTACGGCCAGGCGAACCCCGCCGGGCCGCTGTACGTCGGCGGCACCGCCGCCGAGGCCGCGCTCACCGACCCGAGTGACTCCCTCTACGGCTTCTGCTCCAGCCCGAGCGGCTCGCACGGCAGTTGGTGCTGCTGACCGACGAGCGGGCGTGGGGGAGCGTGCGTGACGTCGCGTGCCCGGGCTTGTCGCACGGTTCCCCGCGCCCTGTCGTCGTGGTCGGACTGGTCTGCGTTGTCTGCGTTGTCTGCGTGGCGGTCGTCGGACAGGGGGATGGTGGACGGTGAGCGGATCGGCGGCGGGACACAGACCTGAGCAGCGGCACGAGGCGGACTGGTTCGCCCAGCCGGTACGCGCCATCGCCCGCCCCTGGCGCGACGAGCTGGCCCGGCGCCTCGCCGCCGTGGACGCGCTCACCCGCACGGAACGGGACGTGATCCTCGAAGCCGGGCGCACCTCCCTGCTGAGGTCCTTGCACGCCAAGCTGTCCCGCTTGTTCCTGATCGAACTGCACGCGCTGCGCATGACCGCGTCCGGCGGGCGTGTCGCCGAGAGCGCCGGAGCCGGATCCGACACGGAGACCTGGACCGCGTTCATCGAGGAGGCGTGCCAGGAGGGTTACGTCGACCGGCTCGCCGAGCGCTATCCGACCCTCGGCGCGCGGATCGCGGCGGTGGCACGGCTCTCCGTGGCCGCGACGGCGGGCTTCGCCGAACGGCTCGGCACCGACCGTGAACTGCTGCGGCCCCTCCTCGGCGCGTGCGCGGGGGAGTTACGGGCCCTCGCGTTCGGCGCGGGCGACAGCCACCGGGGCGGCCTGACCGTCAGCCGGGCCGATTTCGCCGCCGGAAGCATCATGTACAAGCCGCGGCCCTCCGGGACCGACGTCGCCCTGGGCGCCCTGCTGGACGAGGTGTTCGCGGACTTGCCCCACGCCCCGGCGCCGGACCGCCGCATCCGGGTGCCGCGCACCCTGGTACGCGAGGGATACGGCTGGGCCGAGTTCGTCCGCCACCGCTACTGCGCGGACGACGCCGAACTCGCCGCGTTCTACCGCAACGTCGGCCACTGGCTGGCCGTGCTGCGCTTCACCGGCGGCACCGACATGCACGCCGAGAACATGATCGCCGCGGGTCCGGTGCCGGTGATCGTGGACGGCGAGACGCTGTTCGACGCCCCGGCTCCGTTCCCGCCCAGCGGCCAGGGCGACGCGGTCGACGTGGCGGCGGCCGCGATCCGCCGCACCGTCCTGCGCACCGGGCTGCTGCCCGTGCGCGGCACCGGCTTCGCGCTCGCGGGAGTGGACATCTCCGGCGTCGGGGCGCTGCCCGGCCAGCAGCCGCTGATCCCGAACCCGGTGATCGCCGACGGCGGCACCGCGGCGGCCCGCTTCGAGGTGGACCTGGTGGCGATGCCCACCGCGGGCAACCACCCGAGCCCCACGCCGGTCCTGAGCGCGTACTGGGACCGGATCCTGGCCGGGTTCCGGGAGATGACCGCGCACCTGCACCGGCCCGGCACGGACCCGCACCGGTTGCTTCGCCGGTTCGAGGGCGCCCGGGCGCGCCGCATCCTGCGGCCCACGCAGGCCTACGTCGACATCGGCCGGATGCTGTGGCACCCGGCCTCCCTGCACGACGAACCGGCGGCGGTCGAGCGCGCCCGCGACATCCTGCGCCGCAACGCCGAGGTGCTGCCCGGCGCGCCGACCGACCGCGCGGCCATCGACGCCGAGATCGCCGACCTGCTGGTCGGAGACGTACCGATGTTCGGCTTCACCGTGGACGCGGCCGCGGTCGGGGCCACTGTGGAGGACTGGCGCAGCGCCGATCTGGAGCTGGAGGAGTCGGTGATCCAGGACGCGCTGGTGGGCGCGTACCTCAATGAGCGTTCGCTGCCCGCGCGGGTGCAGGCGGCCGCCCATGAGCCGCACGCCCGGGACCGGGAGCGGCGGCGCCGGGATCTTGCCGCGCGGATGGTGCGGCGGCTGTGCGACGGGGCGGTGCGCGGCGAGGACGGCACGGTCACGTGGATCAGCCCGGTGTTCACGCCTGCGGGCTGGTCGATCCGGGTGCTGCCCGCCGACCTCTACACCGGGCAGGGCGGGGTGGCGTTGACGCTCGCGGAGTACGTGAGTGAGGCGCGGGCGGGGCGCGCGGATCCGGTGCCGGGTGTCGCCGGGACGTTCGAGGGGGCGTTACGGGTCCTGGTCGGCACGGAGGACCGGACGGCCACGCCGTCGGCGGGGGCGTTCAGCGGCGCGGCGTCGCAGGTGTGGACGTGGCTGGCGCTGCACCGGGTCCTGGGGGAGAGCCGGTTCCTGGAGCGGGCGGCGGCGAGGGCCGAACTGCTCGCACCGAACCAGCGGTTGGTCGAGGCCGACGTCGAGGTGGACCTTCTGAACGGGGTCGCGGGCGCGGTCGTTCCGCTCCTTAACCTGGCCGAGGCGACGGGGCAGGACCGCTGGCTGGCCGCGGCCGCGCACATCGGGCGCCGCCTTGAGGGCCTGGCCACGGTCGAGGGGAGCGGGGCGCGCTGGACGACGCGGCTCAACCCCGAGGGCATCGGAGGATTCGCCCACGGCGCCACCGGCATCGGCTGGGCGCTGACCAGGCTCGCCCTCAGCGACGCGGGCACGGAGGCCGAGCGGGGCGGCTGGCGTCGGCTCGCCGAGCGGGCCTTCGCTTTCCAGGAGTCCCTCTACCGGCCGGCGGACGGCAACTGGCTCGATGTGCGCGTCGGCGCCGAGGAGGACTTCTTCACCAGCTGGTGCCACGGCAGCGCGGGAATCGGCGTCGGCATGCTCGATCTGCACCGGCGCACGGGTGATCCGGTGCACCTGGACATGGTCCGCCGTGCCGCGTGTGCCAGTGCGGTGGAAGGCTTCGGCTGGAGCCACACCCTGTGCCACGGAGACCTCGGCCTCTGGGAATTCCTCACCTCCTTGGACTTCGACGACGCGTCCGACGTGGACTTCGGCAGTGCGTCGGACCTCGACGGTGAAATCCTCACCGGCCTCGAACAGCGCGGCCCGGTCGGTGGTTTGGCGCGTGAGGCGTTCTCTCCGAGCCTCATGTCGGGTCTTTCGGGCGTCGTGCACACACTGCTGCGTATGCACCATGGTGTGGCACTGCCGAACCCCCTTCTCCTTGACTGACCGCATGGTTACGCGGGCCTTCTAGGGAAAGATTTGACTTGTGATCCATGTCACATCCCGCCCGTAAAAGATCTTGGTCCGTCATATCCACACAGCTGTTTGGTTGTGGCACGATGCCAACGGATTGCTCATGGTCCAAGTAACCGATTGCGAAACTTTCGACGTAGGTCTTGTCTTACTGAGAACGACTTGTTGATGGTGTTGGCTGGACGTAATTCGGGGGATGCAAGAGTGCCATCGATCATTGTTGTTGGATATCGTGACGACCTTGACCGCGCGGTGCGGAGTCGCGGTTTGGATCCCTACTACATCGTGCAGGCGCCGATGAGCCCGCCGCCAGGGCGCAGGTTCACGAGTGTCGTTGACATGGAGAACGCCCAGGAATTGCTGAGGGCGGTTCTCTCCGCGTGCATCGATGATGTGGCGGGCGTGCTGAGCGTGCATGAGATGGGTGTCTTCGGTGCCGCCTATCTGCGGCAGCAGTTGGACCTCCCCGGGAACAGGGACTCGAGGGCGGCCCTGTATTTCCGGGACAAGTATCTGCAAAAGAGCGGGCTGCCGGACGACGTCAGGCGGGCCCGGTGCCGGTACGTCACGGAAGGGACTTCATTCGCCGACCTCGTCGGCGAGTTGGGTGAGGTATTCGTCGTCAAGCCCGCGACCGGAGCGGGTTCCCTGCGTACGGAAATCGTGCGCACACCGGACGAATACGCGCGCGCCCTGAAGGAGTTGCCGAGCCAGTCGGATGTGGGCGTGGTCGCCGAGTCCTTCATCGACGCCCCGGAAGTCTATATGGACGGCATCTGGGAAGGCGGCGAGCTCCGCTGGTCGTCCATGAGCAGCAATCACATCTCGCCGCTCAGCGCCGTGAAGGGAGGCGTCCTTGCCGCACACGTCCTCGACCGGAGGCGGCACACGGATCTGTTCCAGCAGGCGGAGACACTCGCCAGACGCGTGCTCACCGTGCTCGGCGCACCGGATTGTGTCTTCCATATGGAAACGTTCGTCGAAGAGTCGGGGCTGACCCTGGGCGAGTGCGCCATCCGACTCCCGGGGGCGCTGTCTCCGAACGTCAACAAACTGACGTTCGGCGTCGACCTCTTCGACGCCGAGATCAGCCTCGCGCTCGGGGAGCGGATCACCCAGGAGCTGGACGGCGGAACACCGGATCGCTTCTACGGCTACATCCTGCTGCGCCGCTCCCAAGGCCTGACGCAGGAGGACTTCGAGCGCGCCTTCACCTTCGACGAGATCGACTACCCCTCGTCGCCGGATGCGCCGCTCGGCCCGTACGGCCGCGTCGGCCAGGCCGTCGTGTCCGACGCGGACGAGCTGCAACTGCAGAAGACGATCGAGGAGATCGTGCGTTTCAACGAGCTCGGCTGATCCTGACGGGTCCGTCAGGATCAGCCGGCCACGGCATCGCGGCAGGCTGCATTCGGGGGAGACAAGAATGCCGACAATGATCGTCATCGGGTACCGGGTGGATCTGGACCGGGCGCTGCGGCGCCGGGGCCTGGATCCCCACTACATCGTGCAGGCACCGGCGAGCCCGCCGCCGGGACGGCCGTGCACGCGTGTCGCCGACATGGAGAACGTGCAGGAGGTGCTGCGGGCCGTGCTCGCCGCACGCCTCGACGATGTGGCCGGTGCGCTGAGCGTGCACGAGATGGGTGTGTTCGGGGCGGCGTATCTGCGGCAGCAGCTGGACCTTCCCGGCAACAGGGACTCGAAGACGGCCCTGTATTTCCGGGACAAGTTCCTGCAGAAGAGCAAGCTGCCGCCGCAGATCAAGCGGGCGCGCTGCCGATATGTCACCCAGGACACCTCCCACGCGGACCTCGTCCGTGATCTGGGAGACGTCTTCGTCATCAAACCGGCGACCGGCGCCGGTTCCCTGCGGACGAATGTCGTGCGTTCCCCAGAGGAATTCGCGCGAGCCGTGGACGTGCTTCCGGACCAGTCGGACGTGCAGATCGTCGCGGAGTCCTTCATCGACGCGCCGGAAGTCTATATGGACGGCATCTGGAGCGACGGCGACCTCCTGTGGTCGTCGATGACCCGCTATCACCTCTCACCGCTGAGTGCGGCACACGGCGCCGTCCTCGCCGCGCACATCCTCGACGAACGACGGCATCCGGCTTTGTTCCGGCGGACAGAGGAAATCGCCAGACAGACGCTCTCCCACCTGGGGGCGCCCGACTGCGTCTTCCACTTGGAAGTGTTCGTGGAGGAATCCGGGTTGACCTTCGGCGAGTGCGCGATCCGGCTGCCGGGGGCGCTGTCTCCGAACGTCAACCAATTGACGTTCGGGGTCGACCTCTTCGACGCCGAGATCAGCCTCGCGCTCGGAGAGAAGCCGGAAAAGCCCGTGGGCGACAGCGCACCGGACCGTTTCCATGGATACCTCCTGCTGCGCCGCCTCGACGGAAACACCTTGACCCAAGAGGACTTCGAGCGCCGTTTCACCTTCGACGAGATCCAGTACTCGTCGTCGCCCGACACTCCGCTCGGTCCGTACGGCCGTGTCGGACAGGCGATCGTATCCGACCCGGACGAGCTGAAACTGCGGCAGAAGATCGAGGACATCGTGCGATTCAACGAGCGCGGCTGACCCCATGAGCTTCGCCTTACGCCTTCGATTACCCGTGTGCGTCACGACGCCCTGATGCCGTGACGGACAGCAAGCGGTAGTCCGGGCGCCACAGACGCCCTTTCCGAGATACCGAAGCACAAGGGAACCCGGACGCGAATCAGCGACCCCGCCCCTTTCGTACACCTACGGCAGCCCTGCCCCGTACGGCTTCGCCATCCCTGAAACACCCCATCGTGATGGAAATACAGGGCCGTTATCCGACCCTTCTGATCGGAGGTCTTCGCCCCTATGCCGGAACACATATCCCCCTCGACGCTTCCGCAGTTGCTGGAGAGCGCGGCACGTGACACCACCCGAGGCATCACCTTCATCGGCGGTTCGTTCCTGTCCTACGCCGAGCTGCGGGACAGCGCCCGCCGGATCACCCAGGGGCTGCGCGGCCAGGGCGCCGCCCCGGGAGACCGCGTCCTCATCACCGCCGGCGACCCCGAGTCCTTCTTCCGCGCCTTCTGGGGCTGCGTCCTCGGCGGCCTCGTGGCCTGCCCGGTCGCGCCGCCCGCCGACCCCTCCCGGTGGCAGACCCAACTGGAGCACCTGCGGGACCTGTTGGACGACCCGCTGGTCGTCGCCTCCAAAGCCACCCACGGAGACCTGCCCGACATCGGCCTGCGGACCGTCACGGTGGAGGAACTGAGCCACGCCGCGCCCGACACCGCCGAGACCCGCACACCCGATCCCGGCGACCTCACCCTCCTCATGCTGACCTCCGGGTCCACCGGATCGAGCAAGGCCGTCCGCCTGACCCACGCCAACCTCCTCGCCGCGCAGGCGGGCAAGGCCGGAGCCCTCGAACTCGGCCCCGCCGACACCTCGTTGAACTGGATCTCCACCGACCACATCGCCGCGATCGAGGCGCACCTGCTGCCGATGTTCAACGGCGCCGACCAGGTCATGGCCACCCCCGCGACGGTCCTCGCCGACCCGGTGGAGTTCCTCAGGCTGCTCGCTGCCCACCGGGTGCGTGTGACCTTCACCCCGAACTTCCTCTTCGGGCAGCTCAACCAGGCGCTCGCCAGGCGGCCCCCCGCGCGGGACGAAGCGGACCTGTCGCACGTCCGGCACATCATCTCCGGCGGCGAGGCCACCGTCACCGCGACCGTGCGGGACTTCCTGACCGCGATGGCCCCGTACGGGCTGCGCCAGGACGTCATCGTGCCCGCGTTCGGGATGACCGAGACGTGCGCGGGCAGCGTGTTCAACCGCGACTTCGCCGCACGCGACCTGCGCACCGAGTTCCCACCACTGGGGCAGCCGGTACGCGGCCTGCGCATCCGCGTCACCGACGGCGAGGGCCACGTCCTCGCCGCCACCGACGAGCCGGGGCCGACCGGGGCGGGCGAGGTGCAGCTGCGCGGCCCGATGGTCACCGACGGATACTTCGGCAACGACGAGGCCACCGCGCAGGCCTTCACGGCCGACGGCTGGTTCCGCACCGGAGACCTCGGACACCTCGACGCCGACGGCCGGCTGACACTGATCGGCCGGACCAAGGACTCCATCATCGTCAACGGCGTCAACTACTACAGCCACGACCTGGAAGCGGCCCTCGACGAGCTGGACGACGTGCGGCGGGGGCAGGTCGCGGCCTTTCCGATCCGGCCCGGGGGAGCCGACTCCGAACAGCTCGCCGTCGCGTTCGTCCCGGCGGGCGACCTCGCCGACGACACGGCGGTGTACCGGGCGATCGTCGCGATCCGCAGCTCCACGGTGATGCACTGGGGGTTCAGGCCCCAGTTCATCCTGCCCGTCACCGAGGAGCAGATACCCCGCAGCAACCTCGGGAAGATCCAACGCACCCGGCTGCGCAAGGCCGTCGAAGCGGGCGGCCTCGACGGGGCGGCCCGCCGGGCGAGCGAGGTGAGCACCCGCTTCCTCGGCGCCCACGTGGCACCCGAGGGAGCCGCCGAGACCGCGCTGGCCGACATCTACGCCCGTGTCCTGGACGTCACGTCGGTGCCGGTCACGGCCAGCTTCTTCGACCTGGGCGGCACCTCCCTGGACGTGCTGCGGCTCAAGCTGGAGATCCAGACCGGGTTCGGCATCGACGACGTACCGATGGCGACCCTCCTCCAGGCCCCGACCGTACGGGCCCTCGCCGGACGTCTCACCGGCGGGCGGAGCGGCGACGGGGACAGCGCCTACGACCCGCTGGTGCCCCTGCAGGTCACCGGGGACGGAACACCGCTGTTCTGCGTGCACCCCGGCCTGGGCGAGGTGCTCGTGTTCGTGAACCTCGCCAAGTACTTCACCGGCGAGCGGCCGTTCTACGCGCTGCGGGCCCGCGGCTTCGGGCAGGGCGAGAGCCACTTCGCCTCGTTCGACGAGATGGTGTCCACGTACGTCGACGCGATGCGGCGGACGCAGCCCAGCGGGCCGTACGCCGTCGCGGGCTACTCCTACGGCGCGGCGGTCGCCTTCGAGATGGCCAAGCGCCTGGAGGCCGACGGCGACGAGGTCAAGTTCGTCGGCGTCTTCAACCTGCCGCCGAGCATCTCCGGGCGCATGAACGAGATCACCTTCACCGACGGCGCCATCAACCTCGCCCTGTTCCTCGAACTGATCGGCGCCGCCGACGTCGAGAGCCTCACCACCAGGCTCCGCGGACTGCCGGATGCCGACCAGCTCGCGTACCTGATCGACCAGGCCCCGCGGCGCCGCCTCACCGAACTCGACCTCACCGTCGAGCGGTTCACCGCCTGGGTGAACCTCGCCCAGAGCATGGTGCACCTCGGTCGCACCTACGAACCCTCCGGGTCGGTGGCGCGGACGCAGGTCTTCTACTGCACCCCGCTGCGCGGCACCAAGGAGGAGTGGCTGAACAACCAGCTCCGCCACTGGGACGACTTCACCCGCACCACCAACCGGTACGTCGAAGTCGACGGCGAGCACTACACCCTCATGAGCCCGCAGCACGTACAGACCTTCCAGGCGACCCTGCGGCGCGAACTGGGCAAAGCGCTCGCGGGACAGCCCGACGACCCTGCTGCCACCGCTGCCACCGCTGCGAACGCCGCCAACGCCGACACGACCAGGAGCCACTGACCATGCACGGGAAGAAGATCCTCATCACCGGCGGCACCGGCCAGGTCGCGCGGCCCGTCGCCGAGGCGCTCGCCGCCGACAACGAAGTGTGGTGCCTCGGCCGCTTCGGCGACCTGGCCGCCCGCAAGGCCCTGGAGGAACAGGGCGCCCGCACCTTCACCTGGGACATGGCCGACGGTGACCTGGAGGACCTGCCGCGCGACTTCACCCACGTCCTGCACTCGGCGGTGCACCGCGGCGACCGGGCCGACTTCGAGGCGACCGCACGCATCAACGCGGTGGGCACGGCGCACCTCATGACGCACTGCTCGGCCGCGGAGGCCTTCCTGTACGTGTCGTCCGGCGTCGTCTACAACCGCGCCGACCGCACCCACCGCTACCGGGAGGGTGACCCCCTCGGCGGCACGGCGCCCTGGCTGCCGACCTACCCCGTCGCCAAGCTCTCCGCCGAAGGAGTCGTGCGGGGCCTGGCCGAAGCCCTCGGGCTGCCCTCGGTGATCGCTCGGCTCAACATCGCCTACGGTCCGTACGGTCACGGCGGCGTCCCCATGATCCTCTTCAACGAGATGCGCCGGGGACAGCCGTGCGCGGTGCCCCGCGAGGGGCAGAACTACTGCAACCTCCTGCACACCGACGACGTCGTCCGGCAGGTGCCCCTGCTCTGGGAGGCGGCACAGACGCCCGCGCGGGTCGTGAACTGGGGCGGCGACGAGGAGGTCGGCGTCACCGACCTGCTGGAGTACATGTCCGCGCTCACCGGCGTACCGGTCCAGCTGGACCGGGGCGACTACAGCCGCGAGACCGCGATCTTCGACCACAGCGTCCGCCGGAGCCTGATCGGCGACTGCTCGGTCGCCTGGAAGACCGGCATCGCCCGCACCCTGGCGGAGCTGTTCGAGGAGTACCAGGACCGCATCGGGGAGTACTTCGCCACCGAGCTCGACAGCGAACGGAGCTAGCATGCGCAGGCCCTCAGATCTCGACGCGCTCCAGCAGGTGCTGTGCGCCGCCCTCGGCTCCGCCGAACCCGTGGCCCCCCTGGCCCGACTCGGCCACGACACCCGGGCGTTCGCCACCCTCGACGCCGCCGTGCGCGAACGCCCCACCCTCATCGGCGGCGGATCCCTGTACAACCCGACCAGCCCCGTCCCGACCCCGCACGCCCTGGCGGAGCTGGCCCGCCGCGCGGAGGCGCTGGACGTGCACCAGATCCTCGTGCCCGGCGTGCGGCGCGCCGACGACACCCGCGCCCTGCGAGCGGCCGGACTCGTGCCGGTCCCCGCAGCCCCCGAGTGCGTCGTCCGGCTGACGGGGGAGGTGGACGACGTGCTGCGGACCCGCGTCGGCGCCGACCGGCTCCGCGACGTCCGGCGCCGCCACCACGCGGTGTCCCAGGAGACCACCTGGGAGCGGATCCGGCTGCGCGACCTCGCCGGGAAGCCCTGGGCACGCGCGGCCTTCGCGGACCTCCACCGACGCCAGGCGGAGCACGGGTATCCGACGGGGGAGCAGGACCAGGGCGACGGCCGCCACCACCCGTACAACGTCGACGCCCTCGACGCCCTCGCCCGCGGCGCGCTGGCGGACCGTACCGAGATGTTCGTGCGCCGCCGCAACGACATCGTCGTCCAGGCCGGCCTGACGACGACGTCCCACAACGGCCGCGGCCTCTACTGCCTCACGCAGGCCATCGACCACGAGGACGCCGACGCGCGCGACGACCTCTACGCGGCCACCCTGTACCAGCTGTACGCCGACGCCAGGACCTCAGGCCTGGAGTGGGTGCACCTCGGCCGGGGGGAGGCCGAGCGCATGCGGTGCCTCGGAGCCGACCTGTTCGTCCCCCTCGACCACTGGCTGCGTGCCGAGGGGGTCACGGCCCCGCAGGACGGGCCGGAGGAACCGGAACTGTCGCGGTTCACGGCCCCGCCCGTCACGACGGTGCCGGTCCCGGGCCCGGCCCGCTTCCGCCACCAGCCGCGGTTCGACACGGTCGACCTGACGAGCAACACCAACCCGTTCCTCGGACCCGAGAGCCAGTACCCCCACCTCGACACGGCGGAGCTGGCCCACGCCTATCTGAGCACCATCTCGGCGCTGCCCGGCCACGTGGGCGTCGACGCCCTGAGCCCCGACCACGTGCTGTTCACCAGCGGGGCGGTGGACGGCGTCATGCTGCTCCTCGCGGCGCTGGCATCGCCCGGCGAGAGCGTCTGCGTGACGCCCCCGACGTTCCCGCTCTACACCCACTTCGCCCGTGTCCTGCGCCTGCCCCTGGTGGAGGTGCCGCTGCGCGGCGACGACCTCTCCGAGCTCGACACCGAGCGGATCCTCGCGGCGGACCCGCGGGTCACGATCCTGTGCGACCCGAACAACCCCGTCGGGACCAGGCTCGATCCTGAGGAGGTGCACGAGCTCGTCACGGGCACCAGCGGCGTCGTGGTCATCGACGAGGCGTACGTGGAGTTCAGCGAGAACCCCTCGTACGCCGCCCTGGTCGCCCGGCACGACAACCTCATCGTGCTCCGGACCCTCTCCAAGGCCTGGGGCCTCGCCGGGGCACGCTGCGGGGTCGCACTCGCGCAGCCCGGCCTCATCGAGGCCCTGCGACGGCTCCAGGTGCCCTTCGGGTTCACCGACGCCTCGCAGCGCGCCGTGCGGGACCGGCTGACCAACGCGGGCCCGGCGCTCGCCGCCGTCAAGCTCATCCGCGCCGAGCGCAAGCGGCTGGCCGCGGCGCTGGCCGACCACCCCGCGGTGGACCGGGTGTTCCCCTCGCAGACCAACTTCCTGCTGGTCCGCCTCCACAAGCACGACCTGGTGATGGAGCGGCTGCGTGAAGCGGGGATCGCCGTCGCCGACACGGGCCACGTCATCCCCGCGACCTGCCGCGTCTCCGTCGGCAACCAGCGCGCGAACGACGCCTTCCTGGAAGCACTGTCCTTCGCCCTGTGAGCCGGTCGGCTCATGCCGCCCTGACGAAACGCCGCCGCCCCGCAACCCCCCCCGACGCCTCTCGGAAAGGAACCGCTTCGTGGGCACCGAGTCACACCCCGCCCTTCCGCACCCGCCCCTGACCAGCAAGGTCGTGGCCAAGAACTTCGACCGCTGGAGCCCGCCGCTGATCGAGGAGTTCGACGACAACGAGCACAACGGCCGCATCGGCCAGACCCTGCTCAAGGAGACCGGGACGCTGCGCGTCTGGGAGACCACGCTCCAGCCGGGAGAGCGCGTCCCGGTCCACCGGCACGTCCTCGACTACACGTGGATCGCCCTCACGGACGGCAGGGCCCGCCAGCACGCGAGCGACGGCGCCTCCCGTGAGATCACGTACGTACGGGGACAGACCCTGCACTTTCACTTCGAGGCGGGGCAACACCACCTGCACGACCTGAAGAACATCGGCGAGGACGTCCTGTCGTTCCTGGTCGTGGAGACGAAGGACGGGGCGAACGAGCCCGTCGAGCTTCCGTAGCCGGACCGGGATGCGGTCGGCGGCCGGTGGTCACGGCCGGCGGTCGGCCACATCCCCGGCGGGATCGTCGGCGAGCGCGATCGCCGTGGTGATGCGCTTGCCGACGGGCTCCCGCTGCATGTGCAGGCTCTGGCACAACGCCATCACGATCTCGAGGCCGTGCTGACCGATCCGGCCCGGATCGGCGGGCAGGACCGAGGGCAGCACGGGTTCGCTGTCCCACACCGTGACGTTGACGGCCCCGTCCTGGGCCTCCAGCGTCAGCAGGCACGGCCCCGGCGCGTACTTGCGGGCGTTGGTGACCAGCTCGCTGACCACCAGCTGCACGGTGCTCAGCACGCGCACGGAGACCGGCAGCCCGTGCACGGCTTGAATGTCGGTGAGGAACGACCGCGCCAGGTCCCGGGCGGCGCCGATCTCCTCGCTGCCCTCGAAGGCGCGGGACACCGACAGGTCCGTGCTGACCAGCGACGCCATGTCGCTCTCTGCCGCAACCCGATCCATCTGGTCCATCCCACCCGCTGCGAAGCCGTGTCTCACAGGAACGCCTCTACCCCGAAAACGTGAGGGAACGCGGCTGGATTTCGCCGGTCGGTCCGACGCAGGGGGAGAGCCCTGGGCGCTCATCAGCCGGTCGGGACCGTGGGCGACGAACCCGGCATGAGCCGGTGCGGGGAGCCCGAGCCGTCCGCCGGGACGGAGAAGAGGGTGGGCCTGCCGCGCAGCGAGCGGGCGTACGCGATCGTGTCGGCGTCCAGCCAGGAGGGCTGGTCGTCCACGTGGGCGCTCTCCGCGAGCGGGGTGTCCCCGCGCGGGGTCTGGCCCTTGCCGAGGCGGAGCACGTGCAGGCGCCACCGCCCGCGTTCCGTGCGTTTCTTGTAGGCCAGGCGCTTGCCGTCCGGGGAGAGGGACGGGCACTCGACGTTGGCGCGCACCGCCGTGAGGGTGCGACGGGCGAGGTCGCCGCGCATCAGCCAGGTGCGGCCCTTGGAGGCCATGGTCACGTAGAAGGTGCGGTCGTCGGGCGCGAAGGTGACGCCCCAGAAGTTGACGTCATCGGCCCGGTACGGGGCGCCGCGCACGAACGGCTCGAAGTCCTCCAGGGAGCCGTAGTGGCGGCCGTCGCGCAGGTCGTAGATGCCCGCCGTGGTGGAGAAGCGGCCGGGTACGGCGTACGAGTCGCCGGTGCGGAACACGGTCCAGGTGACGAGGTGCCCGGACGGGGAGACGCGGGCACGGCTCGGGGCACCCCAGACGGGGAGGGTGACCTCGGCCTTGCGGTGGCCGTCGGTGTACACGCGGACCTGGGAGGACTGCGCGGACAGCGGGCCGGGCCGGGTGCGCAGACAGATCAGGGTCGAGGCGGCGGTGGCCGCGCGCTGGCAGGTGGGTCCTTCGCCCACCGGTTCGCCACGCCGAGTGACTTGGCGGACGCGGTCGCGGTCGACGTACACGAGCGTGTCGTGCCGGTCCAGGCGGAGGTCCAGGCCGTTCTGCTCGGCTGCCGCCGTGCCGTGGCGCCACACGACGTATCCGGTCGCCGTCGCGAGGAGGGCGCCCACCAGGACGGTGGCGAGGAGCGGCCGCGGGCGGGTGAGGAGGGTCCGTGGGCGTGTCATGACGTGCTCCTTGACGCGTAGGGGAAGGCTGCCGCGGCCACGAGGACCAGCAGGGCCGCCGCAAAGGCGGTGAACGCCGTCGTCAGACCCCAGCCGGCCGCCGCCGCGCCGAAGGCCAGCGCGCCGCCCGCCCTGGTCAGTGCCTGCGAGGTCTGGACGACCGCCAGGCCCGTCGTGCGCACCCGCGGTGGCAGGACCGGGCCGACGTGCGCCATCAGCACACCGTCCGTCGCCGCGTAGAAGAGGCCGTGCAGGAGCAGGACGATGCCCGCCGGGATCCAGCCCCCGGGAGCCGCGGCCACCCATACGTAGGCGCAGAGCAGCATCAGGTGCCCGGCCAGGAAGAGCCGCCAGCGGCCGAGGCCGTCGGCCAGGCGGCCCACGGGCGCGGCCGCCGCCATGAACACCAGGGCCGTGCCGACCGGCAGCAACGGCAGTACCTGGTGCGGCAGGTCCATCTGCCGCTGGAGCGCGACGTACAGGAACATGTCACCGGCCGTGACCAGGCCGAGGAGTCCGGCCGCCACCACCACCCGCAGCGTGTCCCGGTCACGGAGCACCCGCAGGCACACACGCAGGCACCCCGTCCGGCCGGGCCCCGACGACGCCCGGTCCGGCCGGACGCAGACCGCGAGCAGCACCACCCCCGCCGCGGCGAGACAGAAGCTCACCAGGAACACCGCGTCGTAGTCGCCCGGTACGGCGAGGAGCACGGCGAAGGCGAGCAGCGGGCCGAGGAGGGCGCCCGTCGCGTCCATCGCCCGGTGCACGCCGAACGCGCGCCCCAGGTGCTCCTCCGGGGCGGCGAACGTGATGAGCGCGTCGCGGGGCGCGGTGCGGATGCCCTTGCCGGTGCGGTCGGCGGCGACCAGCAGGCCGACGCTCCCCGCCGACGTGCCGAGCCACGGCAGGCCGAGCTTGGTGAGTGCCGACAGGCCGTACCCGACGGTGGCGACGGACTTGGGGCGGCCGAGGCGGTCCGCCGCGTAGCCGCCGCCGAGGCGCAGCAGGGCGGTGGCGCCCGTGTACAGGCCGTCCAGGGCTCCGAGTTGGAGGTAGCCGACGCCGAGTCCGTACATCAGGTACAGCGGCAGGACGGCGGTGACCATCTCCGCCGACGCGTCCGTGACGAGGCTGACGGCGCCGAGGGTCAGGACGGTGGCGGGCACCCGGGTCCGGGCGGGGCCGGTCCGGGGGCCGGTGGTCCCGTTGCCGACGGTGTTGCGGGCGCCGTCGGCCGCCCGGGTCTGCGAGAGGTACATCGTGACACTCCAAGTGAGCCGCGGGGGAGCGAAGGGAGCTGCCGGGCGTGCGGGAGGAGACGGGAGGAGACGGCAGCAGAGGGGAGGAGAGGGGAGGAGGGGTGCGGTGTGTGGGGTTCACCGCACCCCTCCCGTCTCCGGAGGCGGGCCTCAGGGCAGGTGCGCCTCAGCTCCCTTGCCGCGCCCCCGACTTGGAGTGGCACGTGCCGGACACGGAGTCGGTGAAGGTGCGGCCGTCGACCGGGCGGAAGGTGAACTCGTAGCCGGTCGCGGACAGGTCGAAGCGGCCGACGCCGAAGGTGCGGTTGTGGAAGACCTCCGACGGGCCCTTGGAGGACGTGGTCTTCGAGTAGAGGGCGCGGCCCCCGGTCCCGATGACGAACTGGCGCAGTCCGTTCGCCTCGTCCTTCCTGCCGTCGGCCATGGCGGGTGCGAACCGTTCGTAGTGGTGGTCGTGGCCCGCCACGACGACGTCCGCCCTGTGGTCGGTGAGGATCTTGTAGTGGCTCGACATGGTGGTCTGGTCGCCGTGGTCGCCGGACGAGAACCGGGGGTGGTGCCAGTAGGCCATCGTGCAGGGCTTGGTGCTCGCTCCGAGGTCCTTGGCCAGCCACTCCCGCTGGGCCTTGTCCGCGCTGGAACCGAGGTTGGAGTTGAGCGCGACCAGGTGCCAGTCACCGAGGTCGAAGCTGTAGTAGCCCTTGCCGCGTTCGCCGACGTGGACGCCCTTGCCGCCGTAGTAGTCGAAGTAGCCCTTGGCGCCGCTGGTGCGGTACTCGTGGTTGCCGGGGCTCGGATGCACGACCTTGCTGAACTGGCCCCAGTGCGGGTCGTACTTGTTCCGGAACTCCGACAACGACCCCGAGTCGTAGGCGTTGTCGCCCGCCGTGAGCACCGCCTGCGGGTTCATGCTCTTGACCACCGGTGCGGTCTGGTTGCAGGCGGAGCCGCAGAGGTCGCCCGCGACCGCCACCGTGACGGTCGCGGCGCGCCCGGTGTCCTTGTCGTCCGTGGTGTCGTGCGTGAGCGGGGCCGACACGGCGAGGCCGCCGCCGAGCCCGGCCGCCGTGACCACGCCGAGTACCGTGCCCCAGACGACGCGTCGGACGGGTTTCGCTTGGTTCATCACAGGTCCCTTCGTCGCGGCTGCGAAGACGTTGCTGTGCGTCAAGGAACCACGGCCCGGGAAATGCGCCCAGGAATCTTCCGCACGGGACTGGATAACTCCGGACGGGGTCCCGTTACGATGCGGCGCCATGGAATTCAGCCGGATTCTGGGACGTGCCCTCACCCTGCGGGGATTTAGTCTGGACCAGATAGCCCGGGAATTACGCAGCAGAGGCACACCGGTCAGTACAAGTACCCTCAGCGCGTGGCAGACCGGTCTGAGTCGCCCCGAAAGGGCCAGTTCGCTCGACGCGGTCGCGGCCCTGGAGGACATCCTCGCCCTGCCCCCGGGACAGTTGCGCGCCGCGCTGCCCCCACGCCGCCCCCGCGGCCGCCGCCCCGTCTCCGCCGAGACCGCCGCCAACCTGCGCCGACAGTGGGGCGACGACGCCGAGGCCGTGCTGCGCACGCTCGCCAAGCTCGACGCCGACTTCAGCGACCTGGCCCTGCCGCGACCGCTCTCGTACCGCGTGCGCGTACGCGTCGGCGCGCACGGCCAGGAACTCGTGATGCACGTCAGCCGGGTGCTCACCGGCGGTCCCGGCGGAGCCACCCGCATGATCTACGTGACCCGCTACGCCCGCCTGCCGCAGGCCCCGTTGGTCCGCATGGCCCGCGGCTGCCGCCTCGCCCGGTTCCGCGGCGACCGGGACTCCGGGGTGGCCGCGTTCGAGTTCCTGCTCGACCCGCCGCTGCGTGCGGGCGCCATGGCCCTCGCGGAGTTCAGCATCACCTTTCCGCCCCGCCAGACGGACCACTTCACCAGCATTCGCATTCACCGGGGGACACGGGACGTGGTCCTCGAAGCCGTCTTCGACGACGGCTTCACCCCCGCGCTGTGCCAGGCCTTCTTCAAGGAATCCAGAGTGCTGCCGAGTAAGGTGCTGCGCGAGCTGCCCGGTGCCGAGGCGCACGGTCACTTCCAGTACATCGATTTCAATCCGTCGCCGGGGATCTACGGAATTCGCTGGGAATAGGGCACGGGAAGCGCGTCCGGCGGGCCAAGGCCGGTCACGGCGGGCCGGTGGACCGTGGTCGCCCGGCGGATCAGGGCCGTCCCGCGCGCGTGGCCTCGGCGAGCAGCAGCCTGATGTGGTCGAGGAACTCCGCGGTCGCGGGGTGCCGTGGCACCCGCGGATGGACGAGGTGGACGGTCACCGAGGGCGCGTCCGTGAGCGGGACGTAGCGGACGCCGGGGTGCGGGTGGCTGTGGCCCGCGCTCTCCGCGGTGACGCCGACGGCCTCCCCGGTGGCGATGGTGGTGAGCCATTCGTCCACGCCGGGCACTTCGAAGGTGTGCGGGCGCCGGCCGGTCGGCCACAGATGCGCGGCCGTGGTGGCGGCCGTGGAACAGATCACCACGGGCTCGTACGACAACTCCTCCAGGCGTACGGACTCCTGGTCCGCGAGCGCGTGGTCCGCGGCCAGGGCGGCCACACGGCGCTCGCGCAGCAGCGGTACGCACACCAGGTCGCTGTCCGGTACGGGCTCCGTGCGGACGAGCGCCAGGTCCACCTCGCCGCGCCGCACGGCCGCCTCCGGGTCGTCGCGGCGCAGGACCTGAGCCGCCGTGTCGGGCCGGTTCTCGCGCCAGGCGCGCAGCAGCGGCACCGTGTACCGGCCGAGCGCGGACCAGGCGAAGCCGATGCGCAGGGGGCGCCCGTCGGCGGCTGTCTCGGCCAGTGCGTCGTCGACCAGGCGCAGGATGCGGTGGGCGTGGTCGACCAGACGCCGTCCGGCGTCCGTGAGAGCCACGTGCCGGGTCGAGCGGTCGACGAGACGGGTGCTCAGCCGGCTCTCCAACTGGCTGAGGGTGCGCGACAGCGCGGGCTGACTGACGCCGAGGGCGATCGCGGCGTCCGTGATGGTGCCTTCGGCGTCGATCGCGACGAGGGCGCGCAGATGCCGCAGTTCCACGTCGGCGGCGTCCCCGTGTCCGGTCCGCACGGCCCCCACAGCGCCTCCGTGTCTGGTCCGCACGGCGCTCACGGAGTCCCCCTGCCCGGCCCGCACGGCTCTCGCAGCCCCGCTTCCAGCATTCATAACCGGGAAGCATAAGACCTGCGTGTCGGACATTTCCCGTGAGGCTCCGGGCGGTCCTAGGGTCCCTGCCATGAAGATTCTCCTGATCGGTGCCGCCGGAAAGCTCGGCGCCGCCGTCCACCAGACGCTGTCCGCGCGCGGCCACCAGCTCGTCACCGTCGGCCGCACCAGCGGCGACCTGCGCCACGACATCGCCGACCCGGCCCAGATCGCCGCCCTTTACGCGGCGGCCGGTCCCGTGGACGCGGTCGTCAGCGCCGCCGGTGACACGCCCTTCAAGCCCGTCGCGGAGATCGCGCCCGAGGACTACGAAGCGGCGTTCCGCGGGAAGGTGCTCAGCCAGATCGAACTCGTCCGCCAGGGCGTCGCCCACGTCGCCGCACGTGGGTCGTTCACGCTGATCTCCGGCGTCCTCGTCGACGAGCCGATCCCCACCGGGAGCGCCGCGTCCATGGCGAACGGCGCGATCGAGGCCTTCGTCCGGGCGGCCGCCATCGAGATCTCCCCGCAGCGGGTCAACGCGGTGAGCCCGACCGTCTTCACCGAGAGCCTGGAGGACTACGGCTCCTTCTTCCCCGGCATGCCGCCCGTCGACCTCGCCCGCGTCACCGAGGCGTACGTCCGCTCCGTCGAAGGCGCGCAGACGGGGCAGGTCTACGCCGTCCGCTGAGAACCCGTCCTCGGGGCGGTCGTCCGTGCGGTGCCCGCACTGGTGGCCGCCCAGCACGCGGCTGTTCTCCCCTGGGCGCCGCGGCCGCGACGCCCAGCTCGGCCCGGAGCCCCTCCGGTTCAGGCCGGTTCAGGCCGGTTCAGGCCCTCACGCGCGCCACTTGTGGCTGTCGCAGAAGCGGTCGTCACCGGTGCCCGAACCGTCGTGATCGAGGCAGACGCGGAAGGTGTACTTGGTGCCGTTGGCGAGGTTGTACCGGCCGCCGTCATCGGCGCTCCGGCCGTTGCAGTTGCCGTTCCCGCGGGCCCTGATCTTGTAACGGGTGCTTCCGTTCGGGTTGATGACGTAGCCGATCGCGCTCCAGCCGTCCGCTTGCTCGTCACAGACCTCTGTCTTGTCGCCGTCGCTGTTGAAGGTGAGCTTGCCGCCCGGGTCGCCGTCGTCGGTCCACAGGTCGCCGCCGTCGGCATGGGCCCCCGTGGCCGTCGCCACGGAGACGACGACCGCCGCCGCCATGACACCAGTGACCCTGAGCATGCCCTTGATACGCATGAATCTCCTGCCCTTCCTGTCGATGATCCAGCGTTGGCGGGACACCGCAGCGCACGGATCGCACCTGCCCTCGCCCTTCCGTCTACTGACGGAACAGGTCGGCAAGAGGTGACAGGCCGCAGCCCGCAGACGACGGCGATCAGTCGAAAGCGGCGAGGAGTTCCACGGCACGCCGATACCGCCGGACCTCGGCGGCCGCGGCGGCGCCGCCCTCCGGCTCCGCCGACGCGCGAAGCTGCTCGCCGGCCGTCACGAGGCGGAAGGTCACCGCGCGGGCGACGTAGCCGACGAAGCCGGGACCCCACCCGGGCGCGGCCTCCCGCAGCAGCCCGGCCCCGGCGCTGTGCCAGATCAGGGCGTCGCCCACCACGACCGCCGTACCGAACCCCGGCGGCCGCCAGTACGGCGAGAAGTCGATGACCGCAGGGGCGAGCCCCGGTGCGAACAGGACGTTGCCCGTCAGATCGCCGTGGACGAGCTGGGCCCGGTCCGGCGGCGCGTCGCCGAACAGCGCGACCAACTCCTCGTAGGGCCCGCGCAGACCGGGCGGCAGGTCGGCCTCGCACTCCTGCCACGCGACCCGGTCGCCCAGCGCCCACCAGTCCCGGCGCCGGTCCAGGAAGGCCGGGCGCGGTACGTCGGCCAGCGCGCGGTGGAAGGCACGGCCCGCGGCGACGACGTCCAGCCAGCGGGGCGCGGCCGCGTGGTCGGGCTCGGCGCCGGTGACGAAGCGGGACGCGGTCCACCCGGCGTGCGTCCAGGCGCCGGTGCGGGCCCGCAGGGGCCGTGCGACGCGGAAGCCGTCCTCGGGCAGGACGTCCATGACATCGGCCAGCCACTGCGCGAACTCGATGTCCGGTCCTGCGGGCTTCAGCACCACGTCGGCGACCCTGGCAGTCGGTCGCCACAGTAGCGATCACGTGCACGGCTGTAGCCCCAGGGGCGCGACGGGGGGACGCTCACCGTGCGGACAAGGCGCGTCACCCCGGCCCAGGGAGGCATCACTTGAACACGTCACGTCGTACGCCGTACCGGATGGACCCGGCCGGAGGCTGCCCGCACGCGGACAACGCCCGGCTGCTCGCGGAGGGCGCCGTGACCGACGTCGTGCTCCCCGGCGGCGTGCCGGGCGCGGCGGTACTCGGATACGAGGCACTCAAGGAGCTCCTCGCCCATCCCGAAGTCGCCAAGGGCGCCGCACACTTCACCGCGCTGCGGGAGGGCGCGATACCCGACGGCTGGCCGCTCCTGACCTTCGCCACCGTCCCCGGCATGACCACCGCGGACGGGGACGACCACCGACGGCTGCGCACGCTCGTGAGCAAGGCGTTCTCCGCGCGCCGGGTGGAGACGCTGCGGCCGCGCGTCGAGACGCTCACCGCCGAACTCCTGGACGGGCTCGAGGCGGCCGCCGACGGCGGCGGGATCGCCGACCTGCGCGCCTCCTTCGCCCTGCCGGTGCCGATGGGCGTGATCTGCGAACTGCTCGGCGTGGACACCGAACACCGGGACCTCCTGCACCATCTGTCGAACCAGGTGGTGAGCACGGCCATCGGACCGGAGGAGGCGATGGCTGCCAACCGCGCGATGACAGCGGCACTCACGGCCGTCGTCGCGACCCGCACGGAGCACCCCGGCGACGACCTCACCAGCGCGCTCATCGCGGCCCGCGACGAGGACGGCGACCGTCTCAGCCCGCAGGAGCTGATCGGCACCCTGCTGCTGATGATCATCGCCGGCCACGAGACGACGCTGAACCTGATCACAAACGCCGTGCGCGCGCTGTGCGCCCACCGCGACCAACTCCACCTCGTGCGCTCCGGCAAGGCCGACTGGACGGACGTCGTCGAGGAGACCCTGCGCTGGGACAGCCCCGTCAGCTACTTCCCGTTCCGCTACCCGACCCGCGACCTCGCCCTGCACGGAACCCTCATCCCCAAGGGCACACCCGTCCTCGCCGGTTACTCCGCCGCCGGACGCGACACGGCGGCGTACGGCCCCGACGCCCGCCTCTTCGACGTGACCAGGCCCGCCCGGACCACCGGATCCACACGGCACCTCTCCCTCGGACACGGCGCGCACTACTGCCTGGGCGCGCCCCTCGCCAGGATGGAGGCGACGATCGCCCTGGAGGGCCTCTTCACCCGCTTCCCCGAACTGGACCTGGCCGTCCCCGAGGCCGAACTCGCCCGGCACGAGGGTTTCGTGGGCAACAGCGTGCGGGAGCTGCCGGTGCGCTTGACGGGCTGAGCGATGGCGGGCCGGGTGGTGGCGGGACGAGCGATCACGGAAGCGGCGGCCCCGGCGAGGCCACGCACGTCCGCCGTCACCCGCCGCCCGCTCCCTCCAAGGCCCGCGCCGCAGTGCCGAACGTCACCGTGATGTCGAGGCCGCCCTCGGACCCGGGCCGGGCGGTCACCGGTGCGCTGTGCGCCTCGGCGACGGCGGCGACGATCGACATGCCGAGACCGTGGCCGTCCGGCGTCCCGGCGCGTGTCTCGAAGCGCTGGAAGGGCTGGAAGAGCGCCTCGACGCGCTCGTGCGGGATGACCGGCCCGCTGTTGGTCACCCGAAGGACCGGGCGGCCGTCCCGCACCCCGGTGCGCACCCGCGCCCAGCCGCCGGGGACGTTGTGGCGCACCGCGTTGCTGACGAGGTTCGTCACCAGGCTCTCCAGGAGCCGCGGGTCGCCGACCGTGGGCGCCGGGGCCAGCGACAGGTCGATGCGCACCTCCGCTGCCTGTTCGGCGAGGACCGTCTCCGTGATGGCCGCCAGGTCCGTGTGCTCGCGGCGCTGGAGGCCGCGCTGGCTGCGGGCCAGGGTGAGGAGCGCCGCGATCAGATGCTCCTGCCGCTCGCCCGTGGCCAGCAGGCGTTCGCACACGGTGCGCAGCGACTCCGCGTTCGCCGCCGGGTTGGCGAGCGCCACTTCGATCATCGCCCGTTGCAGGGTCAGCGGGGTGCGCAGCTCGTGCGACGCGTTGGCGACGAAGCGCCGCTGGGTGGTGAAGGCCGTGTCGAGGCGCCCGAGCAGACCGTCGAAGGTGTCACCGAGGTCCTTCAGCTCGTCGTCCGGCCCGCGGACCGCGAGGCGCTCGTGCAGATTGCGCTCGGAGATGCGGCGCGCCTTGTCGGCCATGGTGCGGACCGGGCGCAGCGCCCGGCCCGCCATCAGCCAGCCGAGCGCCACCGACACGGCCGACATCAGGGCGAGCGCGATCCCCGACTGCGTGAGCAACTGTTTGAGCATCGCCTTGCGCTGCTCGCCGCCCACGTCGGGGAGTTGATCCGTGTCGTGGGGCAGCCAGGGGGCCGGGCCCGGTGTGGTCTTGCGGACGATCTGCGGTTCGCGGGTGGCGACGAGGACGTACGTGATGATGAGCAGCGCGGCCCCGGACACCAGGAACAAGGCGCCGTAAAGAAGCGTCAGGCGCAGCCGTACGGTCCAGCGGAAGCGCCGCGGGGCGGGGGACGAGCCCGCCGGGTCAGATGCGGTAACCGGCATGGGGGACCGTCTCGATCACCGGCGGGTAGCCCAGCTTGCGGCGGAGCCGGCTGATCGTGACCTTGACGGTGTTGGTGAAGGGGTCGGTGGCCTGGTCCCAGGCGCGCTCCAGCAACTGCTCCGCGGAAACGACCCCGCCCTGGGCGCTCAAGAGGAGCTCCAGGACGGCGAGTTCCTTCGGGGACAGTTCGAGGCGGCGTCCGTCACGGCGGGCAACGCGCTGGGCGGAGTCCAGGGTGAGGTCGCCGCGACTGAGCACCGGCGGCACGGCCGGGTGGGCGCGGCGGGCCAGGGCTCGGACCCGGGCGATGAGTTCGGCGAAGGCGAACGGCTTCGGCAGGTAGTCGTCCGCGCCGAGGGACAGC
Source organism: Streptomyces sp. NPDC127108 (assembly GCF_042677545.1). Taxonomy (NCBI): domain Bacteria; kingdom Bacillati; phylum Actinomycetota; class Actinomycetes; order Kitasatosporales; family Streptomycetaceae; genus Streptomyces; species Streptomyces sp. NPDC127108. The sequence continues at coordinate 171,103 of NZ_JBHXTE010000001.1, read as the reverse complement.
CCGTCGACCCGGTCCTCGATGGTGGTGGCGGCCGTGAGCATCAACACCCGGCAGCGGCCGCCGCGTTCGACCAGGGCCCGGCACACCTCGTCGCCGTGCAGGCGGGGCAGATCACGGTCCAGGACGACGACGTCGTAATCGTGCACGACGGCGAGGTCCAGGGCCTCCTGGCCGTCGTACGCGATGTCGACGGCCATGCCGTCCTGGCGCAGGCCGGTGGCCACGGTGACGGCCAGCTCCTGATGGTCCTCGACGATGAGCACGCGCATAGCCGTCAGGATGCCGGAGGCGGGGTTACACCGGCATAACAACCAGCGTTCCTGCGGTGTAACCCCCGGCTACGTAGACCTGGATCGCATGACACGGACCAATAAGCGCAACAGCGCACACATATTCGCCGCCGCCCCGCTGCTCGTGCCGCTGGTGCTGACCGGAGCGCTCCTGACGGCCTGCTCGGACGGATCGTCGAAGGCGACGGCCGAGAAGGACGCGGGGAAGAACGCGGGCGGGCAGGCGCAGGCGTCGCCGACGAGCCCCCAGGAGCGCGGCCTCGCGTACGCCAAGTGCATGCGGGAGAACGGGGTCGCGAAGTTCCCCGACCCGGAGGGGGGCGGCATCAGGCTCGGGCCGGACTCGGGCGTCGACATGGGCTCGCCGGAGTTCAAGAAGGCCCAGGAGGCCTGCAAGGACCTCTCCCCTCAGGGGGACGGCGGCCCGAACGGCGGCAAGCCTCTCGACTCCGCGAAGGTCGCCGCGTGGGCGAAGTGCATGCGTGAGAACGGCGTGCCGAAGTTCCCCGACCCGGAGATCGACGGCGGCTCGATGGTCATCGACATGACGGCGGTCGGCATGACGGGCGACGACCCCAAGTTCGAGAAGGCCATGGAGGCCTGCCGGGACAAGCGGCCGAGCGGCGGCGTCATGATGAGGGGCGGCGGGGGCCAGTGAGCGGGTCCGAGACCGAGGACAGGGCGGAGGCCGACGGCGGGGCGGTGACCGGCGGCGCGATGACCGGCGGTCGGGCAGTGCCTGACGGCCGGGCTGAGGGCACCGTGCTCGCCGGCGACATCGTCGACGCGGATACTGCGGCAGATGCCGACGCGGATGGCGACGGGCCTGCCGCCGAGCCCACCCGCCGCCGTCGGCGCCCGGTGCGCACTTCCCTGGTCCTGCTGGCCGCGACCGCCGTCGCCGGAGCGGGTGGACTCGCCGCGACGGGCACCATCGGCGGCGACGGTACGGGCACGTCCGAGGCCGCTCCGGCGGGCCCGGCCCGGACCGCCACCGTCGAGAAGAGGACGCTGACCCGGGGCGAGACCGTCGACGGCAAACTCGGGTACGGCGAGGCGACCCCGGTACGCGCCGGGACGAGCGGAGGAAGCGAGCCGGAGGCAGGGGCCGACGCGAAGGACGGCGGGAAGCCCGCCGACTCCGGAGGAACGCTGACCTGGCTCCCCGACGAGGGCGAGGTGCTCGAACGCGGCGACGCGGTGTACGGCGTCGACGAGCAGAAGGTGCCCCTCCTGTACGGCTCCACACCGCTCTACCGCACGCTCGACGTCGGCAGCGAGGGCAACGACGTACGCCTCCTGGAGAAGAACCTGGCGGCGCTCGGACACACCGGCTTCACCGTCGACGACGAGTACACCTCCGGCACCGCGCAGGCGGTCGAGGACTGGCAGCGGGACCTGGGCCGGGAGGAGACCGGCGAGGTCGCGCCCGGCGAAGCGGTCGTGGCGGGCGGGGCAAGGCGGGTCGCCCAGGTCGAGTCGGCCCGCGGCGACTCCGCCTCCGGCGACGTGCTCACGTGGACGGGCACACGGCGGACGGTCACCGTCGACCTGGAGGCGCAGTACGAGGACTTGGTCGAGGAGGGCACGAAGGCGACCGTCGCGCTGCCCGACGGCACCGAGGTCCAAGCCCGGGTGACCGACGTCGGCAACGCCGCCACCGCCAAGCCCGCCGAGGGCGGCGGCGGCTCCGAGGGCGGCGCCGACGAGGCCACCCTGCCCGTCGAACTCACCGTCAAGGACCAGAAGAAGCTCGGCCGTTACCAGGCCGCCCCGGTCGACGTCACGCTGGCCGCGGAGAGCCGCGAGGACGCCCTCGCCGTCCCCGTCAACGCGCTCGTCGCCCGCAAGGGCGGCGGCTACGCGGTCCAGGCCGTCACCGGCTCGGACGTGGAGTACCGGCCGGTGGAGCTCGGCCTGTTCGCGGGCGGCATGGTCGAGGTGTCCGGAGACGGCATCACCGAGGGCCTGAAGGTGGCGGTGCCGAAGTGAGTACGCGAGCAGGGAGGCCGTGGCCGGACGTGGGGGCACCGGTGGGGGAGTCGGGGCATGAAACACCGCCGCCCGTCGTCGAGTTGGAGGGGGTGTCGAAGGCGTACGGGGACGTGGTCGCGCTCGCCGGGGCCGGGATCGTCGTGCGGCGCGGGGAGATGCTGGCGATCGTCGGTCCTTCCGGCTCCGGCAAGTCCACGATGCTCAACATCATGGGGACGCTGGACCGCCCCTCGGCGGGCACCGTCCGCGTCGACGGCCACACCGTCGACGCCCTGTCGGACCGCCAGCTCTCCGCGCTGCGCGCCCGCACCATCGGCTTCGTCTTCCAGGCCTTCCACCTGGCGGCGGGCGTACCGGCCCTGGACGCGGTCGCGGACGGCCTGCTCTACGGCGGGCTGCCGAGGGGCGAGCGGCGCGGCCTCGCGGAGCGCGCGCTGCGCAGGGTCGGGCTCGGGCAGCGCCTCCACAACGAACCGCACCAGCTGTCCGGCGGCGAGAAGCAGCGCGTGGCCATCGCGCGGGCCGTGCTCGGTGATCCGCCGCTGCTGCTCGCCGACGAACCGACGGGCGCGCTCGACTCTCGATCCGGCGAGGTGGTCATGGAGCTCCTCCACGAACTGCACCGGGCGGGCACGACGGTCGTCGTGATCACGCACGACCGGGACATCGCGGCGTCGCTGCCCCGGGAGGTACGCATCAAGGACGGCCGGATCGAGCACGACTCCGCCGCCGGGAACGCCGCCGCGGCGACCGTCGGGGAAGCCGTCGCGGAGCGGGTGGGCGTATGAGCACCGTCACCCCGACGCGACCGCGACCCCGGCCGACCCCGGCCCGGCTGAGCCCGGCGGACGTCGTGCGGACCGGCGGCTCGGGCCTGCGCTCACGCCCGATGCGCGTCTTCCTCTCGGCCCTCGGCATCGCGATCGGCATCGCCGCGATGATCGGCGTCGTCGGCATCTCCACCTCCAGCCAGGAGGAACTGGACCGCAAACTGGCGGCGCTCGGCACCAACCTGCTGACGGCGGCGCCCGGCCAGTCCTTCAGCGGCGGCGCGGCCCACCTGCCGGACGAGGCCGTCGAGATGGTCGGCGCGATCGACGGCGTGGAGTCGGTCTCGGCGATCGGCAAGACCGACGCGAAGGTGTACCGCAACGACCACGTCCCGAAGGAGGTGACCGGGGGCATCGGCGTCTACGCGGCCCGCACCGACCTGCCGGGGACCGTCGGCGTGGACGTCGCCGAGGGTCGCTGGCTGACCGCGGCCACGCACCGCTACCCGGCCGTCGTTCTCGGAGCGAAGGCCGCCGCGCAGCTCGGCGTGTACGGGTCGGGACCGGACGCCCAAGTGTGGCTCGGCGACCGGTGGTTCACGGTCGTCGGGCTGCTCGCGCCGAACGAACTCGCCCCCGAGCTGGACTCGGCCGCGCTCGTCGGCTGGCCCGCGGCCGAGAAGGAGCTGGACTTCGACGGCTTCGCCACGACGGTGTACGCGCGCGCCGAAGGCGCCGCCGTGAGCGACGTGCAGCAGGTCATGGGCGCGACGGCCAACCCGGAGAACCCCAACGAGGTCAACGTCTCCCGCCCCTCCGACGCGCTCGCGGCCAAGCAGGCCACGGACGACACCCTGTCCGGGCTTCTCCTCGGCCTGGGGGCGGTGGCGCTGCTCGTGGGCGGGGTCGGAGTGGCCAACACGATGGTCATCTCCGTCCTGGAGCGCCGGGCGGAGATCGGCCTGCGCCGCTCCCTGGGGGCGACCCGGGGGCAGATCCGGACCCAGTTCCTGTGCGAGTCCCAGCTGTTGTCGGCCCTCGGCGGCGTGGGCGGCGTGGCCCTCGGCATCGCGGTGACGGCGGGCTACGCCGGATACCAGGGGTGGCCGACGGTCGTGCCCCTGTGGGCGATGGTCGGCGGGGTGGGGGCGACGCTCCTGATCGGCGGGCTTGCCGGCTTCTACCCGGCGGTCCGCGCGGCCAGGCTCCCGCCGACGGAGGCGCTGGCTGCGGCGTGACGCGTACTGCGGTGCGGTGGGCGGGGGTGTGGCGTACTCCGGTGCGGCGGTGCGGCGGTGCGGCGGTGCGGCGGTGCGGCGGTGCGGCGGTGCGGCGGTGCGGTGTGTGGCATGCGGCCGTGCGGCGTGTGGCGTACCGCGATGACGACTGGCCCTCACCCCTCGCCGGGTGGGGGCCCGTCGCGCGGGCGAGCGGCTGACCTCGGCGACAGGCCGGGGCGCGGTCGTGGACGGACGGCGGACGCGGCCCGATGCTCTCACCCATGCCCCCGCTCATGATCTTGCGCCGCGTCGCCAAGTCCCACCGGACGAGCACCCCTCCGGCCCCGGGCCGCCGCACCCTTCCCGGCCCGGGCAGCGCCATTCCCGGCCTGGCCAGCACCCCTCCCAACCCGGGCAGTTCACCGCTCACCCCGAGTGGTGCCCCGCCCACCCGGTTCCGCGGCCTCGCCGTCCTCGCCACCGCCACCGCCTGCGCGACGGCACTGGGCGCCGTCCCGGACGCGAGAGCGACGGAGCACCGAGCCCGCACGGGGACCGCCATGGAGAACACGTACGGCCAAGCCCGCACGGTGACCGCCATGGAGAACACGTACCGCCAGGCCCGCACGGTGACCGCCACGGAGGACGCACACCGCCAGGCCCGCACGGGAACCGCCACCGGGCGCGCAGACCGCCAAGCCCCCACCGACACCCCCGCCGACCGTGCCCACCGCGACTTCCTCGACCACGGCCCCGGCATCTCCGTCATGACCGCCGCCCACCGCGGCCAGTGGCGGAAGGCCCCCGAGAACAGCCTCGCCGCCCTCCGCGCGGCCTTCGCCGACGGCGCCGAGATCGTCGAGGCGGACGTCCGGCTGAGCAAGGACGGCGTGCCCGTCCTGATGCACGACGCGACCGTGGACCGCACCACCGACGGCGTCGGCCGCGTCGCCGACCTCAGCTACGCCCAACTGCGCGGCTTGCGCCTGCGCGCGGGTCTCGGCGGCCGGGAGGCGGCCCTCACCGGCCACCGGATTCCCACGCTCGCCGAGGCCATGCGGGCCGCACGGACCAGCGGGCTCGTCAACCTCGACCAGGCCTGGAAGGACCGCGAGGCCGTCTGGCGCGTGCTCGTGGAGACCGGCACCGTACGCAACGCCCTGTTCAAGTCCGCCGCGCCCGTGCCCGAGGTACGGGCGTTCCGCACCCGCCACCCCGACGCGCTCTACATGCACCTCGTCGACGACACCAACGCCGCCTCCGTCGCGGAGTTCGGCACGGACCGGCCGCCCGCGTTCGAGGTCGTCTTCGACGACGTCGGCGACGCGGTGGCCGACGCCGCCTTCCTGCGGGGGCTGCGGTCGACCGGCCGCGTGTGGATCAACAGCATGCGGGACGCCCTCGCCGCCCGGTACACCGACGAGGCCTCCCTGATCGCGCCCGCGCGCGGCTGGGCCACGCTCATCGGCGTCTACGGGGCGTCGGTCCTGCAGACGGACAACGTCGAGGCGTTGGAGGCCTACCTCGCCACGGGGACGGCGGCCGCGGTGCCGTCCGGCGCGGTACGGGTCCAGGCCGAGGACTATGCCCCGGGCGGCGAGGGGGTGGGTTACCACGACGTCGACGCCGGGAACCGGGGCGACGGACCCGGCCGGTCGGGCGAGGACGTCGACGTGTGCGACCTCGACGGCGCCGTGGCCGTGTGCTGGATGCGCGCCTCGGAGTGGCTCGCCTACGAAGTGGATGTGCCGCAGTCCGGCCGCTACACGCTCACGGCCCGCGTGTCGTCACCGTACGCAGCCGCCGGGACCTACCGTATCTCCGTCGACGGCGGCACCCCCGGCGCGCCCGTGCCCGTCGTCGGCACGACGTCCCACCAGGCCTTCGCGCTCCAGGACAGCGGCCAGGTCCGGCAGTTGACGAAGGGACGGCACACCCTGCGGCTTTCCCTGGACGCGGCCTCGTACCAGAACTGGAACCTCGACCACCTCCAGCTGGATCCGGTGAGCGCCTGAGGGCACGACGACACCTGAAGGCTTCCTGACCAGGGGCGCCCGGGAACTCGCCACGATCGTCGCCGTGGTGACCACCCCGGCATCCGCGTCATCCTCCGAGTAGCTCGCACCCTGGGACGAACCTGTGAAACGCAGGTCGCGAGGCGTACACACAGCGCGTGCGAAAATTCGTTCTTCATGACGTCCGAGAAATGACGGGGGAGACGCGTGAACCAGGTGATCTATGCCGAGCGGTCCCGGAACCCCTTCGCCCAGCTGGTGGAGTTGACCGAGCAGGGGCTGAAGGCCAACTACCGCACGACACCGCTGAGCGAACTGCACCTTGTCGCGATGGCGGACGCGTACCGGCGGGGGCGCTGGCTGGGCGGCGGGGGCTCCGAACGCGGCATCGAGGAACTGGCGGAGGGGCCGGGCGTCGTGCCGGTCACCCGCGTCACCGGCACCACCAAGCCGATCAAGGTCCGCAGGGCAGCCGAGTTCGCGCACCGCCTGGGCGAGCTGGCGCTGCGGGAGAGCGGCGGCGCCGCGCGGGTGGCGGCGCTGGCCACGCAGGCCGACGTGGAGGGCGTGCCCCTGTGGCTGGCCCGGCGGTCCGCCCCGGGCCCCGCGGGGCCGGTGACCGTGGCCGTCGACCGCCGTCTGATCCGGGTGGACGTCTGGGGGCCCTACGCCCCCGCCGTCCGGATCCGGGCACCCCACGGCCTGGTCACCACCGACAGGTCACCGAGCCGCGGACTCGTCCTGACCGTGGGCGAGGCCGCGCTCTCCCTCACCCTCACCAAGGTCTGGCGCAAGTCCCGGAGTTTCGTGAGCGCGCGGGGACCGCTCGGCTCCTGGGAACTGCGGCGCGCGACAGCCGTCTCCTCTGAGCTGCTGCGCGACGGGCGCCGTGTCGCCCTGATCACGCGCCCCGAGCGGCGCCGTCGCCCCGTGCCGGACACGGTCCTGCTGCCGCTCACGGAGATACACCACGACACCCCCGACCCGCTCGACGCCGTCATGGCGCACACCTTCGCCGTCGCCTTCGGGCTCGGCGACACCACCGGCGCCTACCGCTTCCGTGCCCAGAAGCCGCGCGGCGCCCGCAGCGGCGAGCCCGTGGTCGTCGAATGGGACGCGCCCTGGTTCAGCAACCTCGGCTGGGGCGGCGACGACAACGACTCCGGCGGCGGGGACGGCTGGGGCTCGGACGGCGGGGACGGCGGCGACGGAGGAGGCGGCGGTGGGGACGGCGGCGGTGGCGGAGACGGTGGCGGTGGTGGCGGCGGGGACTGACCGCGCCGCGGGCGGAGGCCGGGGCCTGCCCGGATCCCGTCGCCGCCTTGCCGGGGCGACGCGCCGGTCCAGGGCGTGATCAGTAACATGCCGTGTAGCTCGTTCTTACGAACCTCTACTCGAAAGGCAACACAATGCCCCGTGCCACCGCCCGTCACATCCTGGTCAAGACCGACACCGAGGCGCTGCAGCTGAAGGAGCAGATCGCAGGCGGCGCGGACTTCGCCGAGCTCGCCAAGAAGCACTCCTCGTGCCCCTCGTCCCGCAACGGCGGCGACCTCGGCTCGTTCGGACCGGGACAGATGGTCGCCGAGTTCGACCAGGTCGTCTTCAGCGCCCCGGTCGGCGAGGTCCAGGGCCCGGTGAAGACGCAGTTCGGCCAGCACCTCATCGAGGTCACCAGCCGCGAGGACTAAGACCTGCCCGAGAGGCCGCCCGCCGGATGCTTCTTCGTCACCACGAACCGGTCGATGACCAAACAGTCGATCTCCGTGGCGAGGAAGCACTCCAGCGCGTCCCGCGGTGAGCAGACGATGGGCTCCCCGGCCACGTTGAAGGACGTGTTGAGCAGACAGGGCACATCGGTGCGCGCGGTGAAGGCGCGCAGCAGCCCCGCAAGGACGGGGTTCTGCCGGTCGTCGACCGTCTGGACGCGGGCCGTGCCGTCCACGTGGCAGGCGCCGGGGATGCGCTCCTGGTACTCCTCGCGCACCGGGAAGACGAACGTCATGTAAGGAGACGCCTTCTTCTTGCCCATCTCGAAGACGCGGGGTGCCTCCGACTCCAGGACGACGGGCGCGAACGGACGGAACGGCTCCCGGTGCTTCACCCGGACGTTGATGATGTCCTTGATGTCGGGGAAGGCCGGGTTGGCGAGGATGCTGCGGCTGCCCAGGGCGCGCGGCCCGAACTCGGTGCGGCCCTGGAACCAGCCCACGACGTTCTTCTCGGCAAGCAGCTCGGCCGTCCTTTCGGTCACCGCGGTGACGTCGGCCTCCTCCTGCCACTCGACCTGGTCCGCGTACGCGTCCAGGGTGTCAAGGACCTGCCGCTCGTCGAACGACGGGCCCAGGTAGGGGGTGGTGACGGCTTCGGCGGGCCGGTTCCTGAGACCCGCCGTGTACACGGCCGCGCCGATGGCGACGCCCGGGTCGCTCGCCCCGAAGCTGACCTCCATGCCGGTGAACGACGACCGCTCCAGCATCTTGGAGTTGGCGACGCAGTTGAGCGCGAGACCGCCCTCGAAGAGCAGCGTGTCCAGGCTGGAGGCCGCGCTGAGCGTCCGCAGCTGATGCGCGGTGACGGCCTCGACCATGTGCTGCGCGAGCCCGGCGACCTTCACGCGGAAGTCGAACTCCTCGCGCTTCACGCTGTCCCCGTCGAAGATGTCGTCGAACAGCGCGTAGTACGCCTGCCTGTCCCTCGGGACGGAGATCGTGTACGAGCCGTTCTCGTGCAGCCGCACCACGCGGTCGAGCAGGGGGTTGTGCCGCGGCGGCGGGCCGTACGCGGCCAGGCCCATCACCTTGTACTCGTCGTTGTTGGGCACGAACCCCAGGTAGCGAGTGATCCTCCCGTAGGCCACGCCGAGCGAGCTGGTCATCTCCACGGAGCTGTCGTCGAAGACGCGGACCACGCCGTCGCGCAGCTCGCCCATCACGGCGGACAGGGTCTCCGCGCGGCCGTCGCTCACCAGGAACGCGGCGTCGCCCCCTCCGGCGAGGTAGGCGCCGCACATCAGATGGGCCAGGTGGTGGGGGACGAGGGCGAGCTTGTTCGGGTCCAGCTCGTAGCCGGTGCGCCGCACGAAGTCGCCGTGCACCGCCTCCCGGCTGAGCATGTCGGTGTACAGCTCGCCCGTGCGTCGCAGGGAGTCGAACTTCGCCGCCACCGACAGGTCGGCGGCGCATATCCGGTCGATCATCTGCTCGGCCACCGTCGGCGAGAAACGCCAGGGGAAGGCGAACATGTCGACCTCGTCGAGGCCGACCCCGGCGGAGTCCAGGCACCACCGGATCGCCTGCTCCGGGAAGTCGGCCGTCTTCTTGACCCGGCTCAGCCGCTCCTCCTCGACCGCGGCGACCACCTCGCCGTCGATCACCAGCGCCGCCGCGGCGTCATGGCCCACCAAGAGGTTGCGGTCGACCCCCGTCGCCCCGTACAGCCGCCCGAAGAGTTCCGCACCCCTGGTGAATCCGTTGTAACCGAGCACGATCACTGGCCCTCAGCCTCCCCAAGCACGACAACAGCGGCGGGACGGCACGCTACTCGGCCGTATACGGGAGGGATAGATGTGACGCGTGAGCAGCATGGGTTCCGCTTTTGTGAAGGTCAGGGCTCCGTTTCCGTGCTGGTGAGGACTCCGGTTCCGTGACGGTGAGGGCTCCGGTTCCGTGCGGGTCGGGGCGCCGGGGAGACCCGGCCCCGGGGACACCCCCGGGCTCAGACGGGCCGTGCGCCGAGCACGGCCTCGGCGGCGGAGGTCCGGGCGTACAGCACGGACCGTCCGGCCCGGTGCGCGCTGACGAGACCCGCGTCCCGCAGCGCGGTGAGGTTCTGGGAGACCCCCGCCCGGGAGAGCCCGGTGCGGTGGGCGAGTTCGGTGGTCGAGGCCGGGGTCTCCAGCTCGGCCAGGAGCAAGGCGCGGGTGCGGCCGAGGACGGCGGCGAGGGCGGCGGTCCCGGTGCTGGGGTGGTGGCGTTCCCACAGGGCGCCGGTGCCGCGGGCCGGATAGGCGAGCTGCGGGGGCTCGGGCGGCGCCAGGAGGGTGAAGGGGACGGGGCCGGTGAAGACCGAGGGGATGAGGAGCAGGCCCGCGCCCGCCGCCCCGCGTGACAGGGGCCCGCGGCGACGGTCCAGGCGCAGCGCGTCCTCGTCCCAACTGACCGACGGGTGCAGGTCGTTGAAGAGGTGGCCCGCGCCGTGCTCGGCGGCCTGTCGTGCCCGGTGGAACACGTCGGCGTCGAGCACGGCCCGTATCCGCGCCCAGTAGGGAGCGAGAGCCAGCTCCCAGTAGGTCTCGATCTCCTCGGTGACCCGGGCGAGCCGGAGCTGCGGCTCGGCGTACAGGGTCTGCGCCCGTGGCCCGAGTCCTCCCTGCTCCCGCCCCAGGCGGTCGAGGTCCCGACGCACCCGGTCCGGGGGCGTGGCCCGCACTCTGGCCAGCTCCTCGGCCAGCGTGGGCGCGGGCCCGGCGGGCGCCGGATTGAGGAAGTCCGGGACGTACCCCGACGGCGGGACCAGCTCGGCGAGCCAGCCCCGGTCGAGCCCGGGACCCGCGAGGCGCGGCCGGACCTGCTCCGCCCAGCGCCGGTGAACCGGATGGGCGACCCCCGAGCGCAGCAGCCGAAGGCTCGGCCCGACCTCCCACATCGGCGACACGGCGAACCGCATCTGCGCGAGATCGCTCACCGAGAAAGCCAGCTCCGCCTGCACCGCCACTCCAAGGATTCACTCATGCCCGAATCAATGGCCGGGACTCTACAGCGCGGAGATCATCCACGGCATGACCACAGAGACGACCACGGACAGGGCTACGGACAGGGCTATGGACAGTGCCAAGGACAGCGCCACGGGCAGGACCGCAGAGGTGGCCGCGGGAGCGATCAGCGCCGCGGCGGCGGGCACCTGGACGCTCGGCGACCTGGAGATCAACCGGATCGGCTTCGGCGCGATGCGCCTGCCGCAGACCGGGGAGGCGTTCGCGCCGGACGCCGTCCCCCGCGACCGGAGCGATGCCATCGCCGTGCTGCGCCGCGCCGTCGACCTCGGCGTGAACCACATCGACACCGCCGCGTTCTACTTCTCCCGGCTCCGCTCCGCCAATGAGCTGATCAACCAGGCCCTCGCCCCCTACCCCGAAGACCTCGTCATCACCACCAAGGTCGGACCGGGCCGCGCCCCCTCGGGCGACTGGCTGCCCCACGCCACCCCCGGCCTGCTGCGCGGCCAGGTCGAGGAGAACCTGCGTCAGCTCGGCCGGGACCACCTCGACGTGGTGAACCTTCGCGTCGTCGGCACCGATTCGATCGTCGAACGCTTCGGGGCGCTCGCCGACCTGCGCGCCGCCGGGCTCATCCGGCACCTCGGCATCTCCAACGTCACCCCGGAACACCTCGAAGAGGCCCGGGCCATCGCGCCGGTGGTCTGTGTCCAGAACCAGTACGGCATCGGAGTGCGACCCGAGCACGACGCGTTCGTGCGCGCCTGCGGTGAACAGGGCATCGCGTTCGTGCCGTTCTACGCGATCGCGGGCACCGGACGCACCGCCGGAGCACGTGCCACCGAGCACGAGGACGTGCTCGCCGTGGCCCGCGCCCACGGCACCGGCGCCGCCGCGATCCGGCTGGCCTGGACCCTGCACCAGGGGCCGCACGTCCTGGCGATCCCCGGCACCGGCGACCCCCGGCACCTGACCGAGAACGTCGCCGCCGGCGCGGTGCGGCTCTCTCCGGACGAGCTGACCGCCCTCGACTCCCTGCACCGGCGCACCGCCTGAGCGCACGGGCGGCACCGAAGGCCGGTCGGGGCGCTCAGGGCGCCAGGCGCTTGATCCTCTCGAAGGGATACCCGGCGACGGCCACGACGACCAGACCGTAGACCGCGACGATCAGCATCCCCGTCGTGCTGATCGCGCGGTCGCCGTCGGAGAGCAGGACGCTGCCGAGCGGCACCAGCGGGGCGACGCTGAGGATCGCAGCGCCGGTGCACCAGTGCGCGACCAGGTGGTTGGCGCGGGCGCGCAGCTCCGGGTCGCGCTTCACCTCGTCCGGTACGTCGTAGCCGACCCCGCGGTCACCGACCTCGCCGCGGCGCCCGACGCGGGCGGCAAGGAGCGAGACTCCCGCCATCAGGAGGAAGCAGCAGAGGATGAAGACGTACGCCATGAGAGTGCGGGCCCCGGAGGTCTGGTGAGATTACGTGCTGATCAACAGTACTCGGCATCCATGATGGGCAGGATGGAGTCCGACTCCCAGTCCCCGTTGTAGTTGAACGCGAGCTGATGGCGGCCGTCCTCGCTGGTGACGGCCAGGGAGAGCCAGCCCACCATGCCTCCGCCGTGGCCCCAGACGGTCCCGCCGCACTTCGTCTCGAACCGCTGCAGGCCGAGTCCGTAGCCCGTGTCCTGGCCTTCGGCGTTGCTGACGGTGGTCTTCATCGCCTTGAGCTGGCGCGGCGGCAGCAGCTTCCCGCGCAGCAGGGCGCTGTAGAATCGGGTCAGGTCTCCGGCGGAGGAGATGATGTCGCCGTCGCCCCAGCCCTGGGAGCCGTTCATCTCGGTGATGTCGTCGATCCGGTCGGGCTGCGACCTGAACAGCTTGGAGTAGCCGCGGCTGCTCGGCCGGGGCAGATGGATGCTGTTGCCCGGGTTGGAGGTCGCCTTCAGACCCAGGGGCTCGATGATGCGGTCGCGGACCTCGTCCTCGTACGTCCTCTTGCCGATCTTCTCGACGATCAGCCCGGCGAGGATGTAGTTGGTGTTGGAGTACGAGTGCTTGGCTCCGGGCTTGAACAGCGGCCGGTGGGAGAGGGCCACCCTGATGTGCTTCTTGGGCGGCAGGGTGTCGTAGCGGTGCTTGAGGTAGCCGTCGCCTTCCATGTACGTCTCGCTGTACTTCTTGTCGGCGAGGTAGTCGAACAGGCCACTGGTGTGGTTGAGGAGCTGCCGCACGGTGATCCCGCGGCCGTCGTTGCCGTTGCCGCGCACCAGGCCGGGCAGGTGGTGGTCCACGGTGTCGTCGAGGCTGAGTCTGCCCTCCGCCTCCATCTGGAGGAGCACGGTCGCCATGAACGTCTTGGTGATGCTGCCGACGCGGAACCTGTCGTCCTTGCCGCGCGGCTCGCCCGTCTTGAGGTTGCCGACGCCCGACGCCGCCTTCCACACGCCGCGGCCGTCGCGGGCCTGGGCCGTGACGCCGGGGACACCCGCCCGCACGGCAGCGTCCATCGCGCGCTGCGTCGCCCCGTGACCGGACGCCCCGGCGGGGTCCGGCGCCGCGTGGGCGGGGGCGGTGAAGGCGGTGGCGGCCACCGCGGCCACCACGAGACCCACCCCACCGATCCTGGACCTCTTGCGTAATGCCATCCCGCTTCTCCTCACTGTCGTCTTCGTAACAAGACCGAGCAAGGTGACGAAGTGGTTGAGAAGGACCCGAACTCTTCGTTCCTGTACGGCGGGTGGGATCGCGCGGTGCGTCCCGGAGCGTCAGCCCTGGACCGGCAGGGAGTAGCGGAGTTTCTCCTTGGCCCGGGCGCCGAGGCGGTCGTAGAAGCGGATCGCGCCCTCGTTCCACGCGGGCGTCTGCCACTGCACTTCCTCGGCACCGAGGGCCCGCGCCTCCGCCACGACGGCGTCCATGAGCGCCGCGCCGAGGCCCGAGCCGCGGTGGCCGGAGCGCAGGAAGAGGCAGTCCATGTGGAGGTACTCGCGGCCGTCCCACGTCGAGATCTCCGGCGCGCAGGTGGCGTAGCCGATCACCTCGCCGTCGTCCGCCTCCGCCACGAGGCAGCGCAGGCGGGGCGCGGGGGTGTCGAAGAGGAGCACGCCGAGGCGCTCCGCCAGGTCCGGTACGGGGGGTGCGGCCTTCTCGTAGACGGCGTGCTCCGCGGCCAGCTCCGCGACCCGGGGCAGATCGTCGGGGCGTGCGTGCCGCACCGGCCGGGCGGACGTCATCGGACCTCTCCCGACAGGACGTCCTTGCTCCACGCCACCACCCGGTCCGCGATCCGGCCGCCGCCGTCCAGGACGTGCCGCGTGAACGCCTCCCGCTCATGGGCGAGGAGGGCCGCCTCCCACACGCAGGGCGCGAGCCCGACCCGCCCCGGCCGCAGCCGGTCGGGCTGTCCGGGCGGGCCGACGAACACCGCCAGGTCGGACATGTAGCCCTCGATCCAGGTGGACACGAGGACGTAGTCACCGTCGCCGCCCGCGTGCACGATCAGCACCGCGAGGCCCAACGAACCGCGGGCGCGCCCCAGTTCCAGATGGGCACCGGCGAGCCGCAGCGCGGCCGCCTCGTCCTGCGCGGTGACCGTACGGCCCGGCGCCTCCAGCGCGTACACCTTCACGACGTGACCGCCGGCCTGTCGGACGGCCGAGGCGCGGGCGGTACGCGCGTGATGGCCGTCGGCCAGGGCCTCCAGCGCCTCGGTGTCGAGCCCGGGCGGCATCTCTCTGAGATCACTCATCCGGCCATGATGCCCTGGCCCGGCCCGCAGGCGGCCGGGACCAGGGCACTGTGCGGCGCTGCCGTCAGTACAGCTTCTTCACCGCCGTGGCCGTGGTGGTCTTGAAGGCGGACACCGGGGCGTCGGAGAAGTCGCCCATCTGCCCCCAGTGCACGAGCGTCACCGTCCTGCCGTCCCGGCCGACCGCGTACATGTTGATGTCGGAGGCACCCCAACTCGCCTCGGTGTGGACGCCGTAGACGTGCGCGCCCTCCTCGACGTCCACCTTGCCGTAGTACTTCTGCGCCGCGGTGACGTCCGGGTACTGCGCCATCACCTTCTTCGCACAGCCCGCGAGGTCCTTGCGCAGGAGCTCGGCGAAGGCCTTGGCGCGCTGCACGTCGCGCTCGACCACCGTCACCTGCAGGGCGCCGGTGTCCAGGTCCGTGCGGTAGGCGCGGTGCACGGACGTCGACGGCAGCGCCTCGCCCCCGCACATCGGCAGCGGGTCCGGCTGGCCGGAGGTGATCGGCCCCGCGTGCCAGGCCGACGACGCGTGCGGCGGCAGCTCGGACGCGGAAAGGAACTTGGGCGTGCCCTCGGCGGCCGCGGCCGGAACGGTTCCCACCGCCACGCCCGAGGCGGCCACCACGGCGGCCATCGCCAGCAGCTTCACATTCACACGCACATTCATCATCGACATCTCCCCACGTCGGAGCGTCGACCCGCCGCTCCGGGCCGACAGGACCGCCCCCACGGCGACCCACGCCCCATACGACCCGCGGCCCCCCGCACCCGTTGCCCCCGCGCATGTCACGGCTCTGTCCCTCATGTCACCGAACAGCAACAGCCATACGGGGCAAGGGAGTCGGCGCGCGGCGCCGGCAGTGCGCGGGGCAGTCGGCGCGCGGGGCCGTCAGTGCGTGGGGAGCACGCACACGCTGTCGATGCCGAGCACGTGGTTGAGCCTGCCGAACGCGAGCCAGGAGCCGATGCTCATGCTCAGCTCCACGATCTCCACCTGGCTGTAGTGCGCCTTCATCCGCGCCCAGAACTCCTCGTCCAGACCGTGGTGGTCCAGGGCGTACCGTTCGGCGTACTCGGCGGCGAGCCGGGTGCGGTCGTCGAAGGCGTCGGTCGTGCGCCACGCGGTGACCGCGTCCGCGAAGCCGTCCTCGACCTTCTTCCCGTCGCGTTCGGTGCGCCAGTCGAGGCAGAAGACACACCCGTTGATCTGCGCGGTCCGCAGCCGCGCGGCCTCGAACTCGCGCAGCCCGAGCGTGCTGTGCTCGTACACCGCGAGGGAGAAGTTCGCGGCGGCCGCGCCGATGCCCGGGACCAGCTCGCCCCACACGTACCCGATCGGCTCCTGCCCTTCGGGAATGTCGATGATCATGGCAACTTCCTTCCCAGGCTGCCCACCGCGGGCCGCAGCGGGACGTCGAGGGCGTCGTAGAGTCCGGGCTCCGCCGCCGTGAGCCAGTCGATGGCGCCCACCAGGCGGCCGACCGCGGTGGCGTTGCCGCCCGCCGACCGGTTCTCGTCCTCGTCGGTGGCCTCGACGGTCACCGCGATGCGCGGGCGGCCCTCGATGAGGACCCGGTGCGCGCCGTCGCCGTCCGGGGGAGTGGGCCAGTCCGGGGCGCAGGAGGGGTGGATGCGCGTGACGTGCTCGATGACGATCCGGGGCGCGCCCGCGACGATGCCCTGCACCTCGAACCGCACGGCGCCCTGCGTGCCCGCCTCGAACCGCCCCATGGTCCGGGTGGTCACGGTCGTCTCGAGCGGGCGGCGCTCCACCGTCTCGCGGATCTCGTCGAGTTCGACGCCGAGGGCGCGGCACATCAGGCGTATCTGCCCGCCCCACACCATGGTCGGCACCGAGTCCGCGAGCATCAGCGGCTCGTAGGCCATCGGGTGCCCCATGCCGATCAGATCGCGGACCGAGGTCTCCTGGTCGTACGTCGAGTAGTCGAAGATCTCCTGGCAGCGGATCACGTCCATGGTGGTCCCGAGCCCGCTGACCAGCAGCGGCAGCACGTCGTTGGCCCAGCCCGGGTCGACGCCGGAGACGAACAGCGAGCCGCCCCCGGCCGCGACCGCGGCGAGGACGGGCTCCCGCAGTTCGGGCGGGGCGCCCACCTTGTCGTAGAACGCGTACAGCGAGGGCGTCACGACCACGGCTCCGACGCCGATCGCCTTGATGACGTCGGCCATCGCGTCGTCCGGGCGGATGTCGCCGGACGCCGCGTACACCACGGCCCGGGGCCGGGCGGCGAGCACCGCGTCGACGTCGTCGGTGGCCGCGACCCCGAGGCCGCGGCCGAGCCCGGCGAGCTCCCCGGCGTCGCGGCCGACCTTGGCGCGGTCGTGCACCAGCACGGCCGCCAACTCCAGCGCCGGGTGGGCGTCGACGGCGCGGACGGCCGCCCGCCCCACATTGCCTGTGCCCCAGACCACCGTGGAAATCATGCGGCGGAGGGTAACGACAGGGCCTCGCACTTCCTAGGGGCATGACCGCACCTTGTGCGCGAAGGGCGGGGCGGGGGAGCGGCCGGTGGAGGGTCGGCGACGGGTCGGAAGGTCAGCGGCTGAGGGCGTGGAGGTGGTGGTGCAGCGCCTGGTGGCCCTCGGCGGTGGGGTGCAGGCCGTCGACGAGGAGTGCGGCGTTGTCGCGCAGGGGCTCCCACACGTCGAGGTGGTCGACGTGGTTGTCCTCGCACCACTTCCGCAGGAACGCGCGCAGGGCCTGGGCGCGTTCCTGGGTGAAGCGCAGCCCTTCGTAGTCGTGGGTCCGGGCTTCGTCGACCCAGGTCGGTCCCGCGACGACGAGGCGCGCGTTGTGGGCGAGGGCGGTGGCGGCCAGCGAGCGGAGACTGGCGGCGACGTCCGTCAGCCAGTCGTCGGGGGCCGCGGGACCGGTGAGCGGCAGCGCGGAGTCGTTGATGCCGGCGGCGACGAGGAGCGTGTCGGGCAGGCGGGGGGCCAGGAGGGCGGGTGTCTGCGTGCTGACGTCGCGCAGGGTGCTGCCGGGGATGGCGAGGTTGAACACCCGGTGATCCGACTCGTTCGCGGCGATGTGGTCGGCCGCGAACCGAGCCGCCCAGCCGCCGTCCGGATCGCAGCGGCCGTACGCGATGCTGTCGCCCACGATCACGATGCGGGCCGCCGGACGCAGCGGCTTCGCGTCCAGGTAGGCCCAGGCGGTCTCCCCGGAGGACAGCAGGACGCGGCGGCGCACGTAGTCGTCGACCTCGTAGGCGTCGGCCGCGGCGAGGTCGTCGTCGGTGAGGTGCAGGACGGCGCCCTCGACCGCGGAGCCGTGCTGCCGGGCCAGGGTCAGGTGGACGTCGAGGCCGCTGGTGGCGATCACGGCCGGGTCGGTGATCGGCAGGGGCCTGGTGGTGTGGCCCGCGAGTGCCGCCGGGGTGCTGGGCACGGCCTGGCCGAACAGGGAGGTCTGGACCCGCTCGTCGAGCAGCGTGCCGAAGGAGAACAGGGTGTGCGGGCGGAGCGGGGTCACCTCGGGCGCCAAGGCCTTTCTTCCGGGAAGCGGAAGATCATCCTATGTGCGCGTCACCGGCCTCGTCCGGCCGGGGGATTCGCTCCGTCGCAGGTGGGAGCGGAGCGGGGCGGCTTTCGGGCGCCTTGTGCCGACGGTCTCCGTCCTCCCCGTGCCATCGGTCCCCGTCCTCCGCGTGCTCCAGCACCCTCTCCCCGCCGCCCGGCGACCGGAACGTCCCCTCGCGCGGCGACACCGCGGCGAGCACCGCGAGCAGCCCCCCGAAGACCAGGAACACCACGGGCGTCGGCATTCCCTCCAGCATCACCCCGGCCAGCGTCGCCCCCAGCGGAGGCGTGGCCATGAACAGCAGCCCGATCGTGCTGTTCGTACGGCCCTGGAGGTGGCCCGGAGTGTGGCGCAGGCGGGCGAGGGTCATCACCGAACCCGAGACGGCCACCGCGAGAGCGCACCCCGCGAGCAGGGCGGCGAGCGCCGCCGCCGTCGACGTCAGGGCCATCGCGCCGACCAGGACCGCGCACACGACGCCGGTGAAGAGCAGGAGCGTCGGCGGTCGCAGGCGCCTGCCCGCCGACGGCGCCAGCATCACCCCGGCCATCGCCCCGACCGCCGAAGTCGCCGTGACCATCCCGACGGACAGCGCCGACACGCCCTGCCGGGCGGTGGTCACCACGATCGCCAGGTACACCCCGTCGAAGACGAAGTTCTGCGCCGAGGCCACCAACGTCAGCCGCCGCAGCAGACGTTGGCGCCACAGGAAGCGCAGCCCCGTGGTGAACGACGCCCACCAGCCCTCGCGCGCCCCCGGCGGGGTGCCCGGACGCACCCGGAGCGCGAGGACGCAGCACACCGAGATCGTGTACGAGGCACAGTCCAGCCAGAACGGCCAGCTCGCCCCCACACCGAACAGGGCGCCGCCGACCACCGGACCCAGCAGGTAGGCGGCCTGCCCGCGCACCTGGTTGACGGCGAGGGCCGTGGGCAGCTTGGACTCGGGCACCACCTCCCGCACCAGCGGAAGCACCGCCGCGTTGAACGGCGCGGTGAGGAACCCGAGGACCGCCCCCGCGACCAGGAGCACCGGAAGCGACGCCGCTCCGGCGAGGACCGCCGCCGCGAGGGCCGCGCTCGCCACCGCCCGGCCCGCCTCGCACATCAGCAGCACCGTGCGGCGGTCGAAGCGGTCGGCGATCGGTCCCGCGGGCAGGCACGCGAGCGCCAGCGAGCCCGTCCACACCGCCTCCACCAGGCCGACGTGCAAAGGCGATCCGGTGGAGCGCAGGACGAGCAGCGGCAGGGCGATGGCGGACGCGCCCGAGCCGAGCAGGGACAGGCCCTGCCCGGCGCACAGGAGTTGGAAGTCCCGGTTGCGGCGGAGGCTGTCGGGCGCGCGGGCCCCGCGCCGCCCGGCAGCGCCCCCGTGCCTCACCTCGGCGCCCCGGCAGGCATCCGCTCCTCCAGGAACGGCAGCGCCGCGTGCCGCGCGTCCGCCGGACCGGCCCGCAGCGCGGTGTGCACGGCGAGGAGCACCCCGGCCGTACCGGTGGCCAGGTCCATCGACAGGCGGAGCAGGCCGTCGAGCGCGAAGGCCCGCCGCCCCCGGAAGCGCACGCAGTGGAGGCCCAGGCCGCGCAGGTGCGGAGCCAGTGCGGGGCCTGGGCCGGCAAGGTGGGCGGTGGCGTGCAGGAGCCCCGCCTGACCGTCCAGGAGGCCGGGGGAGAGCAGGAGTTCCGTGCCCAGGCCGTCGCGGATGCGGTCGCGTACGCGTGCGAAGTAGGGGTCGTCGGTGCGCCGGACGTACGCGTCGAGGACCAGGCCGATCCCGGCGCTGCCGCGGTCCAGCGTCGACAGCCACCGCTGCCCGTCCCTGACCTGGACCCGGCCCTCGCGCGGCGCCCCGCAGCGGCCGAGGTCGCGGGCCAGCGCGGTCTCCGCGAGGCGCAGCCACCGGTCCTCGTCCGTCGCGGCGTGCAGGTGGACGAAGAGCAGGGCCGGGCCCGACCAGCCGTGGGTGAGCCCCACGGCGTCCGCCGGGCCCGGCAGCCGCCCCCCGTCGGTGACGAGCCGCGCGAGGCGCTCCCCCAGCGCCCGCCCCGCGTCCACGTCACCGAAGCGCAGCCTCGCCAGACCGATGCCCGCGAGGCCGCCGAACAGGCCCGCGCCGCACCGGTCGAGCCCGATGCCGCCGACGCGGTCGAGGGTCGCGCGCGCTTCGTCGGCGCGGCCCAGCTCGTCCAGGACGTACGCGACGCCCGCGAGCCCGTCGTAGAGCCCGGGACGCGGCCAGCGGGTGCGCTCGGCGGCCCGCGCCAGCCAGTCGACGTACCCCTCGAAGGCGGGGTCGTCGGCGTACCCGGAGACGAGCAGCGCGTGCAGGACACCCGCCGCGCCGAAGGCGAGCGACGCCCCCTGGTTGTCGAACTGCCGGACGTCGCCCGGGAAGAGGCGGTCCTCGCGCTCGGGCGTCGCGGAGAGGCGGATCGCCTCGGCCAGCGAGTCCAGCGCGTCGCGCGCGTCGGCGCCGGGCTCCTCGGGCCAGCGGGAGCCGTCCGGCGGGATGTCGTCGTCGGCCCGCGGCCAGTGGGACGGCGGGGCCAACTGCTCGCGCAGGCGCGTGGTGAACTCGGGCCGCACCGGGAAGCGCCCCCGCGTCCAGTCCGTCAGCTGGACGTACTTGTCGCGGTCGAAGCGCAGCAGCGGGGTCAGCGGGCAGAAGAGCGCGAGGCCGATCGCCGCGAGCCCGTACGTGTCCACGGAACGGCCCGACCGCGCCCAGCGGGCGGTGAACCCGGGCGTGCCGAGCGCGGGCCGGTGGTCCTCGGCCTCCTCGAACGCCGTCTCGAAGTCGACCAGGCACACGCTGTCGTCCGGGCGCACCATGATGTTGCCGGGCTGCAGGTCCCCGAAGACGACGCCCCGCGCGTGCAGTTCGGCCACCGCCTCCTCGACGCGGCCGATGATGTCCTGGGCCCAGAGCGTGTACGCGGCGAGTTCCGACTCGTCCGCGCCGTCCCGGAACAGCGGATGCCGACGGCCGACCGCCTCCTGCAGCGTCTCGCCCTCGATCAGCTCCTCGACCAGGAAGTGGTGCTCCCAGTGCCGGACTCGGTCGTACAGCGCGGGGACGCAGCCGAGTCCGGCGAGGCGCTCCAGCATCTCTTCCTCGTGCGCGAGCCGGGCCACGGCGTCGGCGCCCCGGTCGTCGAGCCCCGCGTGCGGCCGGGCCTCACGGAGCACCACAGGGCGCCCTGTGCTCTTCTCGACCGCGCGGTAGACCCCGCCGCCGTTGGAGAAGTGCAGCGCCTTTTGCACCCGGTAGGGGAAGCCGCCCGGCGCGGCCGCCCGTGACGCCTCGATGCGCGCCGCGAGGAAGCCGGGCGGCTCCACCCACGGCGGCACCCGGAACGACGTGCCCCGCACATCGGGCAGCAGGACGCCGTCGGGGCCCTCGACCGCCGGGACGTACTCGCCGTCCGGCGCGAAGCAATAAGCCAGTTGGAACCCGCCGTAGCGCACGTACAGCGGGCCGTCCTCCCAGCGCAGGTCGCTCAGGACGTACGCGCCCTCGACGCCGCCCAGGACCTCGCCGAGCCCGGCCAGCGTCCGCTGCAGTTCCCGCTCGTCGGCCGGGTAGACGGTGACGAGCTTGCCGCTGGCCGAGCGGGGTGCCTGCTTGCTGTTCATGTGGTGGAGGAGCACGGAGCTGCGCAGGAACTTGAAGCTGACGGAGCGTCGGGTGCAGTAGTCCCAGACGGTGTTGACGACGTGCTCGGCGCGGTCCGCCGTGGCCGAGGCGTGGATCTTCCAGCCCTGGCGGGGCAGCGGGACGCCGTCCCGGTGCAGGACGACCCAGCCGCCGCGCTCCGTTCGCGCCCACCCCGAGGGCGCCGGACTGTCGGTGCGTGCGAAGCGCTGCCCGGTGTCGTCGATGCGGTCGAGCGCGTCCACGAAGCAGTCGTCGGCGATGAGGTGGCCCTGAGCGAGCATGGTGCGTGCTCCTTCGCGGAGTCATTCGGCGTCATTCGGTGTCGATCTGGGGTCGTCCGGTGTCGTTCGAAGTGCCCGGCGTCGTCCGGAGTCAGGGGCGGTGGGCGTCGCGGGACACGGGGCTCCTGGTCCGGGAGAGGACCAGGAGCCCCGGCTGCCACCGGTGGCACCGATCGCCTGCCGGCCGTGAGGGGCCACGGCCGGAAGGCGTTCGGGGTGGCAAGCTGTGCGTCAGGCGACGCCGCGGGCGCTCTCGAAGCTGTTGGCGCAGGGCCACAGGGAGGGGGTCTCCTCCTCGAGCTCCTGCAGTTCCAGGATCTCTGCCATGTGTGTCACCTCCTCAGGGGCGGTCGATGCGGTGGCGGGCGGGACGCGTGGTGCGGCGCGCGTCAGCCCATGCCGAGGCTGCTGTGAGAGCTGTTGGCACACGGCCACAGGGAGGGGGTCTCCTCCTCGAGCTCCTGCAGGTCCAAGATCTCCGACATCCGAGAATCACCTCCTCCCGTCAGCTCGTGCGGACGTCGACCGCGGGTCGAGGTAGGGCAGGACGGGCCCGCCTCCCTCGAACGCGGAGTCCAGGGCGAGCAGTACGCCCGCCGCGCCGGTCGCGAGGTCCGCGGACAGGCGCAGCATCCGGAAGCCCGGGAACGCGAGCTGCCCGCGGTAGGAGTGCGCGTACCAGGCCATGCGGCGCACCTGGGCGCGCGCGGCCTCCCGGTCGCCGGGGCCGTCCATGGCGGCGAGCACGGCGATGGCACCCGCGCGGCCGCGCAGCAGTCCGGCGTTGCGTACGTACAGGGCGCGGCAGGTGTGCCGCACGGCGGCGAGCGTGTCCGACCGGCCCGGGTCGGGGCGGCGGCGCAGCAGCGCCCGCAGCGGGAAGGCCAGCCCGCCGCTGCCACCGTGCAGGTACGGCAGGTGGTGGGTGCCGTCGAAGAGCGTCAGGGCACCGTCGGAGCCGGTCGTGCATCGGGCGACGTCGAACCCGAGCGCGCGGTCGGCGAGTTCGAGGAAGCCGGCCGCGCCGCCGTCCTCGTACAGCTGCAGGAAGAGCAGGGCGATCCCGGCCGGGCCGTGCAGCAGACCGTAGGGCGGGGGAGTGCCGGTCCGGGGGACGGGCGGGCCGTCCACGACGAGCGCGGCGAGGTCGTCGGCGATGCGCAGGGCCGCGTCGTGCAGCGCGGAGTCGTGGGTGGCCTTGGCGAACCGCAGCAGGTTCAGGGCGATCCCGGCCCGGCCGCCCGCGAGGTCCGGGCGGACCACACGGGCGTCGAGCGGACGGGAGCGTTCGAGGACGGCGAGGGCCCGGTCCCGGTGGCCGAGCAGGTCCAGGGTGAGGGCCACGCCGTGCAGGCCGTCGTACAGGCCGGGCCGGGGGTCGGGGTCGCGGATCGCGGCGTCCGCCAGCCAGTCGGCGTACTCGCCGGGGACGGGCGCGCCCACCCGGTGCAGCGCGTACAGGACCCCGGCCGCGCCGTGGCCGAACGACGTCCCGCCGAGCGACGCCGGGCCGGACGGAGTGCCCGGGAACAGCCGGTCGGTGCGCTCGGGCGTGGCCATGGCGTGCAGCCCGGCCACCAGCCGCCCGCGCAGAGCGGGCCAGTCGGGGTGCTCCGCGGCGAGTGCGCGGGCGTCGTCAGTGCCGCTGGCGCCGTCGGTGCCCTGTGGGCCTTCGGGTCCCGCACCCCGGCGCAGGCGTGACAGGAGCGTGGCGCCGAATTCCGCGGGCAGCGGGTAGAGCTCGTCGACGGTCTCCGTGAGGACGCGCAGCGTCGCGGGGGCGCGGTGGGGCACGGGAAGCAGCAGCCACAGGCGCAGCGTGTCGAGGAGATGGGTGTGGGCGGCGGCGCCGCGCAGGCCGACCGGGGCGGTGAAGCCCTCCTCGCCGACGCTCGGGGGCCGGTCGTCCGTCAGGTCGGTGGCCGTGCGCAGGCGGGTGAGGACGACGCGGCCGTCGGGGCGCAGGACGATGTGCTCCGGGTTGAGTTCGCCGAGGCGTACGCCGCGCCGCCGGAGGGAGTCGAGGGCGTCGGCTACCCGGTCGGTGACGTCGAGGGCCCACTTCGCGTAGTCCGCGGCCCCGCTGCGCGCCTGGTCGTCCGTGGTCAGCGGGAAGGCGGCGGCCGCCGCCTCGGCGAGGCTGCGGCCAGAGGGGGCCTCGACGGCGAGGAAGTGGTGCCCCGCCCGGACGTGCTGGCCGACGACGTCAGGCACGCAGTCCAGGTCCGCGAGGCGTTCCAGGAGGGCGCGTTCGCGGGCGAGGCGGGTGACGGCATCGTCACCGCGCACGTCGAGACCGGCGTGCGGGCGTGCCTCGTGCAGGAGGACGGGGCGGTCCGTGGCGGACTCGGTGGCGCGGTACGTGCCCTCGCCGGTGGTCTGGGACAGGGCGCGCACACCGCGGTAGGGGAACGACGACTGCGGCGGCGCGAGCAGCGCCTCCAGGTCGGCCCGCAGGACCTCGGGCAGGGCGACCCAGTCCGGGAGGCGGAACACCGGGCGCCGGTCCTCGGGCACGAGCGTGCCGTCGGGCCGCTCGAGGGCGGGCACCAGGTCGTGCTCGTCGCCGGGGGCGGTCGGGTGGCCGCCGGCGGGACATCGACGGTTCTCCGCGGCGGCATAGCGTACGTACAGCGGGCCCGCTCCGTGCCGCAGCGCGCCCGGGACGTACGGGCCGGGCAGCGGTTCGAGGAGGGCGGTGAGGTCCCCGAGTGCGGTGGCGAGTCCGGTCTCGTCGGCCGGGTGCAGGACCAAAAGGTCGGCGCTGGTGAGGCGGTCGGCGCGGACGTCGGCGAGGGCGTGGGCCGCGGTCACGCCACGGACCAGGTCGCAGCCGAGGCCCCGGTGCACGCAGTACTCCCGGACGATCTCCGCCGTCCGCTCCAACTGCGGCAGCGTCACCGATACGTGGATCCGCCAGCCCTGACCGGAAGTCCGGGCGGCGGGCGGCCGCAGCCGCACCCACCATCCGGCCTCCGTGCGCTCCCATCCGCGCGGCGTCTCGCGCAGGACGGCGGACAGCCGGTCCGGGGCGTCGTCGGCCAGTCGTTCCGGGAATTCGAAGAAGTCCGGGTCCGCGCGGTAGAAGCGGTCGTAGTCCTGAAGTTTCATCATGGCGCGGTCCTTTCAGCCGGAATGAGGAGCCGAACCCGCTGCCGGGCGGTGGCTCGGGGGGTCGAGTGACACGAGGAATCCGGGGACGAATCCGGCCGGAATACGGGCGAGTTCCGGACAGAGATCAGCAGCGTTCTGGACAGTGGGCGGAAGGGCGCCGGGGTGGAATGACGGGCCGGTGTCCGCCGCGGAATGCTGGTATGCGGAAGCGATATGACTGCGGAATACCCGCAGGGGCAGACGGACGGCTGCCCCCTGTCAGACGGAGTGCCGCCCCGGTGACCCCTGGGAGGCCACTACCGCCGGAGCAATGAATTCCGGCGGATTCGTGCGGACCGTGCGCCGGTCGAAGCGGGCGATGTCCTCGGCGGTCCCGAAGCGGCGGTCCATGAGCCGGACCGCCTCCGCCCAGGTCCCCATGGAGTGGACGGACGACAGGGTCTCCACGACGAACGGGTCCTGGAGCCGCGCGAGCGTGCGCTCCCACAGAACCGATCCGGGCTCCTCCAGGAGGCTGCCGACCGTCCCCTCGTACACGGGGATCCCCCGCACCAGGCCGTCCGGCTCCACCTGCATCACCAGGGTGTCGACGCGCCGGGCGACGCGTTCGGGGTTCATCACCAGGTTCATGTTGTCCGTGGTGTCGACGGACACCGACGGCGGCGCCAGGTTGCGCAGCCGGGAGCGGAGCGTCTCACTGGTCAGCTCGGCGACCTGGTCGTCGTCGAGGAGCTCCCGCTCGCAGAACTCCGTGCGGCTGGCGAGACCTTCGGGCACGGCGGCGTTGAACCCCAGGGTGGTCAGGTGCGGGAACCGGTGGGCGATGTCGGCCGCGAAGGCCTCCAGCTGCGGGAAGTTGCTGCGGATCACCACACAGTCGATGCCGAAGCGCAGCCGCCCCCGTTCGGCCGCGCTCCGTTCCCCCGCCACCTCGTCGAGGAGTGCCAACGTCGCAAGGACCCGGTCGAAGGAACCCTTGCGGCCCCGGATGCGGTCGTGCACCTCGGGCGTCGCCCCGTCGAGGCTGACGATCACCTCGTCGAACCGGTCCGCGAGCTGTTCGGCGAGCGCCCGGCTCATCACCCAGCCGCTGGTGTTGATCGACAGCTTCACCCCGCCGGCCCGCAGTCGCGCCGCGACGTCGAACAGGCCCCGGACGACGAGCGGTTCGCCTCCGGACAGCGCCACGACCCGCGGCCCGAGCGCGACGAGCGCGTCCGCGACCCGCAGCATGTCCTCAGGGCCGAGCTGTCGCGACGGCCGCCGTCCCGATTCCGAATAGCAGTGCGAGCACCGCAGGGGGCACGCGTATGTGGTGTCCCACACGACCACTTCCGGACCGGAACAACGACTCATGACAGCCACCCGTTCTCGAGGAATCCGCGTCGGCGATTGAGTTCAGAGTGTTCTCGCCGGCGTCATTCCGCGGCACCCGGGCACCCCCCAAACCGTATGGCGGTTTTCCTCCATACGCGGTGGATTATTTCCGTGGACGCCCGTCCTGGCAGCGGCCGATAATGACGCCCGTGGCAGGCAGAAGCAGGGGGATGTGCCTTGTCGCCGTAAGTGGCGGAGTGTTCATGCTCTGGGCAACGCTTATCGGGACAACGCAGTTGGAGAACCGGTATGTTCTGCCCTGGGTCCTCGGATCCGTACTCCCGTGCTATTTCGCAGGTCTTTTCACCTGGTGGCACGCCCCGTCGAGCCCCGTGGCCCGCCGCCTGCTGCTGCTCGGCGCCTGGCTGTCCGTCGCCATCGCCGTGCGCCACACCACGAACCTGATGATCCGTGAGCTCGGATGGCACCTCCGCCCGAAGGTCGTCGGCCCGGTCCTTCCGCTCGACCTCGGCCTCCAGATCACCCACGAGATCTGCAACCTCGCGGTGAGCATCCTCATCCTGCGCCTGCTCGCGCTACTGCCCGACGGCCGCTACGCCTTCCGCTACGAACGCCACGTCCTGCGCGCCCTGTGGGGCCTGCTCGCCCTGCCGATCGCGCTGCCCCTCGCCGGGGTGCCGCAGCACATCGTCTACTACATCGTCTTCTACTACCCCGAGGCCTGGCTGCCCGGCATCGGCGCCGCGCTCCTCGCCGTACGCTGCCTGCGCGCCCGGGCCGCGGGCCGCGCCGACATCGCCGCTCTGCTGCCCTGGGCCGTCCTCGGCGCCGTCGTCCTGCTGTCCCGGGCCGCCACCCGGTTGTTCCGCTCCTGGCAGGGCGAGCAGGGCACGTTCTTCTTCATCGGCGCGCTTCTCGGCGCCCTGCCCTACATCTCGATCTCCGTCACCCTCGTCTACGCCGCCTTCCGGCACCGGCTGCTCGGCGTCGACATCGTGCTGAGGCCCTCCGCCGTCTACGGCTCGCTGTGGTTCATCATCAACAGCTGGTACCTCGGCATGGCCCTCACCCTCGGGCTCACCGCCGGACTGTTCTTCCCCGTCGGCCTGTCCCTGCTGGTCGCCGTCGTCGCCACCGCCCTGTTCCGGCCCCTGCGCGACCGGCTCAACACCCTCGTCGAGCGGCGCGTCTTCGGCAAACGCCTGAGCAGGTTCGAACTCCTCGTCCAGTTCAGCACCGCCCTGGAGCACGCCTACGACCTCGACCGGCTCGCCCCCCAGCTCGCCACCGGCCTGCGCGAGGGCCTCGGCCTGCGGTGGGTACGGGTCCGCCTCGGCGGGAACGGCCTGCCCCTGTCCACCGCCGAATCCGGCGAACGGCCCGCCGCCGCCCGGCCCGTCAAGCAGTTCCCGCTCTTCTACGGCGACGACACCCTCGGCCTCATCGAGTACGGCCCCAAGACCGAGGGCCGCGCCACCCCCGAGGACGACGCCATCGGCGGCACCCTCGCCCGCTCCGCCGCCCTCGCCGTGCACAACGTCCGCCTCGCCGCCGAACTGTGCGCCCACGCCGACGAGATGCAGCGCCAGGCCGCCGAACTCGCCGCGTCCCGCGCCCGCATCGTGCACGCCCAGGACACCGAGCGCCGCCGCATCGAACGCCGCCTCCACGACGGCATCCAGCAGGACCTCGTCGCCCTCGTCGCCAAACTCGCCCTCGCCCGCAACCGACTGCACCGCGGCGGCGGCATCGACAGCGCCCTCACCGAGATGCAGGACGACGCCTACCGCGTCATCGACGAACTCCGCGAACTCGCCCACGGCATCCACCCGCCCATCCTCACCGACCAGGGCCTCGTCGCCGCCGTGACCTCCTGCGCCCGCCGCATGCCCATCCCCGTCACCGTCCAGAGCGGGCAGTCCCTGGCCGGTGTGCGCTTCGCCCTCGACATCGAGGAGTCCGCCTTCTACCTGGTCTCCGAAGCCCTCACCAACGTCCTCAAGCACGCCCGCGCCGGACACGTCACCGTCCGCATCACCCGCGCCGACGGCCGCCTCCAGGTCGAGGTGACCGACGACGGCACGGGATTCCCCACCGCGACCACCCATGGCTCGGGCCTCATCGGCATGCGGGACCGCACCGAGGCCGTGGGCGGCGAACTCACCATCACCAGCCGCGCCGGTACCGGCACCGTGATCCGCGCCCGGCTCCCGGAACACGTCAGGGAGGACACCCGTGCCTGACCCCAGACCCGCGCCCGGCACCCAGGGCTCCGCGCCGCTGCGCGTCGTCATCGCCGAGGACCACTACCTGGTGCGCGAGGGCACCCGCCGCCTCCTGGAGGACACCGGCGAGGCCGACGTCCTCGCCGCCGTCGGCACGGCCGCCGAACTCCTCGACGCCGTCGCACGCCTGCGCCCCGACGTCGTCGTCGCCGACATCCGGATGCCGCCCGGCCACCACACCGAGGGCATCACCGCCGCCCACGCCATCCGCGAGTCGCACCCCGGCATCGGCGTCGTCGTGCTCTCCCAGCACGCCAACGAGAACTACGCCTTCGACCTGTTCCGGCGCGGCACCGACGGCCTGGCCTACCTCCTCAAGGAGCGCATCGGCGAGGTCGACGAACTCCTGCGCGCCCTGCACGAGGTCGCCGCCGGACGCTCCGTCGTCGACCCGCGCATCGTGGAGGTCCTCATGGGCAGCCACGCCCGCGGCGCCGACGCGCCCCTGTCGCGCCTCACCCCCAGGGAACTGGACGTCCTGCGGCACATGGCGGAGGGCAAGACCAACCGCGCGATCGCCGACTCCCTGCGCCTGTCCGAGTCGACCATCGAGAAGCACGTGAACTCCACCTTCGCCAAGCTCGGCCTCGCCGAAATACCGCAACTCCACCGCAGGGTCAGCGCGGTCCTCGCCTACCTGCGGCACGCCCCGCCCGGCCCGCACTGAGTCGGGCCGGACCGGTCGGTGTCCGTCAGCGGTGCACTGCGGCCGCACGGCGGGGTGTGCGCGTGAACCCCCGCGGGAAGCGCTGTGCGCCGCTCGCGCCGTTCGGGACCCGGCGGCTCGCGCCGTCTGTGCGCGCAATGCCCTCCTGTGCCGATCGCGTCGGCTGTACCACGATGGTGTGCGCACACCGACCTGTGTCGGACTGCGTCTGAGGCGGCGCGCGTTCCCTCCCGGACCCGGGAGGGACACGCCTCGCGCCAGTTGTGCCGGGACGGGCCAGGGGCGGCCCGAAGGGCTCTGGACGCCGACCACGTCGGCGCCTTTCAGCGGTGGTGAAACCCAAGGGGGAGGGTCAGCACCAGCCATCATCCGCATCGCCCCGCATCCGGCAGCGAGCCACGGTCCGGCCTTTCCTCGCGGAGGCGAACCGCGCTCTCGCCTCTGCCCCCCTTTTTTCTTTCCTTCCGGCGTGGCAGGGAGATGCCGCCGCCGGATGCGCAGTGCAGCAGTGGTGAAAAGTCCGTACGGCGTGCCGCGGCGCGGTGTGCCCGGACGAGAAAAGGAGTGAGGGCTTGTTCTCCATCACGAAGGAATTCCACTTCTCGGCCAGCCACCAATTGGCCCACCTGCCTCCGGACCATCCCTGCGGGAGGCTGCACGGACACAACTACATCGTCGTACTCGAACTCTCCGCCGAGTCGGACGAGTTGACCCAGCCCGGTTTCGTACGCGATTACGGAGAACTCGGGCAGTTCAAGAAATGGCTCGACGAGACGCTGGACCACCGGCACCTCAACGACACCATCGGCGAGCGGAATCCCTCGGCGGAGAACATCGCCCTGTGGATCTACCAGACCTGGACCGACGACTATCCGGAACTCACCGCGGTGCGTGTCTCCGAGACACCGAAGACATGGGCGACCTACCGGCCCACGGCGGCCCTCGCCGCGCGCCCGGACCATGCGGGCGACTGACCGCCCGACGCGCCGGGCGCGACGGAGCGGTCCGGCACTCGATGCGACGCGCCCCGCGCGGGCGGGAGGGAGGTGATGCCCATGTCGGTTCCGAACCTCGTGGTCAACGAGATCTTCGGACCCACCTAGCGCCGTCCAGGGCGAGGGGCCTTCCACGGGAAGGTCGTGCGCGTTCCTCAGGCTCGGCGGCTGCAATCTGACGTGCCGGTGGTGCGACACGCCGTACACGTGGGACTGGAAGGGCGAGTCCGACACCGGGATCGCCTACCGGGCGGCCGAGGAACTGCACACGCTCACCACCGACGACGTGACGGAGCGGCTCCTGGGGTTTGGCGTCGGGCTGATCGTCGTCTCCGGCGGTGAGCCCCTCAGCCAGCAGGACCGGGTGCTGCCGACGGTCCGCGCGCTGCGCGCGCACGGCATCGCCGTGGAATTCGAGACGAACGGCACCGTCATTCCCGCCAGCGCCTTGGTGGATACCGGAGCGAGCTTCAACGTGTCGCCGAAGCTCGCCCACTCCGGAGTGGCCGAAAGGCGCCGCAAGGTCCCCGAGGCACTCCACTGCTTCGCGCGCCTGCCGAATGCGGCGTTCAAGTTCGTCTGCGGCGACACGAGCGATCTCGAAGAGGTCGAGGCGTTCGTGACCGAATTCGGGCTGCGCAATGTCTGGATCATGCCGAGGGGGCAGTCGCCCGAGGAAATCGACCTGGGCATCCGCACGTTGGCGGACGCGGTGATCGCACGGAAATGGAACCTGTCCGGACGACTGCACGTGAACATCTGGGGAAACAAACGGGGGGTCTGATGACCAGCAGCATTGAGGTACTGGCCGAGGAAGTGGCGCTGAGCGGCGAGGCGCCGGGAACGGATCCGTTGGAAGGGCCAGCTCCGCTGGAAGCCGCGGATCGGCTGGCGGGTACGGATCCGTTGGAGGACATCGCCCGCCGACTGCTCGTGGAGATCGGGGAGGACCCGCAGCGCGACGGACTGCGCGACACCCCCGGGCGGTTTGCCCGCTGGTGGCGCGAGTTCACCCAGCACGACCCTGGCTCCGTCGACACGGTCTTCGAGACCACGGCGAGCGGCAGCCTGGTCGCCGTGTCCGGGATCGACGTGTGGTCGCTCTGCGAGCACCACCTGCTGCCGTTCTCCTGCCGCGTCACCATCGGCTACCTGCCGCGCGAACACATCCTCGGACTGAGCAAGTTCGCCCGTGTCGCGCACCGGCACGCACACCGGCTCCAGTCCCAGGAGCAGCTGACGCAGGACATCGCCGACGACATCGAGAAGCTGACGGGCTCGCCGGACGTCGCCGTCATCGGCCGCGGCGAACACCTGTGCATGGCCATGCGGGGCGTCCGCACCCCCGCGACCATGACCACCGCGGTGTGGCGCGGCGCCCTCAAGGACAACGCCCTGCGCCAGGAGCTCACGGCTCTCACCGGCGAGAACCGTCACTGAACGGATCGACGGACGGCGGGCCCGGCGGGGGCGGGGGGGGCCCCGCGCCCCCCCCCCCCCCCCCCCACCAACCCTGAGCGAGAAGCGAGCCCACAAGAGACACCCCACTAAGG
>NZ_JBHXTE010000001.1:0-138899 GCF_042677545.1 Streptomyces sp. NPDC127108 | reverse complement strand
AGACCCGTCACTGAAGGTATCGACGGACGGGGGGCCCGGCGGGCCTGGGGGGACCGACCGGCCCGCCAGGCCCGCCGCAACCAACGAGTCCGACGAGTCCGACCACACCAGCGACACCCATGAGTCCGGCCACACCAGCGCCACCAGCGACTTCAGCGAGAGGGAACCGCACCCATGCGCATCACCGACCCGCCGCGGACCGGCCTGAGCTTCGACGACGTGCTCCTCGTGCCCCAGCGCACCGCGCTGACGAGCAGACGCCAGGCCGACCCCGCGACGGACCTCCTCCCGGGCCTGCGGCTGCGCCTGCCCGTGATCTCCGCCAACACCCAGTGGTGCACGGGCGACCGGATGGCCCGCGCCATGGCCCTGCGGGGCGGCGTCGGCATCCTGCACCGCATGCAGACCGTGGCCCAGCAGGCCCAGCAGCTCGACGCGGTCAAGTCCGCCGAGCCCGGAGCCGAGGACAAGGACCGGGCGACCCTGGACGCCGACGGCCGTCTGGTGGTCGGCGCGGCGGTCGGCGTCACGGGGGACTGGCGCGAGCGCGCCCGGGCCCTGACCGGGCTCGGCGTCGACATCCTCCTGGTTGACGTGGCGCACGGCCACAGCGACCAGGTCATCGACACGGTGCGGGAACTGACCGCGGTCTACCCCCGGACCCCGGTCATCGCGGGCAACGTGGCCACCGCCGCGGGCGTGCGCGACCTCGCGGCGGCGGGCGCGCAGGCGGTGAAGGTCGGCATCGGCCCCGGCGGCGTCTGTACGACGCGGCTCGTCGCCGGGACCGGCGTGCCGCAGCTGACGGCGGTGCTCGACTGCGCCGCCGCGGCGGCCGGGGCGGGCGTGCGGATCATCGCCGACGGCGGCATCCGGCAGGCCGGTGACCTGGCCAAGGCCCTCGCCGCGGGGGCGCACGCCGTCATGCTCGGCTCCGCGCTCGCGGGCGCCGACGAGAGCGCCGCCACGCCCGTGGAGCGGGATGGGCGGGCGTACCGCGTCAGCAACGGCTTCGTCTCGCTCGGCATGGAGCTGACGCTGCGCCGGGCGAACGGCGGCAAGGTCACCCAGGAGGAGGTCGACGACTACGTACCCGAGGGCGTGGAGGCGACCTTTCCCGCCTCCGGGCCGCTGGCCACGACGCTGCGTCAACTCGTCGGCGGCGTGCAGTCGGCGATGAGCTATTCCGGAGCGCCCGACCTGGAAACCTTCCGCGAGAAGGCCGAGTTCATCCGCGTCACCGGCGCGGGCCGCGCGGAGAACGGGCCGCACGCCCGGGAGCGCTCGGTGCAGATCGATGTCGACCACGTCGCGGAGGCCGTACGGACATGACGGACATCCCCCTCGCCCCGAAGTCAACGCACGCGCCCCTCCCACAGGAGTCACCGGCCGCCCTCCGCGCGCAGGAGTCCCGGCATCCGGCCGCGACGCCCGGCATGTGGTCGCGGCGGGGCCCCTACCTCCTGGACTGGGCCTCCTTCGGCACCCTCGTCGACGACCTCGCCGACCAGGTGCGCGCGGACGGCTTCGTGCCCGACGCGGTGCTCGCGCTCGCCCGCGGCGGCCTCACCCCCGCCGGGCATCTGACGTGCGCCCTCGACGTCCCCGCGACGTACGTCGTGCGCGTCCGGCGCACGACCGACGACAGCCGGTACGCCACGAAGACCCCACCCGTCGTCGACAGCGCGGCCCCGCTGCCGCTCGGCGCGGGCCGGCGGCTCCTGGTCGTCGACGACATCGTGGGCACCGGCGAGACGGCCACGGTGATCCTCGACTATCTGGAGGCCGCGGGCCTCGCGGCGGACGACGTCAGGTTCGCCGCGGTCGTCCGCAACCACCGCAGCGCCTACGTGCCCGAGTACTGCGCCGCCGTCATCGACGACTGGATCGTCTTCCCCTGGGAGACGGCCCGCGAGTCCACCGCCGACTGCCGCCCGTTCCCGGCCGGACTGCGGGTGCGCCCATGAGCACGGACACGACCGGACCGGGCGGGCGGCGGCACACCGAGGGCGGCTACCCCGGCAGCGGCCTCACGCGTGTCGTCTGCGCCGCCGAGGTCGGCCTGCCCGGCTGCTACGACGCCGTCGACCTGTACACGTACGACGCTCCGCTCAGCACCCGCGTCGAGGCGGCCCGCACCGTCGCCGACATCGAGCGGACGCACGGCTCCCGGCCCACGGTGGTGTTCACCCACCTCACCGAGCGGCCGGGGGCGCGCGTGCTGTGCCACCCCTATCCACGGGCCGTCCTCCTTGCGGCGCTCACCACCTCCGAGGAGAAGCACCTGCCGGAGATGGCCGACCGCCTCGCGCGGCCGGTTCCCACCGCGTCCGTGCCCGGCCAGGGCGTCGTGGTCCGGCGCGACGTGCCGGGCCTGATGGCCGAGCTGCCGCTGCTTCAGCACCGCCCCGGTGACGCGGGCCCCTACCTGACCGCGGGGGTCGGTGTGACGACCCGCCCGGACGGCAGCGGCGTCAACATGGGGTTCTACCGTGCCCAGGTCGTGGGCCCGGACCGGGCGCGGATCTTCCTCGACCCGCGCACCGACGGGCACCGCAACCTGCGGGAGTGGCTGGCGACCGGCCGCCCCATGCCGATCTCGGTCTTCCTCGGCGCGGACCCGGCGGTCACCGTCGTCGCGGCGTCCCGCCTGCCCGCCGAGGGCGACGACTACGAAATCGCCTCACGCCTGCTCGGCCACCGCATCGGCACCTCGGGCAGTCCGCCGGTGCCGGACGACGCGACGCACGTGATCACCGGCCTCGTGCACGAGGAGGACGAAGTCGAGGGCCCCTTCGGTGAGTTCAAGGGCTACTACGCGGAGGCCCGCCGCAGCAACGTCCTCACGGTGACCGGTGTCTCGGCCACGCCCGGGGCGCCGATGCCGACGATCGTGGCGGGCGCCGAGTCAGGGCTCACTCTGATGAGCTTCCAGAACGAGTACCTGATGTACGCCCACCTGCGCGGGGCGGGTCACCCGATCAGGTCCGTGCGCTATTCCCTGCGGGCCCGGGGCGAGTTCGTGGCGTACATCGAATGCGACGAACCGAGCGCGGAACTGGTGCGGGAGGCGATGGCCTTCGACGTCCGCTCGAAGGTGGTCGTCTGCGGCCCGGACTTGTCCAACCCCGGCCAGGCCCTTGCGACATATGGTTTCACCACGCGCACCGAGCCCTACTACCGCAAGGGACGGGTGGAGGGGGAACGTATAGGTCTGGCCCTGGTCATCCCGCCCGAGGGCCGGCCGACCGAATACTGAGCGACCAGTACCGACCGACCAGTACCGACCGACTAAGACCGACCGGCCGAGACCGACCGAGCGCTTGACGACGACGGAACGAGGACGCAGAGCACGATGAGTCGATTCGCAGAGGCGCTGCCCGCCGCGCTGCTCGTGGTTCCCGGCCCCGGTGGGACCGTGACGTTCATCCAGCAGCTGAAGGGCCCGTACGCCGGGAGCTGGCTGTTGCCCGGCGGCGGCATCGAGCGCGGGGAGGCCGCCGAGGCGGCCGCGCTGCGGGAGGCCCGCGAGGAGACCGGCATCGCGGTGGAGTCCTGCTCCCTCTTCGCCGTCTACGAGTTCACCGGCAAGTGGGCGGAGGGCGACTACCACCTGCTGATGTTCGCCTGCCTCGCCGACCGGGCGTACGAGCTGCCCGTGGGCTACGAGGGCCACAACGTGGGCGAGATCAGGCAGGCGCGCCCCGGGGACATCGCGATGCACTGCACGGACTACCAGATCCTCACCGACGCCGGTCTCACCGCCTACGACGACGAGACCATCGCGCGGGGGCTCGCCGAGGACGGCATCACCATGCGCGCCCACCGGGTGGGCTCCACCAAGCGGTTCATCGCGCCTTGAGCGCCCCGGCGGCCGACACGGCACGGCAGGTGCTCTGTCGGCACGCGATGGTCACCCGGGCGGCCCGCAGCCCCTGGGCTAGGGCGGCCCGGGGGCTCGCGCCGGTGCTGAGGGCGAGCACGAACGCGGACGCGAGCGCGTCTCCGGCGCCCGTGTCGTCCGCGCAGGTGCCGTGCTCGGCGGGCAGGAACAGGATCCCGTCGTACTCCGCGCTGGCCACGGCGGCCCCGGCCGCGCCCGAGGTGACGACGACCGTGCGGGGGCCCAGATGACGCAGCCGCGCGGCCTGCTCGGTCGGCGTCCCGGCCCGGCCCAGGAGCTGCCGGGCCTCGCCCGCGTTCAGGAGCAGGACGTCGTACAGCGGCAGCAGATGGGCGCGCGGGCCGAAGTCGGTCTGGCGCGTGGGCATGCAGCACATGAGGGTGCCGTGCCGTCGGGCCTGCCGGGACGTCCGGGCAAGCAGCTCCTCGGAGAGGCCGCCCTCGGCGACGACGGCTCGGGCGCGGGCGACGCGGGTGTCGAGGGCGGGGCCGCGCAGGGCCGTGGCCGCCGCGGGGTCGGGCAGGGCGATGCGCGAGGCGATCTGCCGACGCAAGCCGTCCAGGGTGACGTCGAAGCGGCCCACGCCGTCGGCGGTGCGCAGGACCTGGAGCCGGACGCCGAGGCGTGTCAGCTCGTCCTCCAACGCCGCCGCGTCCGGGCCGAACCCGGACAGGCCCACGAAGGTCGGCCGGGCGCCGAGCCTCGCCAGATTGACCGCGACGTTGCGGCCCACGCCGCCGTGATGCCGCTCCACGCTCCAGACCGCCTGCGTCCGGCGACCGGCAGCCGAGGTGTGGGTTCCCGCGCTGAAGTACTTGCGGTCCAGCACGAGCGAGCCCATGACGACGATGTCGCCGAGGTGGTCGCGTCGATCACTC
The DNA here is from genome assembly GCF_042677545.1 of Streptomyces sp. NPDC127108. Taxonomy (NCBI): domain Bacteria; kingdom Bacillati; phylum Actinomycetota; class Actinomycetes; order Kitasatosporales; family Streptomycetaceae; genus Streptomyces; species Streptomyces sp. NPDC127108. The sequence continues at coordinate 134,117 of NZ_JBHXTE010000001.1, read as the reverse complement.
ATTGGATCGTGCCCCCGAAACAGGTCGTGCCGCCCAGAGAAGTCGTGCCGCCCAGAGAAGTCGTGCCGCTCAGAGAAGTCGTGTCCCCGGACCCAGAGGAAATCTCACGTCGTGGAAGAGAAGGCTGAGAAAGCCGTACGGAGCCACGGAGTTGACGTGCCTTCGGACACCGCCGAGGCGCCCGGCTTCTGGTGGAAGTTCTGGCTGATCTACCTCGCGGGCGTCACCGCCGCGACCAGTATGGGGAAGATTACGCCGGTATCCGTGGAAATGCGAGAGGAGTTGTCGCTCTCTCTCAGTCAAGTGGCGCTCCTCGCCTCCCTGGTGACGGCCGTCGCCGCCGTCCTCGGTCTGCTCGTCAGCTATCTGCTGCGTCCCTACGACCCGCGCCGGATGCTGGTGGGCGGCCTCGTCGTCATGGGCGTCGCGGGCCTCTTCTGCGCCCACACCGGGAGCTTCGGCGCGCTGTTCGGCGGGCGGCTGCTGGAGAGTGTCGGCTACGTGATCGTGGTGATCGTCGCGCCGGTCCTGCTCTTCGGCCTGGGCAGCGGCAGCCGACTGACGTCCGCGCTCGCCATCTGGGGCACGTTCATGCCCGTGGGCCTCGCGGTCGGTTCGTTCGCGGGCGGTGTCCTGTCCACGTGGTTCGACTGGCAGGGCTGGCTGACGATCGCGGGGGCCGTGACGCTGGTGGTCGCGGTCGCGACGACGCGGCTGCCCGCGGACATCGCCGCAGGCCGCCCGGCACCCGCGCGCGCCGCCCACGGGGTCAGTGCGAAGGGGCACCCCCGAAACCTGCGCAGCCGTGTACGCAGGCTGGCGCGCCCCATCGCGCTGGGCGCGGGCTTCGCCACGATCAGCGGCGCGATCGTCACCTGCGTCACCCTCTACCCCACGTATCTGCACGAGGAGTTCGACGTCCCCACCGAGACCGCGGGAACGCTCACCGGCATCGTGTCCTTCGTCGGTGTCGCCGGTGGCTTCCTGGCCAGCGCCCTGCTGCGCCGGGGCAAGGACGTGAAGCACCTGTTCCTGGTCGCGCTGCTCATGCCGGCCGGAGCGTTCGCCGCCTTCGGCGGGGTGGGCGGCACCTGGGGCTCCGTGAGCAGCGCCCTGGTGGTCGCGCTCAGCAACGAACTGGTCGTGGCGTCGGTCTTCGCGGCCATTCCCCTCGCCGTGCGCGCCACCTCCGACATGGACGCCGCGAACGGCCTGGTCGCCCAACTCGGCAGCATCGGCGCGCTCGCCGCCCCGCCCCTGGTGGGCCTCGCCGTCACCGTGGCCGACGGCTGGTGGGCGGTCGGCCCGTGCCTGCTGGTCGGCACCGGCGCGGGGACGGTGCTGCTGTGCCTCGCGACGCGCGCGGCGTCCGCGCCGGATTTGTCACACGCGTAGCTAGTGGTTCACGCCTCCCTCGCCGACGGTGGTCCCTCCTGTGCGCGTGGAAGGACTCGGGGAGGGGTTCAACCGTGAGACGTAGGCGTTTTGTGGCAGGGATGACCGGGGCGCTCTCGGGGATCGTGCTCGGCGTGGACCCGGTCCGGGCTGCCACGTCGGCCGCCCGCGCGCCAGGCTGGCAGCCCGTACCGGCACCAGGCAGCACCCCGGCCGCCCAACTGCGCCGCATCGCCGCCGCCGGTGCCGGACTGGGGTGGGCCGTGGGCGAGGAGAACCTGGCAGGACCCTCGCGCGGCCGTGCCCTCGCCATGCTGTGGAACGGCAGCGCCTGGACGAAGACCGACCTGTCGCACCTGGAGCACAGCCGGTTGAGCGACGTCTCCGGTACGTGCGCGACCTCGGCGTGGAGTGTCGGCATGCCCACGGGGACGGCGAGCCCGCTGCTGCGGTGGGACGGGACCACCTGGCGCACGGCCGCGTTCCCGGGGCAGGGCGAGTCGGGCGTCCGCCTGGAGGGCGTCGCGGTCGGCGCCGACCGGCAGGTGTGGATCTGCGGCACCCGGGGCGGCGCGGCCCGCCTGCTGCACGGGGACGGGCAGCAGTGGCGGTGGCTGGACCCGCTGCCGGTCGCGAGCGCGAACCTGTACCGGGTCGTCCTCGCCGCCTCGGGCGAGGTGTGGGTGAGCGGTGACCAGGCGTCCGGCGGCGGCTGGGCAGGGCTCGTCGCCCGCTGGGACGGGGCGTGGACGGTCCTGCCCCCGGTCACGGGCGCCCGGCTCAGCGTCAGCGATGTGCACCCGGCCGCCCCGGACGACGTCTGGGCGGTGGGCACCGACGCGGGCGTCGGCGGCCCGCCCGGACGCCCCGGCAACCCGGCCCTGAGCCACTGGGACGGCACGGCCTGGACCCGCGTACAACCGGGCTTCACCGTCGGCGCGTTGTCCGGCATCGCCGCCGACGCGCAGGGCCGCGCGGCGTGGATATCGGGCTGGAACTACCAGGACCAGAGCCGCACCACCTACCTGCGCAGGGACGGCGACACCTGGACCGTGGTGCGCGGCCCCGCGGGACCGGCCTCGGCGCCGTACCTCAACGACGTCGTCCCCATCCCCGGCACCACGGGCTACTGGTCGGCGGGGATGACGAGGCCCGTCCCGGCCCCGCCGACCGAGGCGTACACGGAACGCTTCGAAGCCTGAGCCGGGCTCACTTGAGCCGGGCTCACCCCGAGCCGGACCGGCCTGCGCGGGGCTGGCCCGAGCGGGACTCAGTCGATCACCGCGGTGGCTTCGAGCTCGACCAGATGATCGGGCACGTCCAGTGCCGCGACGCCCAACAGCGTGGCCGGCGGCACGGGCGTGCTCCCCAGCTTCGCGGCCGCCCGGGAGATCCCCTCCAGGAGCTGCGGCATCTTCTCGGGGCTCCAGTCGACGACGTACACGGTCAGCTTCGCCACGTCGGCAAAGGAAGCACCGACCTCGGCAAGGGCGGTGGCGACGTTGAGGTAGCACTGTTCGACCTGCGCGGCGAGGTCGTCCGCGCCGACGGTGACTCCGCCGACGTCCCAGGAGACCTGCCCGGCGATGAACACGAGCTTGGACCCGGTCGCGATCGACACCTGCCGGTACGCGTCGATCTCGGGCAATCCACTGGGGTTGACCAGGGTGATGGCCATGCTGTCCGCCTCCTTGCCATGAGCACCCGCGAGGCCGCACACAGCCGCCCGGACCAGAGCACTCTCGGTTTCCTTTGGTTACTCGGGAACGCTAAGAGAGTCCGCGCTGACCTGGAAGAACGCACTTTTCGGTGACTGGGGAACCTGAAGGTGACCCAGCAGCTCAGAGCCTGAATCCGTGGCCAAGAGCGCTCCGAGGGAGCGCGTGGATCTCGGGATGGATGAGGGAGAGCAGGCGCTCAGCTTGTTCTTCGGCCTCCGAGCCGTCAGTCGGTCAGGGCAGCCGTGAACACATCGTGGTGCGCCGTCAGCCACTCTTGGATGCGGTCCCAACGCTGCCAGCCACCGCGCTCGGACAGAGCCCGGGTGTAGACGGGGTCACCGGTGGCCACTCGGTCGGCGACGAAGGCCCGGCAGGACGCGGTGGCCTCTTCGATGACGTCGGGCAGTTCGGCCCGCTCCTGTACGGAGAGGCCGTAGCTGTCGGCGAGGATCCGCAGTCGCGTCGGGGCATCCGGCCCTGCGGGATAGTGAGCCGCCGCGGTCGCGGGATCGAGCATGGGAACCCAGTAGCGGGCGGTCATGGCGACGTCCCACACCGCCCGGCCGGGGGCCGCCAGGTCGAAGTCGATCAGGGCCACGGCACGGCCGTCGCGGAAGACGACGTTGTCGGGGCACACATCGTTGTGGCACAGCATCGTCCCTCCCTCCGGGTCGGACAGGGACCGGGGCCACTCGGCGCCCGCGTCGACCGCGATGGCTGCGCCGGCATCGTGCAGACGCCGCAGCAGGCTCCCCACCGATCGCAACGCGGACTCGGTCATGACCCAGCGCGGATACGGCGGTAGAGCGACGTCGCCGGGGATGAAGGTCAGCTGTTCTCGTCCGTCCGCGGTGAGCCGGACCGGCCTCGGAGCCGCGTCGAACCCGTGCTCTGCGAGTGCGACCAGATGGGCATGAAGTGCGCGTGCGGTGCGCGGTGCCGGGCGCTCCACCACGGCACCGTGGCGGAAGACCGCGCCCGCGTTCGCCATGCCGCCGACCAGGGCTTCGCCCTCTGCCATCTCGCCCTCAGCCGTCATGTTGATCACGCTACCGTAGGGTCAACCCCCGTACGCCGCACCGGAGTACCCCCTCTCCTTGCAAGGGCAAACCCCCTCGTCGATGCGGTGGATCACCCCAATGTGCCCGGTGCCCTGGGGACGGCAGAGTCCAGTCATGACCTTCACACGTTTAAGCGGAAGAATTTCGACGTCCGGCGTGCTCGCCCTGGTGTGCGCCACGACCGTGCTTGCGGGCACCGGGTACGCGGACAGCAAGGACGCCTCCGCACCCACCGATCAGCGCGCCTCCGCACCGACCCCCCAGGCCACCCACCCCCAGCAAGCCGCCGCGCGCGGCTCGGTGGTCTCCGTGACTCCCGTGGTGGATCTGGACGCCGAGGAAGTCGCGGCCCGCATCAAGAAGGCCGGCATCGAGGCGAAGCCGGGGCAGGTGCGCTACGGGGTCCGCGCGTACCGGATCGTGTACCGCACGGTCGACACCCAAGGCCGTCCCACCACGGCCAGCGAACTGGTCGCGGTGCCCAGGAACGGCGACCGTGAACTGCGTGTCGTGTCCTGGTTGCACGGCACCGAGGTGTTCCGGGGCGAGGTGGCCTCGGTCAACGACGAGTCGACGGACCGGGATTCGGCGCTGCTGTTCGCCTCGACCGGGCTCGCGGTGTCCGCCCCGGACTACCTCGGCCTGGGGGAGGGCCCCGGATCCCACCCCTACGGGCATCCCAAGGCGACGGTCACCGCGCCGCAGGACGGGCTGCGGGCGGCGCGCTCCTTCGTCCGGCGCGACGGCCGCGACCTCGACCGGCGCGTTCTCATCAGTGGGTTCTCGCAGGGCGGGCCCGCCACGATGATGCTGGGCCGGGCCCTGCAACAGGGCATCGACCCGTATTTCCGCCTGGGCGCTCTCGCGCCGATCGCGGGCCCCTTCGACCTGACCGGTTTCGAGGCCGCCGCGGCGGACGACGGGATCGAGCGTTCCTCGCTCTACCTCGCCTACTTCGCGACCGCGTGGAACCGCATGTACGGCCTCTACGCCACGCCCAAGGACGCCTTCCGCGCCCCGTACGACAAGACGGTGGAGTCGCTCTTCGACGGGAACCACACCGGGGCCGAGATCGGGGCCGCGCTGCCGAAGACGTCGAAGGAGCTGTTCACCGCGGACTTCCTCGACAAGATCCGCAACCCCACGGGTGAACTCCGGCGGAACCTGAAGGTCCTGGACACCACCTGTGACTGGCGTCCGCAAGTCCCCGTCCACCTCTTCCACTCCAAGGCCGACGAGGACGTCCTCTTCAAGAACTCCGAGCACTGCGCGCGCCAACTGGCCTCCAACGGCGCCGCACACCAGCTCAGCGAGGTCAAGGATGCCGACAGCCACAGCACGACGGTCGTGAAGGTTCTGCCGCAGGTGGCACGAGAGTTCAACGCCACCCGCTGACCCGCTGCCCGCGACACCCCGGCCCGTCACGAACCGGCGAGTCCGGCCGTGCATCCGTACAAAGGTTTGCCCGTTCGCTCGTCGTGGCGATTTCCCTCCTCGTGTTCATGACGAGAAGCTGATCGATGGCATCGCCATCGGCGCCTGGTCGGCGCACGGCTTCCTGAGGGAGAGTCACCGTGAGGACCATCGAGCACGTCGTGTCGAGGCACCACCCGGCGTTCGTCGTCCCGGCCCTGCACCTGGGGCTCGGCCGGGACGACAAGGTCTATCTGGTGCTCGGCGGTCGCACGGACGGGCAGGCGCTACGGCTCGCGTCGGACGGCTCGCAACAGCGGTTCGGGCGGGTTGGGTACGCGGCGCTTGCCATCACGGCCACCGCCGACGGCGTGATCGCGACCGCCGAGGCCCACTTCCCGCACCGGATCGACTTCTGGGACAAGGACTTCAACTCCCTCGGCAGCATCGACGACTTCACCGGAAACGACACGGACGGCTACTACGCACCTTCGGCCGTCGAGGCGACTTCGAACGGCTGGTTCTACGCCATCGACCAGCACCGCAGACAGGTGGTCCGGCTGAAGCCCGGCACCGTGGGCGAGCGCATCACCCTCACAGGCCTCGACCAGGACGCCACTTCCAAGAGGGTCCCGGTGGGGTTGCGGGTGGCCGAGGGCCTCGGGCTGATCTACACCGCATGGCCCACGGCCGGGCCCGGGCTCATCTGTGTCTCGAAGCTCGACGGGTCGTATGTGCGGACCATCAAGACGAAGCCCGCTGGCTTCACCTTCGGCGGCTATGACGTGGACGACGAAGGCTGTCTCCACGTCTCCACCGGCCTGGAGAAGGAGCCGGATCGGCGGCAGGTCACCGTCTACGACGCGCAAGGTCAGGTCAAGCGCACGGTCACCCTGGCCCTGCCCGACGACCCGTACAAGATCCAGTACCTCAGGGTCCGCAACAAGCTCTACTACGTGAAGCGCAACGACCCCAAGTACCTGTTCGAGGTGTACGACTTCAGCGGGGGCCTCGTGCGCCAGGTCGGGGCCGACGTCGAGCGGCTCGCCGTGTCGTACGAGGCGGACCAGTGGACCGCAGGCCGGAAGATGCCGCTGACGGTCACCCACGAGCGGGGCCGGTGGTCCGACGACCCGCGCTTCCGGGTGTGGCTGCGGCCGCTGGGCGTACCGGAGTTCACCGAACTCCCGCTCACCGCCGGGGCGGTCACCCCACCCGCCGACGCGCGGGGCCTGTACCACCTGCGGGTGTCGCCCGACGTCGCCGGACGGCTCAGCGACTACGTCGTGGACGGCATCGTCGAGGTCCGGACACCCGACAGCACCAAGGGCTCGCTGTCCCTGATGACCTGCCGCGTCGTCATCGGTGAGGGCGGCGCCGAGACGTTCACCGCCCTGAACCGCTTCTCGTACGGCCGGGGCGAACCCATCACCGTGCGCGTCGTGGCCCGCGTCGCCGACGGCACGCCCCTGCCGGGCACCGCGCGCGTGCGGGTGCTGCGGGACGGGGCGGAGGTCCACGCCGAGAACGTCACCCTGACGGACGGCAGGGGCCGCATGGAACTCAGCGCCCAGTACACCGGCACGCTGGAGCCCGGGCGCTACGTCATCGACGCCGAGCAACTGCCCGGCTTCACCGTCGCCCCGCAACACCTCGACCTCGGACCCGGACTGGTGCGGCGGCCGGACTTCCACATCACCTGGTACAGCGACATCTACGCCAACAACCACGCGAGCATCCCCTCCGACCCCCGGGACGTCGTCAGGGACCCGTCGACGCAGCGCCTGCCGGCCTTCGCGGACCTCCCGGACACCGTCCAGGACCACGTCGCGAGGGCCGAGAAGCTCGGGCTCAACCTCTTCGTCGACCGGCTCGGCCTCGTGTGGCCCAAGTCGTTCAAGGACGGCGCCGCCGACGCCGCCATCGTCGGCCGGCTGAAGCTGTCGAAGATCGCCGTGCACTGGGACAAGGCGATGTTCGAGGACCCGGCCCGCCGCACCATCGCCGGATACGGCGCCCGCGGCATGGAGGAACAGGCGGTCCTCTACGCCAACGACACCTATCTGCCGCTGACCTGGCCTGGGAACCACGAGGAACGCAAGTATCCGGCGCTGGAGAGCGACCTGCGGAGCGTCACCGACAGCCTGCACACCTACACGGCGTTCCGGGGCTGGACCTGGGGCGCGAACTGGTGGGTGCCCGCCCTCGGCGCGGCCGCCGCGGAGAACGAGGACCAGCGCAAGAAGTACACCGACGCCCTGCAACACGTCGAGGAGCCCGGCGGCTGGGCGCCGATCCTCGACACCGTCACCGACCGCTCGATCGCGCTCAAGCCCGCCGACGGGGTCCGGTTCCGCGGCGTCCTGAACGAGCACTTCCCCGGCAAGGTCAGCGCGATGACCGCCCCCTACCGGGCACCACAGACCCTGCCCCCGGTCCTGTTCGCGTCCGCCGACGAGGTCGACCTGCACTACCAGGGCGAGCAGCTCCAACTCCTCGGCTCCACCGCCCACATGGTCGACTACTACCGACGCCCCGGCAAACCGGCCTGGGGCCACCCGGAACTGTTCAACGACGACGGCACCGGCGGCATGATCCTGCCGACCCTGCTGCAACAGGTGATGCGGGGCGCCAACGGCACCGGCATGACCGGCGACCAGGGCGCCTACCACCTGGAGGGCATCACCGCCCTCGACGACCGCGACGCGGGCAGCGGCGGCAGGCCCGGCGACCCCCGCTCCGGCGGCGCGGGCCGCACCTCGATGCTGCGCGCCGCGTTCGACCTGAGCACCCGCCTCGGCCCCACGACCGCGGCCGCCCGCAACGCCGACCGCGTCGCGATCGTCGTCTCCACCCGCATGCAGCGCCTGGAGACCTCGCAGGGCCTCAGCAGCAAGTACTTCATGCGGCTCTACGAGGCGTACACCGCCTGCCTGTACGCCCACCGCCCGGCCACCTTCGTCTTCACCGAGGACGTCAGCGCCGACGTCCTGCGCGGCTACGACGCCGTCCTGCTCATCGGCCAGCGCACCGACCTGGACCCGCGCCTCGCCACGGCGCTGGCCGAAGTGAGCCAAGGGCCGGGCGCCGTGCCCGTCTACGCCGACGACAGCTGCGTCCAGCGCCACAAGGACGCCTACCGCTCCCTCGGCACCGCCTTCACCCGCGTCGAGAGCGACGAGACGCCCCAGAGCGACGACGACTCCTACCGCCGCCTCCGCCAGGTCTTCCTCGACCAGGCCGCCAAGGTCACCACCGCCCTCAAGGACGTCGTCGCCCCGGTCGCCGAGTGCGACAACCCCGAGGTGCTGCTCAGCGAGCGCAAGACCGGGAGCACCACGTACATCTGGGCGGTCAACAACACACTCCTCGACTGGGAGCCGGGCCTGGTCTGGCGCGTGGGCCTGCGGTGCGGCCACCGCGTGCCCGTGACGGCGAGGCTGAAGGTGGCGCTGCCCGCGCGGCACCAGGTCGTCGACGTGCTCACCGGGGAGCAGGTGAGCCTCGTCGGCGGGGAGTTCACCGCGGACCTGCGCACCGTTCCCGCCCGGCTCTACGCCGTCGTCCCGCAGACGCACGACCCGCTGCCGCCCCCGGCCGAGTACGCCTTCGGGCCGCACGTGCGCGACATCGCGGTGGCCGCCGACGGCCGCACCGCCGCGCTCACCGCCTTCAACTGGGACCAGAACCTCTACGGCCTCGACCTCGCCACCGGCACCACACGCTGGCGCCGCCGCCTCGGCCACCACTTCGCCTACACCCCCAGCGCCCCCGGCACCGGCTTCGCCGCACAGGGCTTCGACGTGCACAGCCCCGAGGGCTACCACCTGTACCTGCTGAACACCGACGGCTCGCCCCGGCGCCGCTTCGCCCTGTTCGGCCTCGCCAAGAAGGCCACCGACTGGACCAAGGGCGAGTGGGGCCACGACTACGGCCTGAACAACTTCGCGACCGCGCCCGGCGGTTCCTGGGTCGCCACCTCCGGCGACCTGGGCCTCGCGCTGTGGGACAACCAGGAGGGCGGGACGCGCGAGAGGTGGGCGCACGAGTGGTGGAAGACAGGCGAGCGGACCCCGCTGCGGCTCCTCGCCCTCGACGACGACACCCTCATCACCTTCGCCGCGAACACGATCACCGGAGTCGCCGCCGCGGACGGCTCTACCCTGTGGTCGATCCCCACCGCCGAGGGAAGCTTCGGCGGCGGCGTCGTCAGCGGCGACCGGCGCACCGCGGTGATCTGGTCGGACGCCGACGGCGGCCGCGTGTACGTGATCCGCGGCGGCGCCCTCGTCGCCACGCTTCCCACCGCCGCCAGTGAGGTCTCCGTCAGCGCCGACGGCTCGTTCCTCGCGGTCACCTTCCGCAACCAGCTCAAGGCCTTCGACTCCCAGCGCGGACTGCTGTGGACGTACACCGGGGACGACCTGCTGCGCCGCCCCCGCGTCTCACCGGACGGCACCCGCGTCGCCGTCGGTAGCGAACTCGGCACCCTCGCCGTCCTGCGGCGCGACGGCACCCGGCTCACCACCAAGGACCTCAAGGCGCTCCCGGTCCCGGCCTGGCTGCCCGACGGCGGCCTCCTCGTCGCGACCTGGACGGGCACCGCGATCCGCTACACCACCGACCTCGGCGAACGCTGGCGGACCCGGCTGACCCCGTCCGAGACCGACATCCGCCCCGAGCTCCTCACCCCCGACCCCGTCCCGGTGGTCCGCCGTGCGGGCTGGGGCAACACGACCGCGACCAAGGACCTGACCCCCAACCTGATCAAGACCACGTCCGCCCTCCTGGACGTGCGCCTCGTCAGCCCGACCCGGTACGTCGACCTCGGCAAGCAGAACGCGGTCGCACTGCTCACCGACGGCCGCCCCGACGCCCCGGCCAACCCGTGGGTGCCCTGGTCGGTCATCGGCGCCGTCCGCATCCAGGACGGGCAGGAGCTCCTGTTCACCGTCGACACCTTCCGCACGCAGGTCCAGCTGACCGGAGTGACCTTCGCCGAGGACCCGGCCCACCCCGTGTCGTGGCTCCGCGACGTCCAACTGCAGTGGTGGGACACCAAGGCCGGACTCTGGAAGGACGGCCCGAAGCTCCTCTCCGACGCGGGCGCCGTGCATACCCACACCTTCGCGCCCCTGTCCTCCTCCCGCTTCCGGCTCCGCACCACCGGCGGCGGCATCTGGCCCGTGGGGAACATCCGGCTCGGTGAACTCGTCTTCCACGGCACCGTGGTGGGCAACTCCCACCGGGACGTGCTGGCGGGGAACGCGCTCGCCGTCCTCTTCGACGACCGGGAGGACGACGTGCGCGACATCGTCGAGGACAGCACGGCGGCCGACATCCAGATCGGGGGCGCGGCCGTGGGGACCAGGTGCCTGCGGCTGAAGAAGCCCGTGGAGCGCTACCCCACGTCGAGGGTGCCCTTCGGGCACGCCATGCACGACTGGGACTTCAGGATCGTGGAGAACCCGGGCGCCCCGGGCGAATACCGCTACCTCCAGTTCGCCTGGAAGGCCCTCAGCGACCGCACCACGGGGATCAGCGTCCGGCTGGGGCCCGCGAAGTCCGCGCCCGTCTTCTCGGCGTCCATCGGCGACTCGCGCTGGCCACCGCAGACGTCCATGGTCGAGAAGCGGTTCGGGGGCCGTGTCCCCGCCGACTGGGAGGTCGTGCGCCTGGACCTGTGGAAGTTCACCGCCGGAGCGGTGAAGGTGGTCGACCAGCTCGCCCTGCGCAGCAACGGCGACGGCGCCCTGTTCGACCAGATCGTGCTCGCCCGCACCGAGGACGCACTGCCCGACCTGCCCTGGCCCCAGTCGACGTGACACCCGGTGGCCCGGACGCCGGCTAGGCCCGTACTTCGCAGGTCGTTGATTCGTTTGGTGTGACCGGTTCGGTGGTGTCCTGGGCCGGTGGTGTGGCGTTGGATCGGGTGTGTCGATGACTTCCCGGTCTCCGCGGCCACGGGCTCAGCGTCAGCGTCTTGAAGTGGCGGTGACGTCCGTGGTGGAGAAGCGTCTGGGCGCTCTGCCTGTCGCTGCCGAGTTTCTGCGCCAGCTGGATGTCGCTGGGATTGTCGACGAGGTATGTCCTGGTGGTGCGAGTGCGCTGGTGACGCACGGACAGGTGGTCGAGGCGTTGGTGGCCAACCGGCTGACCTCGCCGGCGCCGCTGGTGCGGGTGGAGGACTGGGCCAGGTGCTGGGCGGTGGAGGAGGTCTTCGGGATCGAGTCCGGTCTGCTCAACGATGATCGTCTGGCCCGGGCACTGGACGCGATCGCTCCGCACCTGGAGCACATCGCGGGCACGGTCGGGGCGCGGGCGATCGGTGAGTTCGGGATCGACGTGGCCCGGATGCACTGGGACATGACCAGCATGTCCGTGCACGGAGCCTTCCCGGCTGAGGGCCAGGACGAGGACTTCCCCGTCACGGCCACGGGCATCCCAAGGACCGGCGCTTTGATCTCAAGCAGGTCCAGGCCGGGCTTGCGGTGTCGGCCGACGGCGGCATCCCGCTCCACGCCCGGGTCTTCGGCGGTGGTGCGGCCGAGGTCAGCCAGGTCGTCGGCGCGATGAAGGACCTGCGGGCCATGGCCGGTGAGCGCGACTTCCTGATGGTCGCCGACTCCAAGCTGGTGTCCTACTCCAACATCCGTGCCCTGCTCGCGGCCGGGGTGCGGTTCATCGCCCCGGCCCCGGCCGCGCAGGTCAAGGACGAGGTCTATGCCGCCCTCGGCCTCGCGCAGGCCGCTGTCGTGGACTGGACCCCGGACCGGGAGGCGGGCAAGCCCGCCGAGCTGCGCGAGACCTACCGCGTGCTGGAGGACGCCCACACCCTGACGGGCCCCGCAAGAGCGATCCGCCGCTCACCGTGCGGCGGATCCTGGTCCACTCCACCGCCAACGCCGCCGGCCGGCAAGCCGCCCGGAACAAACGCCTGGCCAAAGCCACCGAGGATCTGAACAAGCTCACTGCTGCGGCCGGCGGACGCCACTACAGGACCCGGGAGAAGATCGTCGCCCGGATCGGTGTCATCGCCGCCAAGCGCCGCGTCACCTCCTGTCTGCGCTGGACCGTCACCGACAACGACGACGGCACCCCGGTCCTGGCCTGGCACTTCGACACCAGCGTGCTGAAGGCCGAATCTGCTGTCGACGGCTGGTACGCACTGCTGACGTCCGTCCCCGCCGACCAGGCAGATGCCGGGCAGGCCCTGATCCACTACAAGGGCCAGGGCACGGTCGAACGCAGATACCACGACTTCAAGGGCCCGCTCGCGATTGCGCCGGTCTTCGTCCAGCACAACCGGCGCGTCGCAGCCCTCATCCAGGTCATCTGCCTGGCCCTGCTGGTCTTCTGTCTGATCGAACGCCAGGTCAGACGGGCGCTCGGCCCCGAGCAGACCATGAGCGGTCTCTACCCCGACAACCGCCGCGTCCGCCCCACCGGCCGCATGATCTTCTACCACCTCGGCGAACTCACCCTGCAGATCGGCAACATCACCGACCCGCCCACCGTCCAGATCACCCGCGGCGTCCAACTCCACCTCCTCGACCTGCTCGACACCGACATCGGACAGACCCGCTGGCCGCAGACCTGAAACGGTGACCGCGAAGTCCGGGGCTAGAGGGGACCACGCCTCACACAAGGCCGAGATCGTTATGCATTACTTGTCTCGAATGGGACTGGTCGCTTATGCACCCGTACCTGTAATGCGCAGGTGTGCCGGCACGGCCCACCACTGGTCCGGGCGGTCGACGACCGGGGCGTCGGGGCCGGTCTCGCCGTACCGGGCGAGGCGCAGAAGGTAGGCCGCGATGCCTGCCGCGCCCTGCATCCACGTCGTGCCGGGCGGCAGCAGCGGCGGGTCCTCGCGGTGTTCCAGAAAGCGCCAACGGGCGCCCGCGTCATCCCTGATGACCCGGTCGACCAACGCGTCACCCATCCTGTGCGCGGCCCGCAGCAGGGTCTGTCTCCTCTCCGGCGCCCGGCAGTCCTGGGCCGCGTCCAGCAGGACGTCTCCGACGCCCGCCGTTCCACAGCAGCGGCCGTCGTTGTCCCAGAAGCCGGGACGGAGGCGTTCCGGCACACCCGAGGTGAGGATCGAGGTCATACAGCGGTGCCGCAGTTCGTCGACGTCGTGGCCAGCCACCTCGGTGACCCCTGCGTGCGCCAGCGCGGTGAACAGGTGCGAGGTGCCCGCCGGGCCGTGGCACCACGTGTACGTCACCGGTTCCACCTCCCGGCGCGACGGCGGGATCGTGTGCGGGACGACGAAGCCCGCATCCTTCAACGACCCCACCGAGAGGACGTGCCGGGCGCCCGCGACCGCTGCCTCGACGAAGTCCTCGCGGTCCAGGGCGGCGCCCGCGACCGCCAAAGAGGCCGCGACCCCAGCGGTTCCGTGCGAGTAGTTCGGCGCCCTCGACGCCGCCCCCGGTTTCATACCCCAGTCGAGGCCCGCCTCCGTGCGGTCCGCCGCCCGCAGCAGGGCCTCGCCTCCCGTCGTCGCGATCGCGTCTGTGAACTCACTCTTCGCCCAGACCGCCGTCATCACCACGCCCGCGGTGCCCATGACGACGTCGGTGAGGGGCGCGTCGGAGCCCGGCTCGAAGTCGAGCGTGGTCTTCCATCCGTCGCCGGTCGCCAGGGCGGCCAGCCGCCGCAGCGCCACCACTTCCTCGCCCGGGGCAAGCAGTCTGAGCGCCGTCGCGTCGCCCGCGAGGCCGTCGTACAGCGAGGGTTCCGTTCGCTGCCCGGCCTGTCCCGACAGTCTGGTCACCATGCCGGTCGTCAGCGCCGTTTCCCGCACGTCCAGCTCCCGGTACTGCGCGATCTCGGCCAGCACCGGGGCCAGGCCGGCGATCCCCGCGTACAGCGAGTCGCGGTCCTGGGCAGGTGACGTGGCCTCAGGACCGCTCTCCACCACGGCCTGCACCAGCCACGGGCCCTCGTCCTCGCGCACGTGGTCCAGCACCCACGACCACGCGGCCTCACCCACATCCCGATATACGTCGCTTCTCACCAGGCCACGCTACAACCGCCGGATCACCGGCCCGTGCGGTGCGGTGTTGCCGCTCCGTCAGTTCCGGCGGTCGCGGAGGGCCGGTCATGACGCTGACGCTGAGCCCGTGGCCGCGGAGACCGGGAAGTCATCGACACACCCGATCCAACGCCACACCACCGGCCCAGGACACCACCGAACCGGTCGCACCAAACGAATCAACGACCCGCGAAGTACGGGGCTAGGCGTGCGGGCCCACCGTGACCGTGCCGACGGTCAGCCGCAGCGCCGTGGTGTCCAGGAACGCGCCGATCCGTGCCGCCTCCTCGTCGAGCGCGCGCCGCCGTGCCGCGCTCAGCGGGGCGAGGGGCTCGACGGTCAGGTCAGCCTTGCGTCCGGAGCGCCGCAGGTGCCAGACCCCGGCGACCGTCCCGTCGATGAGGAGGACGGGGTAGTTGCCCGCTTGGCCGGTGCGGGACAGGGCGCGTGCGGCGGCCGGGCCGGGGAAGAGCCGGTCGCGCGGGTGACATCCCACCACGTACGCGTCGAAGTAGGGCAGGAGCCGCAGCGTCCGCGCGGCGGTGGGAGTCTTCTCGTGCGGCTGCGGCTGCGGCTGCGGCTGCGGGTCGTCGGAGGCGTTGAGCCAGCCGGTGCTGCCCTCGACGTCGACCGGGCGCAGGCTGCCCGCGGCGGCCAGGGTGTCGAACAGGGCGGTAGCCCACGCGGGAGGTGCCCCCAGCCACTGGGCGAACTGCCGGGGCGTCGCCGGACCGTAGGCGTACAGGTAGCGCGCGACCAGTGCGTGCACGGCCTCGTCGGCGGGCTCGGGACGGAATCCGGGCAGCCGTCGCTGCGGGGAGAGGTAGGTGGCCTTGCGGCCCCGGTCGGGGCCGAAGCACAGCGCGCCCCGGTGGGCCGCCAGGTGCAGCGCCTGGCGCCAGCGCGGCCACATCCCCTGGAACGCGGGCATCACCAGGTCGCCCGCCCACGGCCCGGTGGCCGCGACGACCGCGTCGCCCAACTCCTCGGCGGTCAGCCCGTCGTCGTCGGCGTCGGCAAGAGCCACGGCGATGGCCTCGACGACCTCCTCGGTCTGCTGGTCCGTCAGACGCGCCGCCTGCGGCAGTCCGTTCGGGCCGGACGGCAGGGCGGACAGTGCCCCGGTCCACATCGGCAGGTCGCGCGCCGCGAGGAGGTGCACGGTGCCCCGCGGCCCGAACGTCTTGACCAGGCCGTCCGCCCCGCCGAGCGCCGCCCGGACATCCGCGCGGGTGCCGCCGCCGAGGCGCGCGCCGATCGACAGCTCGGCGGCGGACATCACCTGGGCGTGCGCGCCGCACATGGCGGCCACGATGTCGGCGACCCGGGAGGGCGCCGGGGCGGGCGCGGCCGTGCCGGTGAGTCCGTGTCGCGCCATGCGCCGGTCCCATACCTGCCGCCACGACAGCTGGGGGACCGCGGTGGTGTCGATGTCGATTTCCATGGGCGTCACCGTAGAAGCTAAAGAGGTCAGATCCTGTCCTAGACGGGGCCGCGCCGGGAGGCGGGTCCTCCGGGTCGGATCGGAACGGAAGTCCTCCGTCCCGCTCTGAACTGGGGTTATGGCGGAGGCGCAGATTGACTTTGCGTCCTCTTTACTGTTGTCTGCCGCCATGAACAGACGCATTCGCACCGCCGTGTGCACCCTCGCCGCCGCCGGTCTCGCGCTCACGCTCGGGGCCTGCTCGGAGGCCGAGAAGAAGGCCGTCGACGCCGTGGACAAGGCCGTCAACGAGAAGTACGAGGTGACCTACGAGGTCTCCGGCAAGAGCGTCGACGAGATCGAGTTCGCCGCCGGCGAGGGTTCCGCGTCCAACCCGAAGCTGGAGAAGGTCAGCAAGGCGCAGCTGCCGTGGAAGAAGACGGTGACGCTGCGCGGCATCATGCCGCCCACCGTCGTCCCGATCTCGACGGACCCGACCGGCTCCGACCTCACCTGCAAGGTGATCTACAAGGGCAAGGTCATCAAGGAGGCCTCCGGCGAGAACGTCGTGGCGGGCTGCATCGCCGTCTCGCCGATGGGCAAGTAGCTTTCCCGCCCCGGCGCGAAGCGACGAAGCCGGTACGAGACCTCCTGCGCCGCGCGCGGGAGGCGGGCCAGGACCCGGGCACCGCTCAGGTCCTGGCCGAAGCTCGCCCCGTGGCCCACCGCGCCCCGACCGCGAGCCACGCCGCCATCGCCGCCCACGCCAAGGGCCGCTGAGGGAGCGAAAGGGCGCCGACGCGCTGCGCCGCCGCCAACTGCGCGGTCGCGGTGGCGTACATCCCGAGAGGGAAGACGATGCACCACAGCGTGGGTTCGTAGGCCAGCGGGACGCGGTGGTGCAGATGCCGCCAGACGCCCGTGGCCAGCAGGAGCGGGATCAGGAAGGTGGCCCACGTCCACAAGGCGACGACCGTGCCGCCCAGAGGGGCGCGGACCGGGGCGGGCAGGAGACCGTCGTGGGCGAGGAGCCGGGCACCGGCGAGGGTGCTGATGGCGGCGGCGCCCATGGTCACCCAGTAGCTGGGTGCCAGGCGGGCGGGCGGCGGCGGGTCGTACCGCAGACGCCTCACGACGGCCGCCAGCGTGACCGCGTACAGCACCACCCCGCAGACCCACAGCCCGAGAGCGAGCGTGACGACGGGTCGGCCCGGGCGCAGGCCGACGAGCGTCAGGACGAGGGCCTGCAGGCCGACCGCCGCCAGGAACCAGGTGCCGTCGGCCTGGCGCAGGATGGTGCGTGAGCCGAAGCCGCGGAGCCGTGCGATCGCGTGGGCGAGCACGGCCCACACGACCGCCGCGACGACCAGGAGGGCGCACCCCGCGACCCGGGCGGGCCCCGAATCGAGGCGCGCGGCAAGGACACCGCTCGCCGCGACCAGGGTGAAGTGCCCGAACAGCCGCGTGGGGTCGCCGAGTTCGGCCCGGACGACAGCGCGGTGGTACCGGGCCTTGAGCGCGGTGGCGCACAGCAGCACGACATACAGGGCCGTCGCTATGCCGAACAGGACGAGGGACAACGCCCGTGCACCCGTCTGCGCCAGCGCCCGGGAGACGATGCCCGTGGCCATGACCGGCGCGAAACACGCGGGCGCGAGCCCCCGGCACCGGTCGGCCAGCGCGCGCCGCATCAGCGCCGGGTGAGCGTGTCCCGCTCCGACCGGGGCGCCTTGCCCCGCGAGTCGGAACGCGGGCCGGAACGTGGGCCGGACCGAGCGGCGACCGGCGCGCGCCACCGCCCGCCCGGACCGGAACGGCCGGGCGCGGGCACACGGCGCCCGCCCCGCGACCGGTACACGACGTAGGGGCGGACGAGGTAGCCGACCGGCGCGGCGAAGGCGTGGACCAGGCGGCTGAACGGCCACGAGGCGAACAGGGCCATCGCGAGCAGCGCGTGCACCCGGTAGGCGAGCGGCGCGTGCGCCATGGCCGACACGTCGGGATCGAGCGTGAACAGCGAGCGGAACCACACCGAGACACCCCGCCGGTAGTCGTACGGGTGCGGCTTCATCGTGGTGGCCGTGGCGGTGAGGCCCGCCAGGAGCACACACAGCAGGACGGGGTAGACGGCGCGGTCGCTGCGGCTGGTCGCCGCCCGGACGGCGGGCACGCGCAGACGGCGGTACAGCAAGATCACCAGACCGGCGAGCGTCGCGAGGCCCGCCGTGCCGCCGACGAGCAGCGCGTTCGCGTGGTACAGCCACTCGTGGACGTGCACGCGCTCGGTGAACGACTCCGGCACCAACAGGCCGATGACGTGCCCGGCGACCACGAACAGCAGGCCGAAGTGGAACAGCGGGCCGCCGACGCGCAGCAGCCGGCTCTCGTGCAGCTGACTGGAGCGGGTCGTGAAGCCGAAGCGGTCGTAGCGGTAGCGCCAGGCGGTGCCGGTGACGAGGACGGCGAGCACGAGGTAGGGCAGGACGCTCCACAGGGCGATGCGCAGGTGGTTCACCGGGAAGTCTCCTCCGCGTGCCGGGCGTCGGGAGCGCGTGCGGGATACGGCAGGAGGCCGACGGTCTCTGCGGGCGGGCCGGTGCGGGCCAGACGCAGGGCCGCCTCGCGGGTCGCCGGGGAGGGGCCGGGCAGGGTGCGGCAGACCGCGTCGACGACGTCGGCGTACGGGCTGCGGTACGAGGTCAGGGCGAGGCGCAGCAGTTCCAGGGCGGGCCGGTGCTCGACGAGCGGCGCCGCCTTCAGGTCCGGCGTGCGGGCGGCGAACTCCAGCATCAGCGGCAGGAAATCGGGCAGCTCGTCCTCGGGCGGACGCCACCCGTGCTGCCGGTAGAGCGCCTTGAGCCGCGCCAACGACGCGCCCCGCCTGCGGGTGTCCCCGTCGGTGTAGTACGTCAGATACAGACACCGTCGGCGGCTGCGGTCGAACGTGACGACGTACCGGGCGGCCAGATCCAGCGGCGCCGTCCCGCTGACCTCGTCGCAGAACCGCAGCAGCAGGCCCACCTCGGCGCCGGGCACCGGCTCCAGCGCCGCCCGCACCGCGTTCAGCCGCCCGGGCCAGTCGTCGTCGGGGTAGCGAAGGAGCAGCGAAGCGGCCTGGTGGACGACGGGGCGGCTCACCTCGCGCCGCCGTCACCGCTCGGGAAGAGCCCGTCGGGCCGCCCCTTGCCGTTCCAGTTCAGGAGATTGACCCGGCCGCGCAGCGACGCCCCGGCGTGCTCCGGTTCCTGCTCGGCGGCGGGCGGGGCGTGGAAGGTGTCCGGGGCGTACATCCCGGGGCCGCCGTGGACGTCCAGGCTGCACCCGGCGTCGAGTTCGTCGGCCGGGGAGGCGGCCGTGTAGCTGGTGGGGATGACGTAGCGCTCGTCGTACTTGGCCAGGGCGAGCAGCCGGTACATGCCCTCGATGCCCGCGCTGTCCATGCCGACGGAGCGGGCGATGGCCGGGTCCTGCTCCTCGCCGAGGTTGACGCGGCGCATGTGGGAGCGCATCGCCGCGAGGCGGCACAGCGCGGCCTCCACGGGGGCCGGGTCGCCCGCGGTGAACAGCTCCGCCAGATACGCCAGCGGGATGCGCAGCGAGTCGATGGCGGCGAACAGCTTCGCCGGGTCCTCGCCGTCGTGACCGGTGGCGGTGAGGGAGTCGACGACGGGCGAGAGCGGCGGGATGTACCAGACCATCGGCATGGTGCGGTATTCGGGATGCAGTGGCAGCGCGACCTTGTAGCGGCTGATCAGGGCGTGCACGGGGGAGCGGCGGGCGGCGGTGATCCAGTCGTGCGGGATGCCCGCCTCCTCCGCGGCCGCCGCCACCGCCGGATCCTCCGGGTCGAGGAAGCAGCCCAACTGGGCCTCGTACAGGTCCTGTTCGTTCTCGGTGGCGGCGGCCTCGCCGACTTGGTCCGCGTCGTACAGGACGACACCGAGGTAGCGGAGGCGCCCCACACACGTCTCGGAACAGACCGTCGGCTGCCCGCCCTCGATCCGCGGATAGCAGAACGTGCACTTCTCCGCCTTGCCCGTCTGGTGGTTGAAGTAGACCTTCTTGTACGGGCAGCCGGTCACGCACATCCGCCAGCCGCGGCAGCGGTCCTGATCGACGAGGACGATGCCGTCCTCCACCCGCTTGTACAGGGCGCCGGACGGACACACCGCCACGCACGACGGATTGAGGCAGTGCTCGCAGATCCGCGGCAGATAGAACATGAACGCCTGCTCGTACTCCAGGCGCACCTGTTCGTTCATCTTCCGCAACACCGGGTCGCCCGCGAGGTGCTCGGGCCCGCCGCCCAAGTCGTCGTCCCAGTTCGGCCCCCAGGTCACGGACGTCGGGGCGCCGTCGATCAGGGAGCGCGGCGGCGCGGTGGGGACGTCGTCGCCGAGCGGGGCGCTGATCAGGTTCTCGTAGTCGTACGTCCACGGCTCGTAGTAGTCGTCGAGCGAGGGCAGTTCCGGGTTGGCGAAGAGGCGGGCGAGGCGGCGGGCCCGGCCGCCGCTGCGCGGCACCAGCCGGCCGTGCTTGAGGTGCCAGCCGCCCTTCCACTTGTCCTGGTCCTCGTAGGTGCGCGGATAGCCCTGGCCGGGGCGGGTCTCCACGTTGTTGAACCACACGTACTCGGTGCCAGGACGGTTGGTCCAGGTCTGCTTGCAGGTGACCGAACAGGTGTGGCAGCCGATGCACTTGTCGAGGTTCATGACCATCGCGACCTGCGCCATGACGCGCATCAGTACGTCACCTCCTGGGAGCGCCGTCGGATCACCGTGACCGCGTCGCGCTGATTGCCTGTGGGCCCGTAGTAGTTGGGTGCGAACGACAACTGGGCGTATCCGCCGATCAGATGCGTCGGCTTGATGAGCAGCCGGGTGAGGGCGTTGTGGACCCCGCCGCGCCGCCCGGTCGCCTCCGACTTCGGCACGTTCACCAGGCGCTCCTGCACGTGGTACATGAACACCGTGCCGGTCGGCATCCGGTGCGAGACCACGGCCCGCGCCACGACGACACCGTTGGCGTTGTGTGCCTCGATCCAGTCGTTGTCCGCCACGCCGATCGCCTCCGCGTCGGCCACACTGATCCAGATGACCGGGCCGCCCCGGGCCAGCGTCTGCATGAGCAGGTTCTCCTGGTACTCGGAGTGGATGGACCACTTCGAGTGCGGCGTCAGATAGCGCACCGTCATCGAGCGCCCGCCGTCGCCGTCGGCCACGGGCTGCTCGCCGAGCGCGGCCAGGTCCAACGGCGGGCGGTAGACGGGAAGTTGCTCGCCGTACTCGGCGATCCACGGGTGGTCGAGGTAGAAGTGCTGGCGGCCGGTCAGGGTGTGCCAGGGCTTCAGGTGCTCGGTGTTGATCGTGAACGGGGCGTAGCGGCGGTCCGGGCCCTCCTTGCCCGACCATTCGAAGCTCGCCCCGACCTGCACCGGACGCGCCTGTGTGTCGGAGAACTCCACTCGCCGCTCCACCACCGACGCGCCCAGTTCCGCCAACCCGGTGTCGGCGCCGCAGCGCTCGGCGAGCCGCTCGAACCCCTCGGCGGCAAGCCGGCCGTTGGTGGTGCCCGAAAGCGCGAGGATCGCCTCGCACAGCTTGACGTCCGTGTCGAGCAGCGGCCGGCCCCGCGCCGGCCCGTGTCCGGCGATGCCGCACCGGGCGGCCAGCCAGGCGCTCTCCGGCAGTGGATGCACCGTCACGCCCTTGACCGCCATGCCCTGCTCACCGGCCAGCGGCCCGAGCGCGGCGATCTTGTCGCCGATGGCGGTGTAGTCCCGCTCCACGAGCGTGAACTGAGGGTGCGTGGGGCCCTCGGGCGGAGCCTCGCCCGGGGTGTCGTGCTGCAGCGCCGTCGCCACCAGGTCGTGCGCCACGTCCAGGCGGCCCGCGGCGAGGCGGCTCACCTCGGTGGCGAGGCCGTGGAAGATCTCGAAGTCGGTGCGGGCCTGCCACGGCGGGCTGATCGCGGGGGAGAAGGCGTGCACATAGGGGTGCATGTCCGTGCTGGACAGGTCGTGCTTCTCGTACCAGGTCGCCGCGGGCAGCACCAGATCGGCGTGCAGCGTGGTGGACGTCATGCGGAAGTCGAGAGCGAGCAGCAGGTCGAGCTTGCCGCGCGGCTCCTCCTTCCGCCAGGTCACGTCCCGTGGCCTGCTCTCCGGCGGCGCCTCCTCCGCGTTCGCGTTGTCGGACGCGCCGAGGAGATGGCGCAGGAAGAACTCGTTGCCCTTGGCCGACGAGCCGATCAGATTCGCCCGCCACACGGTGAGGACCCGCGGCCAGTTGGCCGGATCGTCGGGATCCTCACAGGCGTACGAGAGCCGCCCCGCCTCGCACTCGGCGGCCAGCCACGCCGCCGGGTCCGCGTCGGCCTCGTGCACGCGCCGCCCCAGGTCCAGCGGGTTGGCGGAGAATGTCGGATACGACGGCATCCAGCCCTGCCGGGCGGAGCGGGCCAGCAGATCCGCGGTGTGCAGACCCGCGAGGGCGCCCGGCCCGGTGGGGGAGACCAGGGCGTCCGCGGTGAACTTCTCGTACCGCCACTGCCCGGTGTGCAGGTACCAGTACGGCGTCCCCGCCATCTGCCGCGAGGGCCGCCCCCAGTCCGACGCCGTGGCCAGCTGCTGCCACCCGGCGTACGGACGCACCTTCTCCTGCCCCACGTAGTGCGCCCAGCCACCGCCGTTGACGCCCTGACAGCCGGTCAGCAGCAGCAGCGACAGGAACGAGCGGTAGATGGTGTCCGAGTGGAACCAGTGGTTCGTCCCGGCCCCCATCACGATCATGCAGCGGCCCCGGGTCTGCTCCGCGGTCCGCGCGAACTCCCGCGCCGCCCGCACCACGGCCTGCGCGGGCACCGACGTGACCGCCTCCTGCCAGGCCGGGGTGCACGGCGTGGACGCGTCGTCGTACGCCGTCGGCCCCTGCTCGTCGAGGCCCTCGCGCCGCACCCCGTACTGGGCGAGCATCAGGTCGAACACCGTCGTCACCAGGCGTCCGCCGACCCGCAGCACCGGCACCGCGCACCGGATCGTCGCGCCGTCCTCGTCGAAGCGGGGCAGTGTCACCGCGGCCTTCGTCACGCCCGGGCGGCCGTACAGGCTGAGCAGCGGTTCGATGTCGCCGAGGTCGAGGTTCCAGCGGCCCTCGCTCGCCTTGCGCCAGCGATCTCCCAACGTGCCGTTGGGCACGGTCGGCAGCCCGCTGGCCCGGTCGAGGAGCACCGGCATCCAGCGCCGGGCCTGCGCATCGGCTTCCCCGGCCAGGCCCAGATCCTTGGCGGTGACGAACGCACCGGGTGTATGGGAGTGCTCCGCCCGCTCGTCCAGGGACACGAGGAAGGGCAGGTCGGTGAACTGTTTGACGTAGTCGGTGAAGTACGGCACCTGCCGGTCGACGAAGCACTCGCGCAGGATCACGTGACCCATCGCCATCGCAAGGGCGCCGTCGGTCCCGGGATGGGGATGCAGCCACTCGTCGGCGAACTTCGTCGCGTCGGCGTAGTCGGGCGACACCACGACCACCTTCTGGCCGCGATAGCGCGCCTCGGCCATCCAGTGGGCGTCCGGGGTCCGTGTCACCGGGACGTTGGAGCCCCACAGCATCAGGTACGCGGCGTCCCACCAGTCCCCGGACTCCGGTACGTCGGTCTGGTCGCCGAAGACCTGCGGCGAGGCGATCGGCAGGTCCGCGTACCAGTCGTAGAACGACAGCATCGGCGCGCCGATCAGCGCGTGGAACCGGGCGCCGACCGCGTGGGAGGCCATCGACATCGCCGGGATTGGGGAGAAGCCCGCGATCCGGTCGGGCCCGTGCTCCTGGAGCGTGTGCACATGCGCGGCCGCCGCGATCTCCAGTGCCTCCGCCCAGCCGACCCGCACCAGGCCGCCCTTGCCGCGGGCCGACTGGTACCGGCGGCGTTGGTCCGGATCGCCGGTGACCTCCGCCCACGCCGCCACCGGATCACCGCCGTGCCGGGCCTTTGCGTCCCGGAACATCTCCACGAGGACACCGCGTGCGAGTGGGTAGCGGACCCGGGTCGGCGAGTACGTGTACCAGGAGAAGGACGCCCCGCGCGGGCACCCCCGCGGTTCGTAGTCCGGGCGGTCAGGACCGGTCGAGGGATAGTCGGTCGCCTGGGTCTCCCAGGTGATCAGTCCGTCCTTGACGTACACCTGCCACGAGCACGACCCCGTGCAGTTCACGCCGTGCGTGGAGCGCACCACCTTGTCGTGCGCCCAACGCTCCCGGTACGGCTGGTCGTTGACCTGCTGATCCGTACGGAAGACCGCCCGTCCCTCGGGCGTGGTCGGCGTCCGCCGCAACAACTGCCCGGCGGCGAATAATCGTTCGGCCGCATCCGAGGCGATCCGCTCCGCCTTCGCCCTGCCACGTCCCACGCCACAGACTCCCCTCGGAGATCGGCGTGCCGGAGTGGTCGTCACCGGCGCGCACCTCTCGACGAACGGGGGCCAGAATCCTCTCTTCCGGTGCGTGGTGTAGACCTGTTTTTGGCCAGTTGGATGTACCTAGACGTTATTTTCCGTGCTCTTTGCGATGGTTGATACAGGGAAAGTCAAAAAGGGGACGAAGCGGCATGGGCCGCTGGTGCGACAACCCCCGCAAGTGCGGTCGGCGATGACTGGGCTCCCCGCCGCGTCCGGCAACTAGGCACAACCTGCTGCGGTGCGTGGCCGGAGGGCGTCACACTGTGAGGGAGGACTCGCGGGGACGCCTCAAACGCATCATCGGGGGATCTATGCGTGACGACGCTGCGGCGGGGGTCGGTCGTACGGACCGACGGGTGGACGGTGTGGTGCACGTGCTGGTGTCGGTCGCGTCCGACCCGGAGCTGGACGCGGAGGCGGGGGAACGCGCGGCACGGCAACTCCGGTCCGAGATCACCGAATTGGACGTCGAATCGGTCCGTGCGGTTGCCGCCGGTCCGGCGCCCGACGGGGCGAAGGGCACCGACGCGGTGACCGTCGGGGCCATCGTGGTCGCGTTGAGTGCGTCCGGCGGAGTGTTCACCGCGCTCGTCGAGACCGTGCGTGACTGGCTGGGCCGGTCCGACGCGCGGCATCGGGTCTCGGTGACGATCGACGGCGACACGATCGAGCTGGAGCGGGCGACGGCCGCCGAGCGCCGTGAGCTCGTCGAGGCGTACCTCCGTCGGCACACCGGCGACTAGCCATGGGCCGTCGCCTTGCGCTGCTGATCGCCACGTACGACTACCAGGACGCCGGACTGCGGCAGTTGACCTCTCCGGCACACGACGCGGAGGCGCTCGCCGCGGTGCTGCGGGACCCGGAGATCGCCGGGTTCGAGGTCACCACCCTGATCAACCAACCGCACCATCTCGTCGGCGAGGCCGTCGGCGACTTCTATCGCGACCGGCGTCGAGGCGACCTCACCCTGCTGTACTTCACAGGCCACGGCCTCAAGGACGACGGGGGACGGCTGTATCTGGCGATGGCCAACACCCGCCGTGACAGCCTGCTGTTCACCGCGCTGTCCGCCGAACAGATCGACCAGGCCATGGAGGGCTGTGCCTCACGCCAGAAGGTGCTCGTCCTCGACTGCTGCTACAGCGGGGCCTTCCCGGCCGGCCGGATCTCCAAGGGCGACACGGCGGTCCACGCGCTGGAGCGTTTCCAGGGCCGTGGCCGCACCGTCCTGACCGCGTCGGACGCGACCCAGTACTCCTTCGAGGGCAATCAGCCACAGGGCCACGCCGCGCAGTCCGTGTTCACCCGCTACCTCGTGGCCGGGCTCCGCGACGGCAGCGCCGATCTCGACGGCGACGGTGACATCACCCTGGACGAGTTGTACGGCTACGTCCACGACCGCGTCATCGACGAGATGCCGCAGCAACGGCCGAAGAGGCTCGACAGCGTCGAGGGCCGCATCGTCATCGCGCGCAACATCAACTGGACCCTTCCCGCCCACCTGTGCAACGCCATCGGCAGCCCCATTGCCACCGACCGGCTCACCGCCCTCGACGGCCTGGCCCACCTCCACCGCATCGGAAACGACGTTGTCCGCGCCCGCGCTCTCGAAGAGATCCGCCGCCTCGCCGACGACGACAGCAAGGTGGTGTCCGCCGCGGCCGCATCGCGTCTGCGGTCCGCCCTTCCGGCGTCGGCCGAGCCGCCGGGGACGCTGCCCGAACCACCGGCGCCGCAGGCCCCGGCCCGGTCCCCGGCGGTACTTCCCGCGCCTCCTCCTCCTGCGCCTCCTCCCGCGCCGCCGAGCGATCGAACGTCCCCGACGCCCGAGGAGGCAGCCGAAACACCGCCCGGCCCTCATCCCGGGGCTCCTGCCCCCGGCCCTGCCCGCAGAGGATCCCGTCCGCGCCCCCGCACCCGCCGGGCCAAGGTCCTCACCGCCGCGGCCACCGCCCTCGCACTGGCGGTGGGCGTCGTCGTGGCGCTCCTCGCCTTCAGGGAGACGGGGAACGAAGGCCACTGCCCCAGCGCCCTCCCGCCCCCCGAAGTCCTCCGCGACGCCGGCCGTTGGCTGGCGTTCAGTCCGGACAAGAAGACCATCGCCACGTACACGGAGACCGCGGACGTCGACTCCGTACGGCTGTGGGACCTGCGCACCCGCAAGACCACCGCGACCGTCCGGCGGCAGACCCTCCCGAACAACGGCGAGGTGTTCAGCCCCGACGGGCGCTTCCTCGTCACCCAGGACCAGTACGACCCCGACCGGACGGATCCGGTCACGGTCCACCTGCGGAACATGTCCACCGGCCGGACCACCGCCATCCGCACCGACCACAAGGACGTCGTCAGCGCGGCAGTCAGCCCCGACGGCAAGATCCTCGCCACCGCCGACGCCTCGCGCCCCGACGAGGAATACCCCAACCCGGTGCACCTGTGGGACGTGGAATCCGGGAAGAGGACCGCAACCCTCCCCGGCCACACCAACGGGATCGGGTACATGGCGTTCAACGGCGATGGCGAAACCCTTGCCACCGGCAGCCAGGACAAGACGGTGCGGCTGTGGAACGTGCGCACTCGCGAGACCACCGCCACCATCACCGACGCCTACGGCGGGAGGTTCAGCCCTGACGGCAAGACCCTTGCTGTGTGGGGCAGCGACAGGACGGTGAGGTTGTGGAACGTGGGCACCCGCAAGGCCGGCACCACCTTGGCTGGCACCTCCTACGGATGGTTCGGCCCCGACGGCAGGACCTTCGCCGGTGGGGGCAGGGACGGGACGGTGCGGCTCTGGGACGTCGACAGCGGCAAGAGCAGCGCCGTCGTCACCCGCGCCGGATCACTCGTGGGGTTCAGCCCCAGCGGGAAGGCCCTCGCCATCGCGGGCAAGGACGAGAAGGTGCGGCTGTGGAATGCCGCAACCCGCAAGCCCGTCACCACCATCACGAGCGTCGGCTCCCTCGGCAGCCGCCCGGGGTTCAGCCCCGACGGCAAGACCTTCGCCGCTGCGAGCAAGGATGGGACGGTGCGGCTCTGGGACGTCGCCGATTGCTCGTGATCCCACAGCAGGACGTGGCGCCCCGGGCCCTCAGCGAAGCCCGCGGCTGAGGAGGGCGTAGAGCGACGCGGAGACGGCGATCCCGGTGGGGAGGGCGAGGTCCAGGCCGTCCAGGGCCGAGGCGATCGGGCCGGTGTAGAGGGTGTTGACGCACAGGGCCGACGCGGTGACGCCTCCCGTGAGGGCCAGGGCTCCGGCCGGGTTGACGCCGGCGGCGTACCAGTAGGGACTGCTCGGGGTCTCGTCCATCAGGGTGGGGCCGTCGTAGTTGTTGCGGCGCAGCCAGATGTCCGTGGCGTAGATGGCCATGGCGGGGCCCAGCAGGACGACGGTGAGCTGGAGGACGTTGCTGACGGTGTCGAGGAAGTCGGAGATGAGGAGGGCGTACAGGGTGAGGGAGACGGCCGCGGTCCCGTCGGCGAGCACGCTGAGGGAACGGCGGATGCGGATGCCGACGGCCTGGAGGGCGAGCCCCGCGCTGTAGGCGGTCAGCGCGTTGAGGGCGACCGTGCCGAGGATCAGGGCGAGCAGGAAGAGCGGGTCGAACCAGCCCGGCAGGATCGTCTGGAGCCCGGACTGCGGGTCCCCCATGTCGACCGCGGTCGCGGCGCAGGCCCCGAGCGAGCAGACGACGACGCCGGGTACGAACCCGCCGAGCGCGGTCCAGCCGAGCACCGCCTTCGAGGAGGTCGTGCGCGGCAGGTAGCGGGCGAAGTCGGCGCTGGTGGTGTACGACAGCGGCGCGGAGGAAATGAGGGTGACCCCGGCGACGAGGACCGTCCACAGGTCGGCTCCCCGCAGCGGCTCCGGCGGGGCGTACGAGAAGTCGGTGTGCCGGAGCACGCCGATCGCGACGACGGCGAAGACGGCGGTCAGGGCGAGGGTGATCGGCAGGTACAGCTTCATGATCAGGCCGTGCCCGTAGACGCCGATGGTCAGCGTGACGGCGGCGATGACCAGGACCACGGCGATCTTGACACCCGTGCTCGCGGAGACACCGGCCTTCTCGACGAGGGAGAACGCGGCGGTCGCGGCGGCGGCCAGGTTCAGGGCGAAGTAGCAGACGGAGATCATCCAGCCCACGACGGCGTTGTTCACGCGGTTGCCGCGGATTCCGTAGACCGCCCGCGTGATCACTTCGCTCGGAGTGCCCGCGGCGGGGCCGGATATGGCGAGCAGACCGGTGAGGAGCCAGAACAGGTTGCCCACCACGATCACCGCGAGGGCCTGGCCCAGCGTCAGGCCCATGAGGATCAGGGTCCCGCCGACCACCAGGCTCAGGTAGTTGACGTTGGCGGCCGCCCAGACGGAGAACAACTGCCGTGGGTGGCCGTGGCGTTCCCGCTCGGGGATGTGGTCGATGCCGTGCGCCTCGACGCGGGTCGCTCCGTCGGAGGTGGGCCGTGCCGCGTGCGCGCCTGGGGAGGTCTCTGCTTCCTTCCGCGTGGCGCAGGTGCTCTCGGGCGGGTCGGGAATCGTGGACGCCATGCGGCCCCTCCGGATGCTGGTAGCCCACCTGCTTGCTTATTGGTCGCACACTCAATAGCATCGATTCCATGGCGTCAAGCGTTCCGAACAAGCGAATCCGCAAATCTCCAGCGGCCAGACGTACGGAAATCGTTGCGGCCGCCGCAGGGGTGGCACTGGCGGAGGGGCTGGAGTGCATCACGCTCCGGCGCGTCGCCGAGGAGCTCGACGTCCGGCCGGGGCTCATCAGCCACTACTTCCCCGCGGTCGACGACCTCGTGGCCGAGGCCTACGGCAACGCCGTTGGAGCCGAACTCGACACGCTCCTTCCGGCCGACCGGGCCGGGGCCACCGCCACCCGGCACCTGGCGCGGTTCCTCGCCCGTACGACAGGGAAGGCGTACGACGACATCAGCAGGCTGTGGCTCAACGCCCGGCATCTGAGCCGCTACCGGCCCGCACTGCGCGACCGCGTCGCCGTCCAGGAGGACGCCTGGCGCGACCGCCTCGAAGAAGTCATCCGCGACGGCGTCGTGGAGGGCGAATTCCACACCGATGACCCGCTGGTGACGGCCATTCAGATCCTGGTCGTCCTCGACGGCCTCGGGATGCTCGTCAACAGCGCGAGCGCGGACGACGGCCCACCCGCAGTCCGGCGCCTGCCCGTCACCACGGCGGAGCGTGAACTCGGGCTGCCCGTCGGCACGTTGTCCGCCGACCCGGACTGACCCCTCTCCGTGACCCGTGTGCCCCGGCTGCCAGCCCGTGTCTCCCGGCAGTCAGCCCGTATGTCCCAGCAGCCTCCGCGAACCAGCAGTTCTCGCGCCTCAGCAGCCCCGCGTCCCAGCAGCTCTCGTGTCCAAGGAGCCTTCGTGTCTCAAGGAGCCCCCGTGCGCACCTCCCTCATCCTGCTCTCGGCCCGTCTGCTCGACCCCGTCACCGGCGAGCTCCTGCCGCAGACCGCCCTCGCCGCGGCCGACGGACGCATCACCGCCCTCGGGGACGCCCCGGACATCCGCCCGCTCGCCGACCCCTCGACCACGGTGATCGACCTCAAGGGCGCCGTCGTCACCCCCGGCCTGGTAGACGGACACATCCACCCCGTCACCGGCGCCGAACTGACCCACGGCCTCGACCTGTCGGGCTGCGAGGACGTGGAGCAGGTCCGCGCGGCCCTCGCCCGCGAGGTACGGGACCTCACCCCAGGGGCCTGGCTGCACGGATGGGGCCTCGACCCCAACGTCTTCGCCGGAGCCCCCGTCGAGATCGCCCCCTTCGACGCGGTGCTCGACGGCGTCCCCGCCCTGCTGCTGCTCTTCGACGCGCACTCGATGCTGGCCAGCCGCCGCGCCCTGGAACTCGCCGGAGTCGAAGGACCCCGCACCTTCGACCAGGCCACCGCCGAAGTGGTCTGCGACGCCGACGGCCGACCCACCGGCCTGCTCCTCGAAGACGCCGCGTGCGCACTCGTGGAGCGCGTCGCCCCGCAACCCACCCGCGACGAGCGCCGCGACCGGCTCGCCGCCGTCCTGCGCGCCATGGCCGCCACGGGCCTCACCGGCGGCCACGCCATGGACGCGAACGGCGACAGCCTCGCCTTCTACGCGGAACTCGACGCCGCCGGTGACCTGCCGCTGCGCCTGCGCGTCGCACCCTGGTGCCAGCCCGGCACCGACGCCGACGGCCTGCGCGCACTCATCGCACAGCAGGGCGCGGGCGGCCGGCTGTGGCGCACCGACGGCGTCAAGATCTTCATGGACGGCACCATCGACAACGGCACCGCCTGGCTGGAGCACCCCGACTGCCACGGCGAGTCCCGGCACGCCTTCTGGCCCGACCCCGAGGAGTACACCCGCGTCGTCGGCGCACTCCACCGCGCGGGCGTGCCCATCGCCACCCACGCCATCGGCGACGCCGCCGTACGCCATGTCCTGGACGCCGTCGAGAAGGCCCAGGCCGAGGACAGCCGACCGGTGCGGCACCGGATCGAGCACATCGAGACCGTCCCCGACGACACCCTGCGCCGCTTCGCCGACCTCGGTGTCATCGCCTCCATGCAGCCGACCCACTGCTGCGACTTCACCCGCGCCGACCACACCGACAACTGGTCGCGCCGCCTCGGCGAGGAGCGCGCCGCACGCGCCTGGCGCTGCCGCGACCTGCACGACTCCGGCGCCGTCGTGGTCCTCGGCTCCGACTGGCCCATCGCCCCCTACCCCCCGTCGGCCGTCATGGCGGGCGCCCGCCACCGCCGCCCCAGCCGCGACCTCACCCGGCCCCCGCACGGCCCGCACCAGGCGCTCACGGCCCTGGAGGCCCTGCAGGGCATGACCGTCAACGCCGCCTACGCGGCAGGGGAGGAGCACGAGGCCGGGCGCCTCGCCGTCGGCCACCGCGCCGACCTGACGGTCTTCGCCGAGAACCCCCTCACCACGGCGGCCACCGAACTCCCGGACCTGCCGGTGCTCCTCACCGTCCTCGACGGCGACCCGACCCACCGCGACCCGCGCCTGTGACCGGCCCGCGCGGAGGGCGACATCGGGGGTGACCGCCGGAGGGACCGGTAGCCCGCCGATCCGCCGGGCCGGGCACCCGCTGCTACTCCCGGCTCAGCAGCGGCAGCTCATCCGACGGATTCCGTAGCGCCTCAAGCACGGCGCGCACCGCCGCGCGAGGCGGTGAGCCGCGCCGGACCGCCGCCGTGATCGTCCGAGTCAAGGGAGTCGCGAGTTCCGCGGTGGCGACGCGGTAGCGGCTGCGGTCCACCGTCAGGCCGGGCAGTAGCGCGATCGAGAGCCCGGCCTCGACGTGCTGCAACGTCATCATGTAGTTGCTGAAGCGGCACACCACGCGCGGCTCGAACCGCGACTGACGGCACAGCCGCAGGGCGAGGTTGGCCATGTACGACTGCGGCATGTCGAACGCCCAGGGCTCGTCGGCGTACGCGGCGAGGTCGACGGCGCCGCGCCCGGCCGCGGGATGCCCGGGCGGGACGACCAGCAGGATCGGGTCCCTGGCCAGCGGGACCAGGTCGAGGTCCGGGCCCAGCGGCAGCTCGTCGAAGTCCGTGGTCGTGATGATGATGTCCGCGTCGCCGACACGCAGCGCGGGCATGCTCTCGTGCGGCTCCAGCTGTAGCACCTCCACGTCGAGGTGCGGATGGGCCTGCTTCAGCCGGGTCACCGCCGGGACGGCCATCGTGTGGATCGCGCTCTGGAAGGCCCCGAGCCGCACCAGACCCGCCGGTTCCTCGCCGAAGCCGCGCAGCTCCGCCTCGACGCTGTCCATGTGGTCGAGGATCGCCCGCGCCCGGCGAGCGAGGATCAGCCCGGCCGGGGTGAGCCGCACCCGGCGTCCCGTGCGTTCCAGGAGCTGGGTGCGGGTCTCGGACTCGAGGACGGCGAGCTGCTGGGAGACGCTCGACGGGCTCAGGTTCGCGGCCTGGGCGACCGCCCGCACGGTGCCCAGGGTGTCCAGCTGGCTCAGCAGGCGCAGCCTCCAGGGGTTCATCACGCCCTCATTGTTGTACGGATTCTCCGAACAGGACAGCCGGAATTGTGAGATGGACGTGTCGCTCGCGTGCGACCTACCGTCGAGGACATGCCTGCTTCGACCCCCGCCCCCACCGCTGTGCCGTCGCCCGCGTCGACCGCCTCGCCCGCCACCGAATCCTTCTGGGCCGATGCCGAGAAGCACCTCGTCCGCTACGGCCCCGAGTTCACCCGCGAGGTCATCGACCGCGCCGCCGGAAGCTTCGTGTACACCGCCGACGGCCGGAAGATCCTCGATTTCACCTCCGGCCAGATGAGCTCGATCCTCGGCCACTCGCACCCGGAGATCGTCGCGACCGTCCAGCACCAGATCGGGAACCTCGACCACCTCTTCAGCGGCATGCTCAGCCGCCCCGTGGTCGACCTCGCCCGCCGCCTGTCCGACACGCTGCCCGCGCCGCTGGAGAAGGCACTGCTCCTGACGACCGGCGCCGAGTCGAACGAGGCCGCGATCCGGATGGCGAAGCTCGTCACAGGCAAGCACGAGATCGTCTCGTTCGCCCGGTCCTGGCACGGCATGACGCAGGCCGCCGCGTCCGCCACGTACAGCGCGGGCCGCAAGGGCTACGGCCCGTCCGCGCCCGGCAACTTCGCCATCCCCGCGCCGAACGCCTACCGGCCCGACTTCACCACGGCCGACGGCTCCCTGGACTGGCGGCGCCAGCTGGACTTCGCCTTCGACCTGATCGACGCCCAGTCGACGGGCAGCCTGGCCGCGTGCCTGATGGAGCCGATCCTCAGCTCGGGCGGCATCATCGAGCCGCCGCTCGGGTACATGGCGGCGCTGCAGGCCAAGTGCCGGGAGCGCGACATGCTGTTGATCCTCGACGAGGCCCAGACCGGCCTGTGCCGCACCGGGACCTGGTACGCCTTCGAACGCGACGGCGTCGTCCCCGACATCCTCACGCTGTCCAAGACGCTCGGCGCCGGACTGCCCCTCGCGGCCGTGATCACGAGCGCCGAGATCGAACAGCGGGCGCACGAGCGCGGGTTCCTGTTCTTCACCACGCACGTCTCCGACCCGCTGGTGGCCGCCGTCGGCAACACCGTCCTCGACGTCCTGATCGCCGACAAGCTCGACGAACGCGCGCGCTCCCTCGGCACGTTCCTCCGCGACGGCCTGCTGGACATCGCCGCCCGCCACGAGGTCGTCGGCGACATCCGCGGCCGGGGCCTGCTCGCCGGACTCGAACTCGTCGTCGACCGCGAGACGAAGCGGAGTTCCAGTGAACTGGGCGCCCGGGTCACCCGGCGCTGCCTCGAACTCGGTCTGCACATGAACATCGTCCAGCTCCCCGGCATGGGCGGAGTCCTGCGGATGGCCCCGCCGCTGACCGCCAGCGAGGACGAGCTCTCGCTCGGCCTGACGATCCTGGACCAGGCGATCGCCGAGGCCCGCACCGCCCGCTGAACGGTCAGTGGCTCCTCGGCGAGCCGGCGCCCCGCCGACTCGCCGAGGAGCCATCGGTCAGCACCGCGCTCGCGACGACATCGAAGAGATGACCGGCGCGGGGCGCGAGCGAGGGCTGGTCGTTGAGCCACGCCAGAGCTCCGACCAGGGCGAACAGATCGGTGCCGTCGATGTCGGCCCGGGCCGCGCCCGCGGCCTGGGCGCGGGTGAGCAGGCGTGTGCCCGCCGCGCGCATCGAGACGCACGAGGCGTGGAGCGCGGACTCGGGGTCCTCGATGGCGGCCACCATGAGCGCCACGACGCCCCGGTACTCGTGCGCGCCCGCGACGCACTCGCGCAGCCACGAGACGAGCGCGTCCGCGGGTGAACCCGCCGTCTCGAGCGCCGCCGCCCGCCCCGCCAACTCGTCGAACCTCGCGCGGAGCAGGGCATCGAGCAGCGCCTCGCGCGTCGGGAAGTGGCGGTACAGCGTGCCCAGCCCGACGTCGGCCCTGCGGGCGACATCGCGCAGCGACGCGTCGGCGCCCTGCTCGGTCACGACGTCGCGCGCGACGTCGAGCAGGTGGTCGTAGTTCTTCTTCGCGTCGGCTCGCATGGGCCTTCCTCTGTGCCTTCCCCGCCGATGTGCCTTCCCCGCCAAGCCCCTGTTGCCAGGCTTTCCTTGCCAAGCGGAGCAGTGCTCCATATATTCGGAGCACTGCTCCGCTAAGGGTAGCCCCTCCGCAGGGAAAGGTGAAAGCCATGCCTACAGGCACGATGAAGGCGATCCGGGTGCACGAGTTCGGCGGCCCAGAGGTGCTGCGCCACGACGAGGTGCCGATTCCCGAGCCGGGCCCCGGCGAGGTGCTCCTCCGCGTGCGCGCGGTGGGCGTCAATCCCCCCGACTGGTACGTGCGCGAAGGCATGCGGAACATCCCGCCGGACAAGAGGCCGCCGCTGAGCCTGCCCGCCATCCTCGGGACGGACGTGTCGGGCATCGTCGAAGCCGTCGCCCCGGACGTGCACGGTTTCTCCGTCGGCGACGAGGTCTTCGGCCTCCTGCGCTTTCCCAGCCTCGAGGGCAGCGCGTACGCCGAGTACGTCGCCGCGCCCGCCGCGCACCTCGCCCACAAGCCCGCGCGCATCGATCACGTACAGGCCGCAGCGGTACCGATGGCGGGCCTCACCGCGTGGCAGTTCCTGATCGAGCTCGGCCACGACCACCCCTCGCCGTTCCAGGCGGCACGCCATCGCCCGATGCCGCTGAACACCGGGACGACGGTGCTGATCAACGGCGCGGCGGGCGGCGTCGGCCACTTCGCGCTGCAACTCGCCAAGGGGAAGGGCGCACGCGTCATCGCGGTCGCCTCGGGCACGCATGAGACGTTCCTGCGCGAGCTCGGCGCGGACGAGTTCATCGACTACACGAAGAGCCGCCCCGAAGACCTCGCGCACGATGTCGATCTCGTGCTCGACACCGTCGGCGGTCGCGACAGCGGCCGTCTCCTGCGCACGCTCAAGCGCGGCGGTGCGCTGTACCCGGTGTTCCCCGGCGACCACGACGCCGAAGAGGCCGCGAAGCTGGACGCCACCGTCTCGGCCACCCAAGTGCGCTCCCACGGCCCCCAGCTCGCGGAACTCGGGCGCCTGCTCGACGCGGGCGCGGTGCGCGTCGCCATCGACAGCACGTATGCGCTCGCGGACGCGCGCGACGCCCACGAGCGAGCCGCCCGAGGACACATCCAGGGGAAGATCGTGCTCACGGTGGCGTGAGCCGAGCCGCTCGGAACGGTCAGGAACGGAGAAGCGACGGCGATCGGCCGCACCTAGTGTGGCCTGCATGAACACCACATTGAAGGTCAGTGCCATCATGCTCGGCGTCAAGGACGTGGAGCGTGCCAAGAAGTTCTACGTCGAAGGCCTGGGGTGCGCGATCGACCAGGACTTCCCCGGTTTCGTGAAGTGCGACCTCGGCGAGGGCTCCTCGCAACTGGTGCTCTACGCCTGGGACGAGGTCGCGGCGGACGCCGGTGTCCCCGCCGCAGGATCAGGGTTCCGCGGCGCCTCGTACCACTTCCTCACCGACTCCAGGGAAGAGGTGGACGAAGTGATGAGTGCCGCCGAGGCCGCCGGTGGCACGGTGGTGAAGGAGGCGGCGGCCGCCGACTGGGGCGGGTACTTCGGCTGCTTCAGCGACCCCGACGGGCACCTGTGGAAGGTCGCCAACGCCACCTGACCGCACGCCGGGCCCCGTTTGGAGCGCGGACCCTGATCGGGGCGTGTGCTTCGATCCGGGCGTGCACAGGTTGATCAGAGCGTGCACAGGGTCAGGGCCAGACCGGTCAACCCGGTCGCAAGGCCCGCCACGGCCTGCTTGCGTCCGGCCCCGTGCATGCGGTGGGCGTTGGCCCACCCGGTCACACCCAGGACGAGGGCGGGCACGGGAATGGTGCCGGTGACCGCCCGGACCGGCGGGATCAGGGCGCCGATGACGGAGAGGGTCCCGTAGGCGAGCGCCAGGGTGGCGAGGCCGTTGAGCGGGCCCTTCGCCGGTGCCGGGGAGGTGTCCTGGACGGCCTGCTCCCGAGGCTCTCCCAGCAGGGGAGCGGTCTCCTCGGCGGGGGCGGGGGCGAGCGTGTTCGTAGGCATACGACTCCAAGTCGTCGAGGACGGCGGGGGAGGGGGCGACAGACGGGCGGCGGCGCCGGGCCACGCGAGGGAGGCCTCGGCGCCATGCCGTCGACCCTGTCGATGCTAGGAAGCCCATAGGCATAGATCAAAGACGCATTTCCACGGGGAAACATAGAGTGGGGCTATGGCAGCCCCACCGACCCTCCGGCAGCTCGAATACCTCCTCGCCGTCGTGGAGACCGGCTCCATCACGGACGCCGCGGCCCTCCTGCACGTCTCCCAGCCCACGCTCTCCCAGCAGCTCAAGAGCCTGGAACGCACCGTCGGCACCCCCCTCCTGGAACGCACCCCGCGCGGCGCCCACCTCACCCCGGCAGGCCGCGCCTTCCTGCCCGGCGCCCGCCACGCCCTGTCCGGCGCCGAGCGCGCCACCGGCGCCGCCCGCGCCGTCGCCGACATGGTCCACGGCGAAGTGCACCTCGCCGCCGTCCTCAGCGTCGCCCTGGGCGTCGTCCCCGGCGTCCTCGCCGCCTGGCACCAGCGGCACCCGCGCGTCGACGTGGTCCTGCACGAGTACGCCGACCTCGCCTCCTTCGCCCGCGCCATGGGCGACGCCACCGCCGACGTGGCCGTCGGCCCGCTCCCGGACGGCTGGGAAGGGCCCCACCACCCCCTGGGATCCGAGGAGTTCGTCGTCCTCGTCCCGCCCGGCGACCCCCTCGCCGGACGCAGGACCGTGCGCCTGGAGCAGCTCGCCGAGCGCCCCTGGGTCCAGTACGGCCGCACCCACGCCCTGGCCGCCACCGTCGAAGACCTCTGCTCCGGCGCCGGATTCACCCCGCACGCCGCGATCCGCTCCACCCAGACCGCCGCCGTCCCCCGCCTCGTCGCCGCCGGACTCGGCGTCGGCCTCGTGCCCGCCAACGTCCTCACCCCCGACTTCCCCGGCACCGCGCTGCGCCTCACCCCGCGAAGGCGTCGCGCCCTGTCCGTGTTCACCCGCCCCGGCCCGCACCCCCTCATCGCCGAGCTGGTCACCGTCACCCGCGAACACGCCCGCCTGACGCCCGATCACCTCGCCGAGCGGCTCTCCTAGTCGACTGGTCGACGCCCTTTCCGCCCGTCCGGTCGCGTCCCGCCACCGGCCGCCGCGGCATGTCCCCGTGGCAGATACCGGGCAGGGCAGGTCCAGACTCTTGCGCGACTGACGTAGACATGCCACTTTCCTTGCTCGGTACGTCCCACACGTACCGCGGTACGGCACACGTCACCGTCAAAGGAGCCCCCCACATGAGACGCACCACCTGTGCGCGTCTGGGCCTGTCCGCCCTGCTCGTCACCGGATCGCTCGCCCTGGGTGTCACCCCCGCCGGCGCCCAGAGCGAACCGGCGCCCTCCGCGACCCGTCTCAACGCTCTGAACGCCCAGGTCGAACGGCAGCTCGGCGCCGACAGCGCCGGCACCTACCTGGACCGGAAAACCGGAAGCCTCGTCGTCACCGTCACCAGCGACGCCGCCGCCGAACGCGTCCGCGCGACCGGCGCGACCCCCAAGCGCGTCGAGCGCAGCGCGGCCCAACTCGACGCCGCCATGGACGCGTTGGAATCCCGCGCCAAGATCACCGGAACGTCCTGGGGCATCGACCCCCGCACCAACCGGATAGCCGTCGAGGCGGACCGCTCGGTCTCCGCCCGCGACCTGGCCCGCCTGCACCGCGTCGCCGACTCGCTCGACGGAGCCGTACGCGTCAGCCGCGTGCCCGGCACCTTCAAGCGCGAGGTCGCGGGTGGCGACGCCATCTACGGCGGCGGCTCACGCTGCTCGGCCGCCTTCAACGTCTCCAAGGGCACCACCAAGTACTTCGTCACGGCCGGGCACTGCACCAACCTCAGCGCCAACTGGTCCGCCACGTCCGGCGGTGCGGCCGTCGGCGTGCGCGAGGGAACCAGCTTCCCGACCAACGACTACGGCATCGTCCGCTACACCAACGGATCCTCGCCCGCCGGCAACGTCAACCTCTACAACGGCAGCTACCAGGAGATCTCCTCCGCCGCCGACGCCGTCGTGGGCCAGGCCATCAAGAAGAGCGGCTCCACCACCAAGGTGACCAGCGGCTCCGTGACCGCCGTCAACGTCACCGTCAACTACGGCGACGGACCCGTCCACGGCATGGTCCGCACCACCGCCTGCTCCGCGGGCGGCGACAGCGGCGGCGCCCACTTCGCGGGCACGGTCGCCCTCGGCATCCACTCCGGCAGCTCCGGCTGCACCGGCACCAACGGCTCCGCCATCCACCAGCCGGTCCGGGAGGCCCTGTCCGCGTACGGCGTCAGCGTGTACTGACCCGCGTACGCGAGCACGCACGGCCCCCGACGGCAGGGGGCCCGCCTCCACCTGACCCCCGGCGGCAACTCCGGTTGCCGCCGGGGGCGTCAGCGCGCCAGGCCGAGCGGCACGTGCACCGGCCGCGCCGCGATCCGCGCCCGGTCCTCGTCCGAGGCGAACCGCTCGTCGATGCGCCGCACCGCCTCCGCCCAGTCCGCACGGCTGTGGATGCTGTTCAGGGTCTCCACGACGAACGGATCGTCCCAGCGCTCGTACGACCGCCGCCACAGCACCTGCGGGTCCTCGGTCAGCAGACTGCCCACGGTGCCCTCGTAGATGGGCATCGCGCGCACCTCGCCGTCCGGCTCGATCTCCATGGGGCGGAAGCTCGGGGTGCGCGCCAGGAACGCCGGGTTCATCTGGACCTCGAAGTTCTCGGTGGTCTCCACCGTGACGGACGCCGGCGCGGCCGCGCGCAACCGCTTCAGGGTGTCCGGCGCGATGAGCTCGGCGACCTGGTCGTCACTGAGCAGCTCGTGCTCGACGAACGACGGCCGGCTCGCCAGACCCGTGGGCACCACCGCGCCGAAGTACAGCGTCTCCAGATGCGGGAAGCGGGGTGCCACCCGCGCGCACATCTCCTCCAGTTCGTCGAAGTTGCTCCGGATCACGACGTAGTCGATGCCGAACCGCGGCGCCCGCAGCCCCTCCGCCTGGCGGCGGGCGACCTCCGCGTCGATCCGCGCGAGCCCGGCCGT
Source organism: Streptomyces sp. NPDC127108 (assembly GCF_042677545.1). NCBI lineage: Bacteria > Bacillati > Actinomycetota > Actinomycetes > Kitasatosporales > Streptomycetaceae > Streptomyces > Streptomyces sp. NPDC127108. The sequence continues at coordinate 94,432 of NZ_JBHXTE010000001.1, read as the reverse complement.
CGCCCGCTCGAACGACCCGACGCGGCCGCGAATCCGGTCGTGGGACTCGGCGCTCGCGCCGTCCAGGCTCACCACGATCTTCGTCACCACATCGGAGAGCGCCTCGACCGTCGACGTGGGCAGCGCCCATCCGCTGGTGTACAGGAAGACCCGCACCCCCGCGTCGTCGAAATGCCGCGCCAGATCGATGATGCGCTTGATGGTCAGCGGTTCGCCGCCGCACAGCGTAATCATCTTCGGCCGCATCGAAATGATCGCGTCCGCGACCCGGATCATTTCCTCGTGCGTGAGGTTCTTCGCGGGCCGTCGCCCCGATTCCGTATAGCAGTGAACGCAGCGCAGGGGGCACGCGAAAGTGACGTCCCAGATCACGGCGTTGGGATTCCTGAGCGACTTTTCCATGGACGTTTCTCCAGGCAGAGGGCCGGTGTGCATTCCGGCTTCGCACCCTAGGAACCCCGGCCGAAACCCGTCGTCCGTAGCGCGGTACGCAATCACTCGCCGCCACTACGCAGGCGTTCCGTACGTAAGGGGTACGGCCCGACGATCTTCCGTGGTCGCCTTCCGCCTTTGCGTACCCGAGTACGGATCTGCGTGGCCACACGGCCGATTAGCTTTTTTCCCGGCAACGCAGTGCACCTGAGACGGAGAGGAGGTGAATCACCATGATGTATCCGCCCCCGACCGTCGGCGACTGACGGTGACGCATGCGGGCGGTGGCCGCTCCCGAGCCGGAGCGGCCACCGCACCCTTTTGGCCACGACGGCCGACGGGTTCGAACCGGCGGAGGGGACAGATCCATGACAGCCACGAGCGGCGCCAGCGTGGACACGAAGGCCGGGAAGACCGGCCCGGGCGGCGCGGACCAGGAGGGGAGCGCCGTGTGGGCGCTGATACGCCAACTGCCGCGCGTCGCCCGCGGCCTGACCCTCGTGCTCGCCCTGCTGATCCTCGCGCAGGCCGCGGGCAGCGCCCTTCTGCCCCTCGCCACCGGACACCTCGTGGCCGCGCTCACCAGCACCCCGAAGTCCCTGGACAGCATGACGGTGGGGCTCGCGCTGCTCGGCCTCGTCCTGATCCTGGACGTGGTCCTCGACCCGATCCGCACCATGGTGGCCTCCCGCCTCGGCACCGCAGTCGACGGCGCGACGGCCCAGCACACCGTCGACGGCGCCCTGCGCCCCGCCCAGATCGACCACTTGGACGACACCGAGGTCGCCGACCGCATCGAGCGCGCCCGCGCCGTCGGACTCGGCGCGCACCCGCCCGGCCAGGCCGTCACCGCGCTGGCCGGGCTCGTCCCGCTGCGCCTGACCGGACTGGTGTCCGCCGCCCTCCTGGGGTGGTACGGACAGTGGTGGATGCCGCTGGTCCTCGGCGCGGCCTGGGTGATCACCGGCCGCTGGCAGGAGAAGGAGATCGGCCGGTCGGTGTCCGCCCACTCCGGCAACACCGCGCAGCTGCGGCGCGCGGCCTACCTGCGCGAACTCGCGACCACCGCGCCCGCGGCGAAGGAAGTGCGGCTCTTCGGGATGCGCTCCTGGCTCGTCGAACGCTTCAGCACGGCCTGGTGGGACGGCATGGTCCACATGCGCCGCGCACGGGTGAGCCCGCGCCGGCACGCGCTGGCGATCGTGTTCCTCCTCGCCGCGCACCTCGCCGTCGTCCTCACGCTGGCGTTCTCCGCGGCCCACGGCTCCCTGTCGGTACAGGAGTTGACGGTCGCCCTGCAGGCGCTGCTCGGCCTCTTCGCCCTCGGCTTCAGCGGCGACCTGCAGTGGACCCTGCACACGGCGAGCGCCGCGGTGCCCGCGGCGCTCGCGGTCGGCGAACTGGACACCAAGGCCGCGCCCGGGACCCGTACCGCGACGGCTGCACTGCCCGGCCGGGAGATCCGCTTCGACCAGGTGTGCTTCAGCTACCCCGGCGCCACCACCCGCGTGCTCGACGGCCTGGACCTGACCATCCCCGCGGGATCCTCGCTCGCGATCCTGGGCGACAACGGCGCGGGCAAGAGCACCCTCACCAAACTCCTCGCCGGCCTGTACCTCCCCGACCGGGGCCGCGTCACCGTCGACGGCCAGGACCTCGGCGACTTCGATCCGGCGGCCTGGCGGCGCCAAGTCGCCGTCGTGTTCCAGGACTTCGTCCGCTACCCCTTCTCCGTACGCGACAACGTGACGTTCGGCCACATCGAAGCGATCCCCACCGACGACGAACACCTCCTGGAAGCCGCACGCCTCGGCGGCTTCCACGGCGTCGAACAGGAACTGCCCAGCGGCTGGAACACCCTCCTGAGCGGCGCCTACACCGACGGCACGGAACTGTCGGGCGGACAGTGGCAGCGCCTCGCGTTGAGCCGCGCCCTGTACGCCGTGCGGCACGGCGCCCGCGTGCTCGTCCTGGACGAGCCCACGGCCCATCTCGACATCGAGGCGGAGCACGAGCTGTACGCCCGCTTCCTGGAGATCACCGCCGGACTCACCACGATCCTGGTCTCGCACCGCTTCGCCACCGTGCGGCTCGCCGACCGGATCGCCGTCGTGGAGGGCGGCCGGATCAGCGAGTACGGCACCCACGACGAACTGCTCGCCTCCCAGGGACGGTACGCGCGGATGTTCCGCGTGCAGTCCGAACCCTTCGACGCACACCAGGGGAGCCACAGTGGCTGACAGCCGACGCACGTCACGGGAGCCCGGGAAGGGGCGCCGGAGCCGGGCCCGCAAGTGGCTCGCCGGGATCCGCCTGCTCGTCGGCACGGCGATCCACGTCGACCGCCGCCGCGCCCTGCTCGTCCTGATCCTCTCGCCGCTCCTCAACGTCGTCGCGGCACTCCAGGCCGTCGGCCTGCAGTGGATGGTCGACGGAACCAGCGGCGACGACCGCGCGCAGCTCGTGCGCGGCGGGCTGCTCCTGCTCGTGGTCACGGTGTTCGTGCACCAGGCGGCGGCCATCGCCACGGACGTACGACTGGTCCTCCAGCAGCGCATCGGGCTCGAGTTCGACCGCCGCCTGATGAACCTGTGCTCGTCGCCCGCGCACATCGGGCACTACCAGGACCCGGACTTCCTGGACACCGCCGAGGTCGTACGCCAGCGCCGCGGCGAATTCGGCACCGGCTTCGCGGCTCTGGTGGAGAACGCCAACCTGGTGGCCCGGTGCATCGGCGCCCTGGTCCTGCTGGCGTTCGCCAATCCACTGCTCGCGCTGCTGCCGCTCACCATCGTGCCGTTGGCGTCCGCCAACCACTGGCAGGCGCGTCTGGTCGCCGAGGCGGAACGGGCGGGCGCGGCGGCCGACCGGCACCGCATGGCCCTGTTCTCCCTGGCCACCGACCCGGTCCCGGCCCGCGAGGTACGCCTGTACCGACTGTCCGGCGAGCTGTCGGCGCGCCACCGGGATGCCTTCCTCGAGGCGAGCGTCCCGCGCGAGGCGGCACGGGCCAAGGGCGCGTGGGCCGTGGCGGGCGGCTGGCTGTTCTTCAGCGGCGCGCTGATCGGCGGCCTCTACCTCATCTCCCGGTCCGTGATCGACGGCAGCGGCTCCGCGGGCCAGGCGGTCCTGGTCCTGCTGCTCAGCACCCGGCTCGTCGGCGCGACCACCGGCCTCGGCTGGCTGCTCGGCTGGCTGCGCCGCGCACTGGACACCGTCTCGCAGTACCTGCGCCTGGTCGACTACCCGCAGGGCGATGTCACCACCGGCGAGGGCCGGGCCCTGCCGCCCCGAGGCGACCTCGTCCTCGAAGGCGTGTCGTTCACCTACCCGGGGCGTACGCAACCGGCCCTCGGACCCGTCGACCTGCGCCTCCCGTCGGGCGCCACCGTGGCCGTGGTGGGCGACAACGGCGCGGGCAAGTCCACCCTCGTCGCCCTCCTCGCCGGGCTGCAGCCACTGGGGGAGGGCCGCATCACCTTCGGCGGCCGCGACCTCAGCGAGGTGTCGCCGCAGGTGTGGCGCGCCGGGGTGACGGCCTGCTTCCAGGACTTCTGCCGCTTCGAGCTGCCCGTCTCCGAATCCGTGGGCCTCGGCGACCTCAAGGCGCTGGAGGACCGCGACGCGGTACGGGCGGCGCTGGACAAGGCCGGTGCGGGCGACGTCGTGGCCGGGCTCGACGCCGGACTGGACACCCAGCTCGGCCGCACCTACCCCGACGGCACCGACCTCTCCGCAGGCCAGTGGCAGAAACTGGCCCTGGCCCGCTCCCGGATGCGCACCCACCCCCTCCTCGTCCTCCTCGACGAACCGACCGCCAGCCTGGACCCGGACAGCGAGGCCGACCTCCTGCGCCACTACCTGCGCGCCGACAGCGCCCACGCGGACACCATCACCGTCATCGTGTCCCACCGCTTCAGCACCGTCCGCCAGGCCGACCTCATCGTCGTCCTGGACGGCGGCCGGATAACGGAGCTCGGCACGCACGTCGAACTGCTCGCCCGGCGGGGGCGGTACGCGAGCATGTACACGTTGCACTCCGCGGCGTACGCCGAGACCGCCCCGGCCGAGTCGGTCCCGACCGAGGCGGTTCCCGTCGAGGCGGTGCAGCCCGAGACGGTTTCGGCCCAGACCGCCGAGGCCGAGGCGGTGCCGGTCGGCGCGGTTCCGGCGCCCGACACGGCCGGCACCGCGGCTTCCGATCCCGCTCCGACCCCGACGCAGCCCCCGAATCCTGCGCCCGCCCCCGTTTCCGCTTCGGCGGCGGGCGCGGGGTCAGGTGCGGTGGAGGGCGGTCGGTAGCTCCTTGCGGGAGTGGACGCCGAGCTTGCGGTAGATGCGGGTGAGGTGGCTCTCGATCGTGCGGACGGACACGCCCAGGCGATGGGAGATCATGCGGTCGGGCAGTCCCGCGGCGGCCAGTGAGGCGATCTCCACCTCGCGCAGGGTGAGCGCGTCGGGCAGCGGCCGGGGCGGAGTGAGGCCGAGGCGATGTCGTAGGCGGCTGGCCAGGACGACCGCGTCGCCATGGTGGCGGCCCTGGGCGGGCAGGGTCGTCGCGGCGTGCTCGGCGAGCCGCCACGCGGGTGCGTCCATGCCGAGGGTGTCGAGGCGGGTGGCGTGGTCGAGGAGCTCGGTGCCGATGCCGCGGGACAGCGCCAGGACGGCCTCGGCAGCGGCGATCAGCCGGGGCGCGTCGACGTGCGGGACGGCGACGGTGAGCCGCTCGACGACATCGGCGGGCGGCCGGGCGGGCGTCAACCAGGCCGTGTAGACGAGGTACTCCACCTCCACCGCCCAGCATCCGGCGGCCCGAGCGGCCTCGATGGCACCGCGCATGTGACCGGTCGCTGCCGTCGTGTCGCCGCGGGCGACGGCCACGGCCGCGTGGGCCCATTGCCATCGGCCGGGCATGATCGAGACCGCGTCCGGCGGGCAGGCCGCGAGTGCGCGTTCGGCGTCCTCCAACCGCTGCTCCTCGGCCAGGCACACGGCGAGCCAGCACACCGCCTCGGTCCGCAACAGCCGCCTGCCGCTGAGCTGTTGGACGACCGCCTCACGCAGCCGGTCGGCCGCGGCGGGCCGATTGCCGAGCACCCACTGGAGACAGCCACCGATCAGCGTCGAGAGAGCGCCGTTGAGGTGCCCGGCAGGAGCTGACTTGCCGGGACGGGCTGTTGGGCGTGCTGGGGGCGCCGCGTCTGTGAGGCCTGTGTGACCTGCATGACCTGTGAGGTCTGTGGGGCCCGATGAGTGTGCTGAGCCTGCCGGATGGGCTGGATCTGACTGCTCCGGTCCTCGGAGCCCGGCCCCCTCACCTGCCCGCCCTGCACCTGTCCCCGCTGTTTCCCGTGAGTTCCTCTCCCGCGGGCTGTCCGGCACGCTCCCGAGGGCGAGGTCGTCGACGAGGGCCTGGATGTCGGTGGCGCGCCAGAGCTCGGTGAAGGCGCAGACGGCGGCCGCCCATTCACGTTCCCAGGGGCTGCTGGCCGGGTTGGAGGCCGTGGTCTCGGCGAGGGTGACCGCGTCGAGCGTCCTTCCGGTCAGGGCGAGGGACACGGTCAGGGCCAGCCGGGCATAGCCGGGACCCGGCCCGCGGGTGTCGTGGCGCAGCACCCGCTCGGCGAGGGCGAGAGCGCTGTCGATGTGCCCCGCGCAGAGCAGGACCAGGGCGCGCATGCCGTCGACTGCGGCTGTGGCCGAGGGCGAGGCCGGGGTGAGCCGGGCGAGGTGGAGGTCGGCGGCCGCCGGGTCCCGTTCCGCCCAGCAGCGGTGGGCGCCGAGTGCGATGGCCGCGCCCAGCCTGCCCCCGGGCGTGCGGGCCTGGGTGTGCGCCTGTTCGAGTACGGCGCGGGCCTGGGCGGTGTCGCCGAGTTCGACCAGGGCGTGGGCCAGTGGCACGGCGGCCGTACCGGACTGCTCGTGCGCGCGCCGGGCGAAGCGGCAGGCGAGCTGCGGGTCGTGCCCGCGAACCGACTCGGCCGCACGGATCAACAGCCCGGCGTCGACGGGCCCATGGGCATCGAGCTGCCAGCGGGCCAGCGTCACCGGATCGGGCGGGCTCGCGCACGCGTCGAGCAGCGCGGCGGCCAGTCGGCGCCGCCGCAGCCGGGGCATGCGCTGATGGACGACGGCGCCGAGCATCGGGTGACCCAGGCGAACCAGGAGCTGTCGCCCCGGGCCGTCGGCGGTGTGCAGCAACCCTTGGCACTCCAGGTCCTCCAGGCGGCCGGAGAGGCCGGGGGCGACCGCTTCCAGGACGGGCAGGGGCAGGGGCTCGCCGAGTGCGACGGCGGCCAGGGTGTCGTGATCGGCGGGGGAGAGGTGGTTCAGTTCGTGCTCGAACAGTTCGGCCAGGCGCGGCGGCACCGTCAGGGGGCCGCGCCACCGCCAAAGCCCGCCCTCGGCGACGAGGTGCCGCGAGACGCGGGCGTGGCGGACGAGTTCGGTGAGCAGCAGCGGGTTCCCGCCGGTCCACTGCTGAAGACAGTCCACGGTGGCCTGGGCGACCGGCCCGCCCACCAGACTGTGAACGAGCTGCTGCGTTTCGATCCGGCCGAAGGCGGCCAGGTCCAGGCGCTCCAGATAGCCGTCCTTCCACAGCGCCACCACCGCGTCCGACACCGGCGGGTCCGCCGCGCAGGCCGACCGGGACCGGGCGGCGACCATCAACCGCACCGTCCCCTCGGCGGCCAGACCCAGCGCCAACGCCGCGCCCCGGTCGTCCAGATGGTGCGCGTCGTCGATGACGAGCACCGGTATCCGCGCCCCGGCACGCCGGAAGAGTTCGGTGTGGAGCGCGCCGTACGCCTGGTGGTCGTCGAGCCGGTCGCAGGCACCGAGTACGGAGCGGAACGCCCCGAAGGGTACCTGCCGGCTCGCCTGCGTCGCGGCCGTCCACACCACCTCGAACCGCGACGTGGCAAGCCGCCGCGCGACGGCGGAGAGCAGTGCCGTCCTGCCTACGCCCGGCGGACCGACGATCGCCGTACCCCGCCTGGCCACCACGGCCGCCAAAGTGGTGCGGAGTTCTTCGTCCCTGGCGACGAACGCACCCATGCCCTGGTTGTCTCGCATCGGTTTTCTCCCCCACGCGCGGCGCGGCCCGCTGACATCCGACGTCCTGGCCGGGCTCCGCCGCACCGTTTCAGGAGACCCCCGCGGGCACGGGCGGTCTCCCCTTCATGAGCGAACTCGGGTGACCTGCCTGGCATAACGGGCCTCAGCGGCACGGACGAGCCGCACGAGGGTCCCAAGGGCGGGTCGTATGTCCGGTGCTCTCCCGTGCACCGGCCGCGTCACGCCGCGGGCGAGCCGTCCCTCAGGACGGCCGAGCACCGGTCCCTGGGGACCGCAGGGCTCTGCGCGGCGACAGGGCAAGCCCACGGCATCGTAATAAACGACCCATGAATGCCCACTCAACGCCGCCCCGCTGCGGGCCCGTTCGCCTCCCGCCGCACAGGGCCTGCCCCGTGCGGCGGAAGCGCTGCTCGGTGGCCGCTCAGCGCCTGCTCAGTGCTGCGCGGTGGTGTGGGTCTGCCGACGGTAGTGCCCGGGAGCCTGCCCGTGTTCGCGCTTGAAGGCTTTGGCGAAGGCGTATTCGGAGCTGTACCCGGTGCGCGCCGCGATGGTGGTGAGAGGCGCTTGTGTCTCCCGCAGCAGCGTCGCGGCGGTCGTCATGCGCCACCGCGTCAGGTACGCCATGGGGGGTTCGCCGACCAGGTGCGTGAAGCGCCGGGCGAACGCCGCGCGGGACAGCCCGACCCGTTGGGCGAGCGACTGGACCGTCCAGGGAGCCGCAGGGGTCTGGTGTATGGCCGACAGGGCCGGAGCGACGGCCCGGTCCCCGAGGGCCGCGGCCCAGCCCCGGGCGGTGGCGGGCGCCTGGTCCTCCAGCCAGGCCCGCAGGATGTAGAGCAGCAGGGAGTCGATCAGCGCGGGAACGATCCCGGCCGATCCGATACGAGGAGAGTCCAGCTCGGCCTTGAGCAGCTGCACGGCCGCACTCAGCTCCGCGTGACGGCCCTGCCCGGTGGGAAGGTGGATGATCTCGGGGAGCTGGCCCACCAACGGGTGCGGACGCCCCTGGTCCAGGTGGTAGTTGCCGCACAGCAGACTCGTCTGGGGCCCGTCTCCGCCGATGGTGACGGTGCCCAGGACGGGGCCCGCGCTGAACTGCTCGGGCTGTTCCTCCACCGCCGGTGTGGCGGGGTCGTCGGCGAGGATGTGGCCCCGGCCGTCACGCAGGAAGACCACGTCCCCCGCGGTGAGCGCGACGGGTGCCAGATGGGGTGCGTCCTCCAGCGGGACGAGCCAGCAGGTCCCGGACAGCACCACATGGAATCCGGCCCCCGCGACCGGGGGAAGCCGCAGCCCCCAGGGGGAGCGGCCGAGGGTGCGCACGGACGCGGGGCGCCCGGTGCGCATCGAGGACAGCGCCTCCGTCAGGACATCCACCACTTGCCCAGCCCCCGACTCCTGCTCCGCGGCGACTCCGCCTGCCCCGACTGTGCTCCCCGGCCCTGTTCCTTGCGCCGGTGCACCGGGCCGATGCCACATCGTCCCTGACGCACCAGCTCAGCCGAACCGGCACCCCACCTTACGTTCCCTCTGCCCCCGGCCCGGTCCCGCCTCAGTCGACACTCAGTACGACCTTGCCCTGGACCCGACCCGATGCGACGAGCTCGTGTGCCTTGGCGGCCTCGGCGAGAGGGAAGGTCTCGGCGACGTGCGGACGGACGGCGCCGGTGTCGACGAGCCGCGCGATCGCTTCCAGCGAGGCGTAGTCGGGCTCGACGGAGACCCCGGCGAAGCGGCGCCCCGCAGCCTCCACCCGTGCGGCCAGCTCCCGGTCGCCGTGTTCCATGATGCTCACGAGCGTGCCGCCGGGCCGCAGCACGGACAGCGAACGCTCCCCTTCGGAGCTGGAGTCGAAGACGACGTCCACCTCTCCGGCCGCCTCGGTGAAGTCGGTGGTGCGGTAGTCGATGACCTCATCGGCCCCCAGGCCGCGCACGAAGTCGTGCTTGGGCGCGCTGGCCATCGCGATGACATGAGCGCCACGGGCCTTGGCTGTCTGTACGGCGAAGTGCCCGACACCCCCGGCCGCGCGGTGGACCAGCACCCGCTGCCCCTCGCCGACCCCGGCGGCGTCGACCAGCCCCTGCCAGGCGGTGAGCGCGGCCAGCGGCATGGCGGCGGCCTCCACGTGGTCAACGGCCTCGGGCTTCCGGGCCACCTGACGCGACGGCACCGCCACATACTCGGCGTACGCGTTCGCGGCACGCGGGAAGAACGGCATCCCGAACACCTCATCACCCACGGCGAACCGGGCTCCCGGTCCCGCTTCCTCCACGACTCCGGAGATGTCCCAGCCGACCCCGAACGGCGGCTCACCCAGCAACGGGTAGGCACCCGAACGCACCGCCACATCAACAGGGTTCACCCCGGCCGCCCGGACCCTGACCAACACCTCCCCACCGAGCGGAACAGGACGGTCCACCTCGACCACCCGCAGCACCTCGGGCCCACCGAACGTCTCCTGCCTGACAGCACGCATGACCGATCTCCCTCATATGTCCCGGAGCCCTTGAGCGCGACCCGCGCCCCGCCGCTCCGACTGGCTGATGCACATCACTTTAGGAAGATCGAACGAGCCGCTGAATATCTACCAGTCTCCCAAAGATGTCTCATCGTCTACCACGGGCTTCTGCTGGCCGCCCTGGCCGGGCCGCAGCACCAGCGCCCGCAGTGCGGCGACGGCTTCGATGTCCGAAGCCGTCGCCGACCGCATGTCCCGGTCCACCGTGATCGCCGCGCGACCGGGGCGCACCGCGCCCTCGGCATGGGGTGACTGGGACTCCGGAACGCCCCACCCTCCGAATATCAGAGCATGATGAGCAGACGCGTATTCGGCTTGAGTTTCCTGTTCACCGAACGACTCTGCACGTACACCTCCAACTTGGGATTGTTCCCCGCCTTCACGGAAACGGTCCCCTGGATGCCCGTACCGAACAGGAGGCTGCGCGCCGCATCGCCCGTATAGGCGCGGTCGGTGTCCTTCTCGACGACAATGACTTCCTTGTTCTGCTGGACCTGGGCCCGAGCCCCCAACTGGTAGTAACAAGCCCCACGTTCATAAGTCACCCCCGGATGCGAGTCGACGAACGAACGAATCTCGACTTCCTTGTCGACCTTGAGGAGCCGGTACTTGTCAGCCGGAATCGGCTCGAGGTTCGCCCGCACTTCGTCGAGCGATATGTCCTGCCCGACGGCGAACAGGTTCTTCGTGCCCCGCACACCCTGCTCGCGGCCCCGGAGGAAGCTGGTGGCGGCGGCGCGCACGGTGCCGATCGCCTCCTCGACCCCCTTCTGGGAGTCGGCGTCCCAGATGGCGATGTTCCCCGCCGGGAACCCGTAGTTCTGCGCGGTGCGCTTGGCCAGGGAGTTCGGCACGAGGATCGCGGAAGTCCAGTGCCCGGGCAGCCCGCCCATCGTCGCCGTGATCCTGTCGAGCCAGGGCCCGAGGATGGCCGGGTCCCCGTCGTGCCGCCGATCCCCGCCGGAGGCGTTCTCCTCGCCGTCCGTCACCACGATCTGGAGGAAACTGTGCTCCCCGTACTCCTCCCAGATGTGCCCCAGGTCGTCCAGAGACTTCAACGAAGCCTCAATGAGGGCCGTGGCGCCATTGTTGACCTGATACAGACCCCGCATCGACGGCAGATGCTTCACGTCCATGTCCCAAACCAGGTTCTCCACCCTGTGATCGAAGGAATAGAGACTGATCCGGGTCTCATGCCCCAGGCTGTCCGACTCGGCCTTCAATCCGGCCACGAACTCGTCGACCACGCGAATGAGCTGGCTCTGATGTGGGCGCATGGAACCCGAACAGTCCACCACCAGCGCGACGTGATTCACCTTGTGCTGGATCCTGTGTGCGGACATGTTTGTCCTCCCCCTCCGAGGCTCCCCGAGTGATGTATTCACTCTATGGGGAGGCACTGACAACGCCCTTTGGTGTGCCGTCACCTGAGGTCGCCTGGTGCGGTGCCCAGGCGGCTGAGGATGTCCGGTGTTGCCGGAGTCACCGACAGCGGGCCCTAGTCACGCGGGTGCGACGAGTCGGAGGGGGCGCCCCGCGCCGCCCCCTCCGGACGGTCAGGTGAGGTCGAGGAAGCTCCACCGGGCGTCCGGCTGGGCGCCGCTCAGCCACTTGCCGCAGTTCTGGAGCACGACCGGGCTCGACGTGATGTGCTGCGTGCCCGTCCCGAGGTCGCGCAGGAAGCGGTCGATCGGGCCGCGGCGGATCGCCGCCGAGCCGGCCCAGCGGTGCACGGTGTGGCCCACCTCGTGCACGGTCGAGGTCGTGTGGTTCAGGACGAGACGGATGAGAGTGTCCTGCTCGGTGCTCGGCAACTCGCCCTGGTCCAGAGTCTGTTCGACGTCCTGCCAGACGTCGTTCGCCCAGGACCGGGCTGCCCTGAGCCTGGCCTCCGCCGTCGCGTACTCGGCGTGGAACTGGGAGGTGTCGACCGCGGCGCCCCGCGTACCCGTGCGCGCCGCGGCGACCCGCTTCATCTCGTCCAGGAGCCGACGGCCGACGCCGAGGGCCCAGCCCGTGTGCGAGATCGCTGACATGTTGACCAGGCCGAGGCGGTAGACGGCGCCACCGTTGACCGGGGTGTCCGTGGTCGCGATGTAGGTGTACTCGTGCGGTACGTACACATCGGTGCAGTGGTAGTCGATGCTGTGTGTCGCGCGAAGCCCGAGCACGTCCCAGTTGCCGTCCAGGGTCACCTGCGACTTCGGCATCGCGAGGACTCGCAGCTCACCGGTCCCCTCGACCTGGATCGCGCTGTGGATGTGGGTGGCGTGCGCCATCCCGGAGGCGAACTGCCACTGGCCGCTGACCTGGAAGCCGCCCTCCACGGGGACGGCCCGGCCGGGGCGTGTGCCGTGCCCGGAGAGCAGCGCGTACTTCCCGTTCGGCACGTCGGGGAACAGTTCGGCCGCCGCGTCCCCGGCGAGGTACGCCGCGGTGGTCCCGGTCATCATCTGCAGCGCGAACATGGTCCACCCGGCCGAGGCGTCGTGGTAGCTCGCCCGCTCCGCCGTCTCGATCAGCTGCCGCGGCGCGAACTCGTATCCGCCGAGGCTCAGCGGGAGCTCGGCCCGTACGATCCCCGTGTCGAGCAGTGCCCGCGCCGTGTCCTCCGGCAGCTTCCCCAACTCCTCGGCGGCATCGGCCCGTTCATCGAGCATCCCGCCGAGCGCGTCGATCCGCTCCAGCACTCCCGCCAGTTCCGCACTGACATGCAGCTGACCCTTGGCCCCCATGGATTTCCTCTCCTTGTGGCTTGTTTCCCGATCGTCTCACGCACACCCGCCCCGGTGGCCCGGCCCGAAGGCTCCAACGAGCTTGGCCCGTCGGGCTGTTGGAGTCGGGAGCCCCTGCCCGGCCGCGCAGCATGTGTCACTCGCAAAGAACGGGGCGAGACTCAGACCGAGGGACAACGACGCGCGGTGGAGGCGATCGCTGGGAAGGGGGCCGTGGCAGGCCCGCGGCAGCCACCGAAACACGTTCGACCGGATCGCCTGGCATCGCGGATCATGTGCGTATGCCGTCAATCGAAGCAGCAGCGCGTGACCTGCAGGATGTCGCTGCTCTGTGGAGTGCCGGTGAGACCCGGGCGCACGCGGTGGTCCGGGCTGCATGTGAGGCACTCGTCGCGGGGCTCGACAGTCCGGCACTGCGCTTCCTCGCCGCGTGCACCCGCGGCGAAGCGGAGTACGACGTACCCGGCCTTCTGCCAGCTGCCCTCGACGAGCTCGGCCTCACGTTCCACCCGCGAGGCAGCAAGGCCGGGCAGGAAGCAGCAGTGCGGTCGCTTGCGCACCAGACCCTGGCTGGCAGCCTGCCCCCGCGAGAACTTACCCTGCGCGCCCACCAGAGGTTCGGCCACGACCTGCCGCTGGCCGAGCGCCTTGCCGAACTCGACGATGAGTACGCCATCCTGGAACACGGAGACCGGGCAGCGGCCCAGATCGATGCCGAGGTCATGGCCGAAGCCCGTCGGCTGGCCCGCGAGACTGCGGTCCCCGGCACCTCACCTCAGGAGCACTGAGCCCTCGCTCTTGCCCCGTCCGGCCTGAGTTTCCCTGCCGCCGGGCGCGAACGAAGCCGCCCGGCGCGGGAGGACGAGCACGCGCTGGCCGTGAGAGGGCAGAGTGCGTGCTCGCCGTGGGCGGTCAGCCCGCGAGTTGGGTGCCGAAGGCCGCGTACCGCTTGGAGAGGCCCAGGCGGGTCTGGGCGAAGGCGGTCGCATCCGTGGGGGAGTACGGGGCGGAACCCGCTGCGCCCGGGAGGTGCCACAGCATGCCCGTGCCGTGGTCCGCCTCGGCCGAGGCGATCGTGAGGTCGGCGCGCCCGTCGGCGTTCACGTCGGAGGCGAGCAGGGTCGCACCGAAGGCGTGGCTCTCCGCGCGCTCGCCGGGTACGCCCGGACTGTCCTGGTGCACGGTCGCCGCGCCCGCCGTCGTCAGGCCGGACGCCGAACCGCGCAGGTAGACCACAGCACCCGCGTCGAAGACATAAGGGTCCTTGCCGTACGTCTTGCCGGACACGCCGACCGCCAGGTCCGCGCGGCGGTCGCCGTCGAAGTCACCGATCGCCACGGCCGTCCCGAAGCGGTCCCCGGTCCGGGAAGCACCGGGCACCCCCGGGCTGTTCTGTGTGAGGGTCTTGCGCCGCGTCGTGCTCGGACCCGACTGCGTCCCGTAGATCACGCTGATCTCGCCGCCCTTCGAGCCGGACGGCTCGATGTCGGGCTCGTCGGGGTTGCCGAGGACGATGTCGCCGTAACCGTCGCCGTCCAGGTCGCCGACCGCGGCCGTCGTGCCCGCGCGCAGCTTGGCGCCCTTGGCCAGGCCGGACGCGGTGCCCTTGTAGAAGACGGCGGCGCCCAGGACGTCCTTGCCGGTCTGGAGGCCGGTGACGACGAGGTCGGCCTTCTTGTCGCCGTTGACGTATCCCGCCGTGAGGCCGGGGGATTCGAGCGGGGCCTGGTAGGAGGTGACCCTGCCGGTGCGGCCCTGCTTCGTGAACGGGCCCCGGATCAGTCGGATCCGGTACGCGTTGCGGCCCGAGTCGCCCTGCGCGGACACGGCCAGGTCCGGCTTGCCGTCCCCGGTGAAGTCGGCGGCGGCCAAGCCGCCGCCGAAGTAGCTCCCGTACAGCGGCTGCGGGTTCTTCACCGTCGTCGCGCCCGACAGTCCGGTGCGGGAGCCCCACACGATGACCAGCGCCCCGGCGTCCTCCTTGCGGCCCACCTTCTCCTTGGGGGCGGACACGGCGAGGTCGCTGTAGCCGTCACCGTTGAGGTCCGCGACGGCGAGCTGCTGTCCGAACTCGTCGTTCTTCTCCGCCGCGCCCGGGACTCCGGGGGAGTTCTGGCTGATGACGGTCCGTCGCGCGGGGTCGGGACCGTGCTTCGTGCCGTACGTGACGACGACCTGCCCGGCCTACTTCTTGCCGCCGACGGTGGCCGCCGGAGCGGCGACGGCGACGTCCCGGTAGCCGTCGCCGTCGAAATCGCCGGTCAGTCGCGAAGGGGCCGGGGCGGCTGTCGCCGCGGTGGGGACGGCGAGGAGGCCGGCTGTCAGGGCGGCGGTGGCCGTGGCGGTGGCCAGGCGGGCAGGCGTGGTGCGGGGGGGCATGCGCGGGGTCTCTCCTGGAAATGCTGGTCTGGACCTAGGGGAGACCGGTGGGTGAGGCCAGAGGTTGCACGCGGGGACGAGGGACGTGCGTCACGTCCGGGCGGGTACCGTCGGCACGCCCCTCCGGTACCGAACCCGCCGTCGCCCGAGCTGCCCGATGTCCCGGCCCGCCAGCAGATCATGACGCCCTCCGCCGAGGCCGCGATGCCGGTGTTCGCGAGGACGATCCGACGTGATCGAGTTCCTGTGCAAAGACCGGCAACCCGTTCGATCGCTATGGAACGATCACCGGCATGGAGACCCTCCAAGCTTCGGCGCTCCGTCGTCGCGAGGGGCAGGGGCACTGCTCAGTGCCCCGGCATCCGCGTACGCTCCAAGGCCTTGCGGGCGGCGAGAAAGCCCGCGATCTTGAACGCGAGTTCGTGAGAGCCGAAGCGATCGGCGCGGGCACGCCGCAGCACCACCCGAGTGGCGGTCAGGACTCCGTGTTCGGGCAAGCTCAGTTGCTCCGCGATCCCCGCGGCGGCAGCCGCGAAGAAGCGCGGCAGGTCCTCGGCAGGTTCGTACTCGACCGTTATCCCTGGGGCCACCTCGAAGGCGAAGCCGTCGGCCGCGGGCTCGAAATCCACCGTGATCTCCGCGAAGTGCGGCGCGCAGTTCTGCTTCCGATGCAGCACGCACACACCACGGATCGGATACGGCGGAAACCGGGGCGGCACTGACGTCATGCCGGAACGCTACCCCCGCCCGGTCTCCGTCGTGACTGACCAGTCGGAAACGATTTGCCAGAGTTCCTGGCGCCAAGCGGCGGTCCGGCCCGGCCGTGCCCGCACTCACGCAAGGACCGACGTCGTGTCGTCTGCCGTTACAGCTCGATACCCGGCTTGGCCGGATAGCCCATGCGGACCGGCACACCGGGGGAGTACAGCACGCTCACGGGAGGTCCGGCGCACGTCGGCAGCCCGGCGGCAGACACCAAGTCATCCTCACATTGCAGAAGCTCGGCTCTGTGGAGCGGCCAGCGTGGGTGACTGTTGGGCAGGTAGACCGATCGACCGGACAGCGAATTGTGGATGCCCCAACGGGCGGTGAGGAAGTGTTCGAGAGGCGTCGGTTCCTCTATCCGCTCGCCGATCCGAACCGCGATCCGACAACGCGCCCCGCGCGGTCCCGGCCAGCGACGACTGCTCACGTAGCTGATGGTGTCGCCCTCGCGGCGAATCGTCATCCGCGCCCAGGTGTAGGGGAGTTGGAAGGCTGCACGGGCGATGGCCACCGGCAGCAGCCGGGCCGCCTCCAACGAGCGAAAGACCACACCACGCCGACCCTGCCGGTCCACCGAGTAGAGCCGCACATTGACCTCTGGGAAGGTGCCGAAGTACGGGATGCCCGGAGCCCTGAACCAGCCCACCCGGTGCATCCGGAACGCCACAAGGCCGACGTAAGTAAGCCCGTCGTGCGTGTCCGGCACGGTCCCTGCCGGCAGCAGCGGTGCCACGTCCGCCGGGTCAACGGCCCAATGCAGGAATGACAGGTCGAGCCAGGACTGGGTCAGCAGTGTGCTCGGCACCGTGCGCGCCGGATCAGCTGTTACCGGCTCCGGTGAGGCAGCGAAATTCAGCATCGGCGTACTGTTGCACGTTCAATGTCCGGGAAGCCGGGGAGGTGTTCAACACCACAGGCGCGCCGGGGCATTCGTATCCCCGTGGCTGCCCGCCGGATTTCGTCGGCCACCTCATCTGGGGCGGGCCCAGGGCCTGGCGGCCGCCCGTGAGGGTTGAGGATCTTGGCGTTGGAGAGGGGGCCCTGCGGTCAGTCTTCCTCCGCGATGCGGATGGCGGGCAGGGGGACTTCGTCGGCTTCTTGCGGTACGTCGCAGTGGAGTTCTCGCTGGACCTCGCGGAGTGCGTTCTCGTAGGAATCGGAGCGGTTTCCCTCTCCACAGCGAAGCCCAATCCGCACGAACCGAAGCCGGCTGAACAGAACGAGCCGCAGCAAATTCCGTTGCGTCGTCCCGGCTGCACCCCGACTGTGCTCCAGGCGGACTCCCGACGCCTGAAGAACGAAATACCCGATGTCACCGTCCGCCGGACAGGCTCGCTGTCCTGGCCCCACCCGCCCGCCGGGGATTCGCGGCTGAGGCCGGGCCGGTTTCGAGTGGGACGACGTGACGTCGCAGCGCTGGAGCCGAACCTCCGACACCCACCCGGCCAGGTCATTCACACTCCGAGCGACGCAGGAGTCGACCCGACAGCCTTGGCTCACGCGCTTGTGGCAGCTGCCGGCGACCACGGGGCAACCGTGCTCCACGAAACCGCCGTGACCTCCTTGCAGGTGACCAACGGACGCGTCGAAGGAGTGCTGACTTCGGCCGGGCTCCATGCCGCCACCACGGTCGTACTCACCTCCTTCTGGTCGTACCGCAGGTTGAAGGCTCAGCGGCAGCGGGTGATCAGGCCGCTCAAAACGCGTTCCAGCACTTCGTGGCGGCCTTCAGGGGAAGCGACCAGTGCTGCCTGCTGGGTTACCGCACCAGGAGACGCCCCATGCCCGCACACGGCCCCGTCATTGGTTACGCGACAAACGATCGATCCGTCTACGTCGCCGTCATGCACTCCGCCGTCACCCTGGCGCCCACCGTCGGCCGTCTCATCGCCGAGGAACTCGCGACCGGCAGGCCGGCCTCCGAGCTACAGCGTTGCCGCCCTCGCTCCCATCCGCGGGACTGACGCGCGCGGTGCGAGCCTGCCTGATGGGTCAGGCGGCTGTGGAAGAACGCGTGGGTCTGCTGTCTGCGGTCGTGACAGATGCGTACCGGGAACACCCGGTCCGACCGGCACTGTTGCATCGAACAGGGGACCGGCACCGCACGTGCGGGAAACACGGAGACCGCAAGGTCGTCCACCCGCCGGGATCCGGCCCCCGAGATAGCGGTACGCCCGCCGCGCACGTGGACCTAGACGTATTCCTGCAGGAGGACTGTTTCATGACTGACCGGCCGTTGACCCTCATGGCAGTGCACGCCCACCCGGACGACGAGGCCACCGGAACCGGAGGGGTCCTCGCGCGGTACGCGGCGGAGGGCATCCGCACGGTCCTCGTGACGTGTACCGACGGCGGCTGTGGTGACGGGCCGGAGGGCGTCAAGCCGGGCGACCCCGGGCACGATCCGGCGGAGGTCGCCTCGATACGCCGCCAGGAACTCGAGGCGAGCTGCGGCGCCCTGAAGATCAGCGATCTGGAGATGCTGGACTACGCCGACTCCGGGATGACGGGCTGGCCGAGCAACGATGCCCCCGGTTCCTTCTGGCGGACCCCGGTGGAGGAAGGCGCCGCCCGGCTCGCGGAACTCATGCGGCACTACCGGCCCGATGTGGTCGTCACCTATGACGAGAACGGCTTCTACGGCCACCCCGACCACATCCAGGCCCACCGCATCACGATGGCGGCACTGGAGATGACCGACCTGACACCGAAGGTGTACTGGACGACGATGCCCCACTCGATGATGCGGCGGTTCGGGGAGATCATGCGCGAGCTCGACGAGAACACGCCGGAGCCGGATCCCGCCGAGGCCGCCGCGATGGCCGAGATCGGCCTCCCCGACGACGAGATCTCCACGTGGGTGGACACCACGGCATACAGCGGTCAGAAGTTCGACGCCCTGGCCGCGCACGCCAGCCAGGGCGAGAACATCTTCTTCCTCAAGATGGGCAAGGAGAAGTTCGCCGAGTTGATGGGCGTGGAGACCTTCGTACGGGTCCAGGACACCACCGGCGCGGCCGTACCGGAGAACGATCTCTTCGCCGGGTTGCGCTGACCCGCTGGCAACGGCTCGACACCCGCAGGGCGCACTCAGCGGCTGCCGAGAGGCTTGCCGTACTTCTGAGCCGTCGAGAGGTACGGGAGGCCGAGCGTGCGCGGGGAGAACGCCGTCGAACCGCCGGCCGAGCCTTTGGGGAGGAGCCAGGCGGCGCCCAGGGAGGCGTTCTCGCCGGGGGATCCGAGCGTGACGTCCGGTACGCCGTCGGCGTCGTAGTCGCCCGTGGCGACCGCGGCGCCGAAGGCGTCACCCGCCTCGGCGACGCCCGGGACACTCGGCGTGTCCTGGTTCCAGGCGACGGACGCGGCGGTGCCCTTGGCGTCGAGCAGTCCCCGGGCGCCGCCGCGGAGCAGCCAGGCGGCGCCCGCCCCCGAGCCGCTTCCGATGGCCTCCCCGGGAGCACCCGCGATCAGGTCGTCGCGGCCGTCGCGGTTGACGTCGGCGACGGCGAGGGCGGCACCGAAGCGGTCGCCGTCCTCGGCCACGCCCGGGACGCCCGGGGTGTCCTGGTTGAGGGTCTGGGCGCGGGTGCCGAACGAGCCGCTTGCGGGGCTTCCGTAGTGGACGTGGATGCCACCCCCCTTGAAGCGTTCCTCGGGGCCGCACGGGTCGTCGATGTTCTCGTCGGCGATCTCACGGCATTCGCCGAGCGCCAGGTCGTCGTTGCCGTCGCCGTCGAAGTCGCCTGCGGCCAGGGCGGTCACACCGGCGTTGTCCGTGTTCCAGAAGTTGGCCATTTCGGCCTGGTCGGCGTCCCACTTCCACAGGCGCACGTGGGACTGCGTGCTGGGGACACCCGCGGTCCAGTACGCCACGGCCAGGTCCGCCGTGCCGTCGCTGTCGAAGTCGCCGGTGGCGAGGACGGGGGCGCGACCGCCCATGGGAGCGGCGACGACGGTGGTGACCATGCTGTCCTCGCCCTGGATGACTCGGGCGACGACCTTGTCCGTGCCGCCGACCACGATCGTTTTGTTGTCACCGCCGGTCAGATGCTCCGCCGCGACCGACTTGCCGTACGCGGCCGACTGCGACGGCCCGGTGAGGACCGTCGACCCCGGGCCCGGCCCGTTCTTCGAGCCGTCCACGACGATGACCATGCCCGCGTCCGTGCCGCGGTCGGTGACGTCCTCGCCGGGGACACCGGAGAGCAGTTCCGCGATGCCGTCGCCGTTGAGGTCTGTCAGGACGACGGACGCGCCGAAGCGGTCGCCCGCCTCCGGGGTGCCGGGTACCTCTGGGGTGGCCTGGGTGACGCGGATGCTTCCGTGGGCGCCGACGCCCTTCGGGCCGCCCCAGACGACGTTCACGTACCCGGCCTTGGCCTTGCCGCCGACGGTCCCGTCCGGGACGCCGACGGCGAGGTCCGCGTATCCGTCGCCGTTGAAGTCGCTGGTGGCGGTACGGGGTGCGGCAGCGGCGGCACCGGCCGGGAGCACGACTCCGGCGGTGGCCGCGGCGGCTGCGATGGCGTACGTCAGGATGCGGCGGCTGTGCGGCACGGAGGCCCCCACTCGGTCGACGGGATCGGGTTTTGTCTGGTGTGACCGTCGAAGGGTGGAGCTGGTTGTACGGAGTTCACCGGGGGCTGATGCCGGGTTCACGGCAGGTGTCGCGGTGCCGTTCGGCCATGGCCGTGGTGGTGGGGGAGAGGCCGGTCATGGGCGCGTTGGAGCCAGGGGGCAGGAGGGATGTCAGTGCTGCGCGACATACTCGTGCCGCGGCGCTGTCCGGGCGCTGCCCGCAGGAAGGGAGCGACATGGCTGAGGTCCTGGTTTTCCACCACGGGCAGGGGCTGACCGAGGGCGTCCGCGAGTTCGCCGAGCGCCTGCGACAGGCCGGACACACGGTCCACGTTCCGGACCTGTTTGAGGGGCAGGTGTTCGACAGCCTGGAGGCAGGCATCGGCTACGCCGAGAACGCCGGGTTCGGCACGATCATCGCGCGCGGCACCTCCGCCGCCGCTGCACTGCCTACGGAACTCGTCTACCTCGGGTTCTCGCTCGGCGTGCTGCCCGCGCAGAAGCTGGCCCAGACCCGCCCCGGCGCGAAGGGCGCGCTGCTGTTCGAGGCATGCGTCCCGGTCTCGGAATTCGGCGGTGTCTGGCCCCATGACGTCCCGGTCCAGGTCCACGGCATGGACGCGGATCCGTTCTTCGCCGGGGAGGGCGACGTGGACGCGGCCCGCGCCCTCGTCGAGACGGCCGCGGACGCCGAACTCTTCCTCTACCCCGGCGACAGACACCTGTTCACCGACAGCAGCCTTCCGACGTACGACAAGCATGCCGCCACCCAGGCCACCGACCGGGCGCTCGCCTTCCTCGCCCGCATCGACTAGCCCGGCCCACGCCAGCCGACGCCTCCCCAACGCAGGGCCATCTGTCTGCCGTGGGGATCGAGGGCGGGCGACGCGCCCCCGGGGTGGCTTGCTCGACGGCTGAGAAGGCACTCGCAACTCACAGCAGCAGGGCCCGCGCAGCCTCACATCCGGGCTCTCAGTACGTCGACCTCACCGCCCGGCATGGTCGGGTCGAAGCCGTGCTCGAACAGCCAGCGAACCGCCAGCAGGCTGCGCAGCGACCACCACCCGTGGATCACGTCGAGGTCGATGTCGGCGCCGTAGCCCGCGGCGACGTCACCGAGGTGCTCCTCGTGTCCGAGCGTCACGGTGGCGAGGTCGTACAGGGCGTCCCCCTGCCCTGCCTCGGTCCAGTCGATGATGCCGGTGACCTCGTCGCCGTCGACGAAGACGTGGGCGATCTGCAGGTCGCCATGTGTGAACACCGGGGTCCACGGCCGGAGCGCCGCCTCGGCGACGTGGCGGTTGCGGGTGACGAGGTCGGCGGGCAGGACGTCGTTCGTCACGAGCCACTCGCACTCGCCGTCGAGTTCCGCCACCAACTCGTCGATGCCTCGGCCGGCCCGGCCGGGCCAGGGCGGCGGGGGCGCGTCGTGGAGTTTCCGGATGGCGGCACCGGCCGCGGCCCACGCCGCCGGCGACGCGGTCGACGGCTCGCCGAGGCGGCCGAGCGCCATCCCGGGGAGGGCGGCCAGCGCGAGCACGGGCGGCTTCCGCCACAGGACCTCCGGAGTGGGGATCGGGGCCCTGGACATCGCCTCGACCTCGATGTCGGTGCGTGTCTGATGGGCGTCGACCTTCAGGAACACGTCGCCGACGCGCAGCGTCGCGCACTCGTGATGGGCGACGACGACCTTGACCTCATCCATGGCGATCAGCATCCCGGATGACCGCCGACGTCGCTCGGATTTTCCGGTGCGGTCGTGCGCTGCCTGAGCCCAGCGACCGCCACGCAGGTCCGACAGGCGCCCCCCCGCACGGTCCGCCGACGCGGAATCAGATGCGGGTTCTATCCGGTCGGGCACACGAGGTGGCTCCACGTGCCGAGTTCGTGGCGTTCGGATACGTGCACGGTGGCGAAGCTGCCGTCAGGTGCGAGGGTCGCGGTCGACCACCTGCCGCTGGGGGAGTCGTAGAACAGGAAAGCGCCGCGGCCCGTGCCGACGATGTGCGTCCAGTGGCCGAACGCACCGGGTTCGGAGACGAAGACGGTGTCGAAGCTGCCGTCGGCCTGGAGGATTCCGGTCGACCATTGGCCGTTGTCCTGGTTGTAGAAGACCAGGGCGCCGTTGCCGGCCCCGGCGATATGAGTCCAGCGCGCGAAGGCCCCCGGTTCGGAGACGAAGACGGTCTTGAAGCTGCCGTCGGCCTGGAGGATTCCGGTCGACCATTGGCCGTTGCTCAGGTTGGTGAAGAGCAGGGCACCGTTGCCGGATCCGACGATGCGGTTCCACTGGGCGAAGGCCCCGGGTTCGGAGACGAAGACGGTCTTGAAGCTGCCGTCCGGTTGCAGGATCCCGGTCGAGAACTGGCCGGTGGGCCGGTAGTAGAAGAGCAGCGCGCCGTTCCCGGCCCCGGCGATGTGGGTCCAGTCTCCGAACGTACCGGGATCGGATACGAAGGCGGTGGTCACGGTGCCGTCGTCGTGCAGGATCGCGGTCGAGAACTGGCCGGTCGGCCTGTTGTAGAAGAGCATCGCCTGGTTGCCGGCCCCGACGATATGGGTCCAGTCCGTGAAGGAGCCCGGCTCCGATACCTGCCAGGTTCCCCACTTCTTGCCGTGGGCCATGGGGTATCCGGTCGCCCATTGTCCGCTTTCCTGCTGGTAGAAGAGAAATCCCGCGGTCTTGCCGCCGAGCGGGTATTTGGCGTGCACACCGGCGATGTCATCGGAGTTCGGCGCTTTGTCGGCGAAGTCGACGTACGGCCACATCAACGCGTCCTGGTTGCTGCTGTGACCGAGGCCCAGCACGTGGCCGAACTCGTGGGCGGTGACGGAGAACAGGTTGGCCTCACCGGGGCTGTCCGGCAAGGAGTGGTCGGGGATCCAGGTGAACGCGTCGTTCATGTGGATCTGGCCGCGGTGCTCGTTGGGGGCGTGTGCCAGCGGGTTGCTGCTCGTGAACTCCCCGCTCAGGCAGTGCTTGCGGAAAGCGAAGCTCATGGCCACGTCTGAGTTTCCGCCCTGGCCGACGTGAACGAGCCTGATGAACGGCACGTGGGCGCTCCACGCTTCGAAGCCGTGCCGGATCGTACGCAACACGGGTTCGCTGGGTCCCCATTCCAGCGGATAGTTCACGGCCTTCCAGGTCAGCCTGGTGTCGTCCCACGCCGGATAGTTGTCGTTGAGTGTGAACCCGGCCTCAGCCGCCGCGGTGACCGGAGGTGGATCGGGTTCTCCGCAGCGCGGCGCTGCCATGACTCGCAAGGTGGGCCCGTCCACCGTACCGGTCGGCTCGACTCCGATGAACCGCTGGTAGTGCAGGAGAGCGGCGCGCGCCTCCTCGTCGAAGGTGTCCTGGCCCTGGGGCAGATAACCGAATCGGTGCAGGAATCCGCACACCTCGGCGACGCCCGCACCGGATGCGCCGACGGTGAGTCCTTCCAGGGACGCCTTGGGGGTCGGCACGCCGCCGGCCAGGGTGACCGTGGTGTCTCGGGACGAGGAGGACATGGGGATCTCCTTGTGACGCGCGACGTCGATTCCGGCGGACGCCCGGGCATAGGGGGATGCTGGCACCGGAAGACGATGCTCGGGAGGCTTCGTTCCGCCGTTTCCGAGCAGCCGCTTCGCTCCCGCGGCCGCTGGGAGATACGCGACGACATCCACGAAGCCTTCCGCACCCGTGGAAGCACGCTCATCCGCCGGCGAATGCTGAAGTCGTAGCCACCACTGCCTGGGCGGCCTGCCCGACTTGCACCTGACGCCAACGTGAGCTTTTAGCGTGGTGGGCGTCGGCACACGCCGAACATTCACCCCACTGATCTCACGAACGCCCGGTCCAGGCCGTGTTGGAAAGGCAGAACGTCATGCGTGCAGTCCGCTATCACGAGTACGGCGGTGTGGAGACCCTCGTGGTCGAGCAGGTGCCGGACCCGACCCCCGGTCCCGGTGAGATCCGCATCCGTGTCGCGGCGGCAGGCGTCAATCCCGTGGACTGGAAGGTGCGTTCCGGTGCGGTGCGCGAGGTGCTCCCCGTCGACCTGCCCGCGATTCCTGGGCGCGAAGCCGTCGGCGTCGTCGACGAGATCGGTACGGGCGTGCGGGGAGTGAGCATCGGCGACCGCGTCTTCGGTCTCGGTGGCGTGACCGGCGCGACAGCGGAGCTGGCCGTGCTCTCGGCCTGGGCCCACGCACCCGCCGCATGGACCGACGAGGAGGCCGCGGGCGCCGCTCTGGCATCTGTGACCGCGCTGGGCGGGTTGAGGGCGCTCGGCCCCTTGCGGGGGCGCACCCTTCTCATCGAGGGTGCCGCCGGAGGCGTGGGCAGTGCCGCGGTCGAGATCGCGGTTGCTCGGGGCGCCACAGTGATCGGGACGGCCAGCGAGCGCAACCACGAGTTCCTCACCGCGCTCGGAGCTGTTCCCACCACTTACGGAACCGGCCTCGCGGAGCGCCTCGCCACCCTGGCTCCCGACGGCGTCGACGTCGCGCTCGACACGGCGGCCTCCGGATCCCTGGCCGACCTCATCGCGATCGTGGGCGACCCCGCTCGCGTGTCGACGATCGCCGACTACACGAACGCGCAGCGTCTGGGTGTGCATCTGGCGAACGCGGAGAACGACTCCACGCTCCTCGCCGAGGCGGGCGAACTCGGCAGTCAAGGCCGCTACAGGCCGCGCGTCGAGCGCACCTATCCCCTCGACCGGACCGCGGAAGCGCACGCGTACGCCGAGCGCGGACACACGCGGGGCAAGATCGTGGTCCGCGTCTGAGCCCGTCCCACTGTTCTAGAGGCGGCAGCTGATCTCCATTCCGTCCTCCACGGGGAACGTGACGCTCTGGTAGCCGTTCCGGGGGTCACGGACGTAGTCGAGGTAGGGCGCGAGGTCCTCCAGGTCGACATCGTCGGCGACGACGAGGGTGCCGGGCGCGAGGCGTGGTTCGAGGAGCCGTAGGACGGGCAGGCACAGGTCCTTCCAGCCGTCGAGGAGGACGAAGTCGGCAGAGCCGGTGACCGCGGCAAGGGTGTCGCGGGCATCTCCTTCGAGGACGGTGATCAGGTCGTCAAGGCCCGTCTCGGCGAACGTCCGGCGGGCGGTCGCGGCCTTGGCGGCGCTCAGTTCCGTACTGATCACCCGCCCCGTCCCGTTGTCGCGCACCGCGGCGGCGAGATGGAGCGTGGAGATGCCGAAGGACGTGCCGAACTCGATGACGGTGGCAGGGCGGGCGGCTCGGATCAGGTTGTAGAGGAGGCGGCCGCCCTCGGCGGAAATCGGCATGTACACCTCCGCCTTGGCGTCGGCCTGCTCCTGCGGGCCGAGGGGCGCGGAGCCCTCGGGCCACGCCGTCCGGATCCGTCTGCTGGTCGCCTCGTCCTGCTCGGCACTGCGGAACATCCGGTCGAGGGCGGAGGCGACACGGGGGTCTTCGAGGGTGTTGGTGGGTGCCATG
The DNA here is from genome assembly GCF_042677545.1 of Streptomyces sp. NPDC127108. Lineage (NCBI taxonomy): Bacteria > Bacillati > Actinomycetota > Actinomycetes > Kitasatosporales > Streptomycetaceae > Streptomyces > Streptomyces sp. NPDC127108. The sequence goes on along the minus strand of NZ_JBHXTE010000001.1, from coordinate 68,491 downwards.
AACCTAGACTAGACGCACCGTTGCGTAGCGTCTAGGGGTTCTGGCCTACGCTGGCCCCAGGAGGCAGACATGGAGCAAGGAAGTACGGCCGCCGCAACGGCCGGGCCGAAATCGGCGGCACGTCACCACGGCAACAGGCATGGCCGCAGCGAACAGGCCCGACAGGCGGTGCTGGAGGCGGCCGACGACCTCTTGGTCGAGAAGGGCTTCACCGGTGTCACCATCGAGGGCATCGCCGCCCGGGCAGGCGTCGCCAAGCAGACCGTCTACCGCTGGTGGAAGACCAAGACCGACATCCTCCTGGACGCCTTCCTCCAGGACGCGGCCGAAGCCCTGACCCCACCGGACCACGGCGACCTGGCCCCGGATCTGCGCGCCCACCTGCGCCAATTGGCTCTGTTCCTCACCCGGTCCGACGCGGGCGCCGTCTTCAAGGCCCTCATCGGGCACGCCCAGCACGATCCCGCGTTCGCCACCGCCCTGCGGTCCGGGTACCTCGACGAACAGCGCCGACGCGACCGACTCCCACTGGAACGCGCGGTGGAACGCGGCCAGCTCGCCGCCGGACTCGACGTCGCGGCGGAGATCGACCAACTCGTGGGGCCGGTCTACCACCGCGTCCTGGTGACGGCGGAACCCGTCGACCAGGCTTTCACCGACCGCCTCGTCGAGGCGTTCCTGCACCGCGCAGACGTAGCGGACGTGGCCGACGCAGGGGAGATGGGGAGCAGATGACTCTGAAGGCAGGCCAGCGGGTGGTGCTGGCAGCGGACACCCGGCTGACCGATTCGGCCGAGGTGTCGGGGGTCGTCATCGGGTTCCTGTCCCTGGCGGCGGGCACCGGCGGGACAGTCGAGCAGGTGGTCGGCCACCAGGACGAGAGCGACGACGTGCGTGAGTACGAGCGCCTCAAGTCGCTGCTCGACTCCTTCGGGGCCGGGATGCCCACGGAGAGCAGGAGGCAGCTCGAAGAGAAGGTCGGCTCTCTGGAACCCGCGTGGACCGCCTTCCAGGAACGGGGGCCTCGGGTGAGCGTGCGCGTCCGCTTCGACAACGGATTCATCCTGGACGGGGCTCACGAGGACGTCTTCATCCCTGCCTGAGGGTGCGTCCTGGGTCGGACCGGTGGTCGGTCGGCTCGGGTGAGCGGGAGGGCCGGCATGAGGGACGACTGTCCGCCGGTCTCCAGCGGAGGTTCACCACCGGGGGTATCCGCATGCCCGACGCGAACCGTGAGGGGGCGGGGGTGCCGTCCTCCGCGAACTCGCCCCACTTGACGCTCGGCTGGACTCTTGTCCCGGCACTACGAGGCGTGCGCCGGGGCACGAGCTATGCACCGTCGTTGCCGTCGCGCAGAGAATGGATCATGCTCCGCAGGCTCCGGAACGCGTCTGACTGTTCGGCCTCGGTCATGCCGGCCAGCATTCTGGTCTCGACGGACCGGACCGCCACGGTCGCCTTCTCCAGGCTCCGTCGGCCGCGCGGTGTGAGCCGCGTGGGCAGAGCCTTCCCGACGGGGGCCGCCGCGGGCCTGGTCACGTAGCCGTCTCGTTCCAGGGCCTGGAGCAGCACGTTCATCGACTGCCGTGTCACGAACGCGCCGCGCGCGAGCTCGGAGTTGGACAAGCCCGGTCGCTGGGCCAGTAGTTCGAGGCAGGCGTAGTGCGTCACGCTCATGCCGAGCGGGCGCAGCACCTCTTCCATGGCCGAGCGGAGGACGCTCGACGCCTCTTTGAGCAGGTAGCCCAGTGACGTCTCCAGGTCGACACCGTCTTGATTCATGTCAGCATTCTGACATAGCTTGGCCTGTGTCAGAAAGCTGACATAAAGAGAAGGAGCATCAGCATGCCCGTCACCGGCCCCGACTTCATCTCGCTCCAAGCGCGCGACCTCGACGCATCGCAGGCGTTCTACGAGCAGTACCTCGGCCTCGTCCGCTCGCAGGCCGGGCCTCCGCACGCCGTCGTCTTCGAGACGAAGCCGATCGCGTTCGCACTCCGCGACGTTCTTCCCGGTACCGATCTCGCATCCGTCGCCCAGCCCGGCATCGGTGCCGCGATCTGGCTCCACGCCACCGGCGTCCAGGCCATCCATGACGCACTCGTCGCCGACGGCCACACCATCGTCTCCGCACCGATCGACGGCCCCTTCGGCCGGACCTTCACCTTCGCCGACCCCGACGGCTACCAGGTCACGCTCCACGACCGCGCTTGATCGGCCAGGCGCCCCCGCCGTACGAGAGTGTGCTGCGGCGACTGGCGCGCGTCCCGCTTGTACGGGCCGCCGTTTCGCCAATCTGCAGCCTGATCTGATGCTGTGTCAGCGATCGTTCTCCCTTGGTCCGCGGGCGGTGCGCGGTCGAGTGGGGGTCGGTAGGGGGTGACCGGTGCGAGCGGCGGCTGCTACACATGAAGGGCCAACGCCCGCGGCACGGGGAAGCCGGTGAGAATCCGGCACGGTCCCGCCACTGTGACCGGATGAGCCCCGGCTCCCGGAAGTCAGATCGCCGTCCGCGGGTTCACGACGAGGCCCACGAGGATGGCGCCGAGACGTCGGGGAGTTTTGCCATGCATGTCCGCTGCTTCTCCAGTGTGTGCGGAACCGAAGCCGTTCCTTCTCTGCGCTTGGGCGTGCTGGCCCTGCCCTGATGCGTACGGTATGAGCCGACGCGGGCTTCCAGCCTGCCGTGCCGCAGTCCTCCTGGCATCGCGTCCTACGCGCATTCGCCAGGCACACATCTCCAGTACCGCTGGATGTCGCGCATCGCCCGTGCGGAAACCGCCCCACAGGTTGACCGCCTCGCGTGCCCGCGTGCGGCCCTTCACCGCCTCCGTATGTGCGGAACCCAACCAGTCCATTCGCTGAAGCAGTTGCAGCCGCGGCCCACCACCGCCGCGCGCTCATGCCGACGGCGAACGGCTCCTCGCCCTGCCCGATCGGTGGGGCCGAGCCGACTTGGATGTCGTGTGGATCGTTCGTCGCCGAACCATTCCCCTGGCGATGTGCGCTGACCAGGAACCCCTGCCTTCCGGGCGCTGACTGCTGGACCGTCGAAGGGCGAATCCGTCCCCACGGCCTGACACCAAGAGCGCGGTGCGGAGCGCCGACCCCTTGGGCTGCCTGCTTCTTCCGCCGGTGATCCCGGCACGGGCAGTCGACCGGCCGCGTTGCAGGGCCGCTCCCTGCGCGTCCGTGCGCCTTCTGGATTCCGTACGACCAGCCCCTATCGCCGCGGCGTCGCGTTGCCTGCCTCCCTTCGCGGAGGGCGCCGCGCCTGCCGAACCAGGAAATCCGACAACGACAACCGCTCAGGAAGGACACCTGGTGACTCACACACGCACTTCACCCGCCGGAACCCCGCTCGGCGACAGCTTCCATCTCTATGACACAACCCTGCGCGACGGCGCGCAGGGCGAGGGGATTTCCTACTCCGTCACGGACAAACTCGCAACGGCTCGTTTGCTGGACTCTCTCGGGGTCGGATTCATCGAAGGCGGCTGGCCGGGGGCCATGCCCAAGGACACCGCCTTCTTCGAACGCGCGGCCACGGAACTCGACCTGAAACACGCGGCGTTAGTCGCATTCGGCAGCACGCGCAAACCGGGACGACGGGCGGAACAGGATGCGCAGGTGCTTGCCCTGCTGAATTCGGGGGCCCCGGTGATCACGCTCGTCGCCAAGGCCGACAGGCGACACATCGAGCGTGCTCTGCGTACGGACGTGGCCGAGAACTGCGCGATGGTCCAGGACACGGTGCGCTTCCTGACGTCCGAGGGGCGCCGGGTGTTCCTTGACGCCGAGCACTTCTTCGACGGCTACGCGGACGACCCCGACACCGCGCTCCGCGTCCTGGACGCGGCCATGACGGCGGGCGCCGATGTCGCCGTACTCTGCGACACCAACGGCGGTCAGCTGCCCGGCCGACTCGCCGAGGCCGTCGCCGAAGTCATCGAGCGCACCGCGTTCCGGATCGGCATCCACTGCCAGGACGACACCGGATGCGCCGTGGCCAACACGGTCGCGGCCGTCGAGGCCGGCGCCACGCACGTGCAGTGCACAGCCAACGGATACGGCGAACGCACGGGCAACGCGGACCTGTTCGCGGTCACCGGCAATCTCGCCACCAAGCTGAACATGCCGGTGCTGCCGCAGGCACGACTGTCCGAGCTCACACGGACCGCCCAGGGCCTGGCCGCGATCGCCCATGTCAGCCCGGATCGGCACCAGCCGTATGTGGGAGCCGCGGCCTTCGCGCACAAGGCGGGTCTGCACGCCAGCGCGATGAAGGTCGACCCCGGTCTCTACCAGCACATAGACCCGGACGTCGTCGGCAACGAATCCCGCATCCTGGTGACGGAGATGGCCGGGCGCGCCAGCCTGGAGCTGAAGTGCCTCCAGCTCGGCTTCGACGTCCAGGACACGGAGGCCGTGTCCCGCGTGGTCGCCCGAGTCAAGCAGTTGGAGGCCGGAGGCTGGTCCTTCGAGTCCGCCGACGCATCGCTCGCCCTCCTCCTGCACGACGAACTGACGGACACGGCCTCGGGCCCGAGCGCACCGCGACGAGCACCCTCCGCCTTCGCGCCCCTCACCTACCAGGTGGTCGAGCGCCGCTCGGCGGAGGGCGGAGTCGTCTCCGAGGCGAGCGTGCGACTGCGAGTGGAGGGATCCGCCGACGCCATCGGGGAAGTCACCGCGACGTCCGAGGGCGACGGTCCGGTCGCGGCCCTCGACTCGGCGCTGCGCCGGGCCCTCGTCCCGCACCTGCCGTGGGTGGCGGAGACCGCTCTCGCCGGGTACAGCGTGCGCGTACTCGAAAGTGCCCCCGGTACCCCGGCGTTGACCCGTGTGCTCGTCGTCTCCCGCGACGCGGACGGCGAATGGACCACCGTCGGTGTCCACACCAGCGCGGTCGTGGCCGCCATGCTCGCCCTCTGTGACGCCCTGACGTACAAGCCCCTCAAAGACGCACTGTCTCGTACGGGCGCACTTTCCCGTACGGATCCACTCCCTGCCACGGCGGCGACGCAGGCACCGGTCCCCAGCCGTTGAGACACGCCTCGCGCAGGCCACCCGCCGCCCGCGGGACCCATCGCTTGAAGGTCCTCAGGAACATGCAGGAATCACACCGAAGAGGTTGGACGATGAAGAGCTCCCCGAACAGCGCACGACACATCGAGCCCGAGCTGGAGGTCCTGGCCGAGATCGAGGACCGGGTGCTGTGGCTTTCGTCGGCGATCGTCCACCACGCCAACCGGGTGCGCCCGAACCCGACCGGTCTCAAGGTGGGAGGCCATCAGGCCTCGTCCGCGTCCATGGTGTCGATCATGACCGCGCTGTGGTTCCGGCATCTGCGGGCCGAGGACCGGGTGTCGGTCAAACCCCACGCCTCTCCGGTGCTGCACTCGATCAACCACCTCCTCGGGCATCTCGACGCCTCGTACCTGCCGAGGCTGCGGGAGTTCGGGGGCCTGCAGAGCTACCCGAGCAGGACCAAGGACCCGGATCCGGTGGACTACTCGACCGGATCTGTCGGCATCGGTGCCACCGCGCCGGTGTGGGGTGCCCTCGCGCGCCGCTACACCGCGTCCGTGGGAGGCGATCCGGGGACCGGACGTCAGTACGCGCTCCTCGGTGACGCGGAGCTGGACGAGGGAGCGATCTGGGAAGCGGTCCTCGACCCCTCGGTGGTGGAACTGGGCGAGATCGTCTGGGTCGTCGACATGAACCGGCAGTCGCTGGACCGGGTCGTGCCCGACATCGCGGCCGGGAAGCTGCCAGGAATGTTCGCCGCCGCCGGGTGGCAGGTCATGACCCTGAAGTACGGACAGCTCCTGGAGAGCCTCTTCGCTCGCCCCGGCGGTACCGAACTCCGGCGGCGCCTCGACGAGATGACCAACCCGGAATACCAGCGACTCCTGCGCTGCGAAGGTCCCGACCTGCGCCGACGACTGCCCGGCACGGGGCCCGAAGCATCCCGTGTCGCCGAACTGATCGCCGATGTGGACGACGATGTCCTCGTCGAAGCGGTGGCCAACCTCGGCGGCCACGACCTCCAGGCCCTCGACGCCGCCTTCGGCGCGATCGACGACACCCGGCCGACCGTCATCTTCGCCTACACGGTCAAGGGCCACCGGCTGGCGACGAAGGGGCATCCGCAGAACCACTCCGCGCTGCTGACCGAAGAGCAGATGCGCGACCTGGCCACCCGCGTCGCCGCGGACCTGGACGACCCCTGGCGTGCCTTGCCCGCGACCGGCGAGGCGCACCGGGTGTGCGAGAAGACAGCCGAGCTGCTGCGCCGCCCGGACGTCCGCCGGACCCCGCCCCCCGAACTGCCGGACGACTTCGGCCGCACCCCGAAGGGCTCGACCACCACGCAGGCGGTCCTGGGCCGCGTCCTGCTCGACCTGACCCGGCAGGCGCCCGAGGCGGCCCGCCGGATCGTGACGGTCAGCCCGGACGTCAGCTCCTCGACCAATCTCGGGGGCTGGGTGAACAAGGTGGGCGTCTGGTCCCCGCGCGAGCGTGAGGACTGGTTCGCCGACGACGCGGAGACGATCCTGCACTGGAGCGAGAAGCCGACCGGTCAGCACATCGAGCTGGGCATCGCCGAGACCAACCTGGTGGGCCTGCTCTCCGAACTCGGCGCGACCTGGAGCCGATGGGGTGAGCCACTGCTGCCCATCGGAGTCGTCTACGACCCGTTCGTCGAGCGAGCACTCGAACCGTGGTCCTACGGGATCTACGCGGGCGGACAGTCCATCCTCGTGGGCACGCCCTCCGGCGTCTCCCTCGCGTCCGAAGGCGGAGCCCACCAGTCGATCAAGACCCCGTCGATAGGACTCCAACAACCGGGGTGCGTCACGTACGAGCCCGCCTTCGCGATCGACACCGAATGGACACTGCTCGCCAGCCTCTCCCGGCTGGGCCGACCGGACGGCACTTCCTCCTACCTGCGCCTGTCCACCCGCCCGGTGGACCAGTCCCTGGCCGCCGTCCCGGTCGATCCGGCCGCCCGGGCACAGCGCCGCCGCCAGGCCGTCGCCGGCGCCTACGCGCTGAGGCGGCGCTCCGGCGCGCGAGTGACCATCGCGGCCATGGGAGCCGTGATCCCGGAGGCGCTGGCCGCGGCCGACCGCCTGGAAGAGGAGGACCTGCCCGCCGACGTCATCTGCGTCACCAGCCCCGACCTCCTGTACCGCGCGCTACGCGCCCGTCAGGGACACGAGCCCGCCGATTCCTGGATCCTGGACCAGGTGTTCCCCGCGGACCGCGCCACACCCCTGGTCACGGTCCTCGACGGCCACCCCCACACGCTGTCGTTCCTGGCCACGGTCAACAAGGTCGCCACGAGCGCGCTCGGCGTCACACAGTTCGGCCAGTCCGGCTCGCTCACTGATGTGTACCGCCACCATGGGATCGATGCCGACAGCATCGTGTCCGCCGCCCTGGATCTGACCACCTGAGCAGCCTCGGCCTGTCCGGCGGCTGAGGGCGCGGGAAACCGGGGCGTGCCCCCTGCTCGCAGAGCAGATGCTTGCGGCCGAGGACGACATGCGGCGGCCGCCCCCGCCTGATCAGTACGCGGACGCCGAGTTGAGCTTCGCCCAGTTCTTCTCGGCGTCGGAGCCTCCCGGGGGCGGCACGATTCCGTTGATCATCCAGAGGTCCTCGCTGGTCTCGTCGGCGTGGAACTCCCAGTGCAGTCCGGCGTGCCGTTCGAGGTGCGGCTGCAGCATGCTCTTGATCCACTGGGCGGTACGGCGGCGGGCCTCCCTGTCGGGGTTGCGTCGGGCGATGTGGTCGATGGTGATGCGGACCCCGGCCGGGGTGGGTTCGCCGCCGACGTAGAAGTCCTCGGGCCGGGTCTCGTGGAACAGCGTGACCACGTAGAACCGGGGCAGCCCGACCGCTTCGTAGTGGTCGGCGACGCGGGCGGCCAGTTGGTGCTTCTCGTCGGCGGTGAAGATTCCGGGGGTGTGGTGAATGGTCCACAGCGGCATGGCGGTTCTGTACTCCTCGTGTGCTGGGTCGGGGCTGCGGGGCGTCAGGCGGCGGAGAAGGTCAGGTGTTCCACGGGGCCGGAGAGCGCGGCTTTGACGGTGACGGTGACGTCGTCGGCGAGTACTTCCGTGTCCCCGGCCTCGAGGCCGTCGACGATCCGCGCGGCGATCTCGGCGGGCAGGGCCTTCGGCCGTTCCAAAGCGGAGACCATGTCGGTGTCGATGAATCCGGCGTGTACGCCCACGACCTGGGTTTGCTGGGCCGCCAGTTCGACCCGGAGGGAGTTCGTGACCGACCACGCCGCGGCTTTGGACGCCCCGTAGGCGCCGCTTCCGGCCAGCCAGGACAGCACCGAGTGCATGTTGACGAGCGCGCCCCCGCCGTTGGCGGCCAGGATCGGTGCGAAGGCGCGCGCCACCCGCAGCGGCCCGAAGACGTTGACGTCGAAGGTCCTCGTGGCGTTTTCCAAGTCGCCCGTCAGCAGTGTGTCCGGCAGCAGGACACCGGCGTTGTTGAACACGATCTCGGCGTCGGCGGCGACCTCCGCCAGGGCGGCGACCGACTCCGCCGAGCGGACCTCGAGTGCGGCGGTGACCACCTCCGGGCGGTCGTCGGCGTAGGCCGAGCGCGCGGTGGAGTACACCTTCCGCGCCCCGCGCGCCAGCAGTTCGTCCACCAGCGCCGCGCCGAGCCCACGTCGGCCGCCGGTGACCACGGCCACCTTGCCCCCTACTGCAACCACAGCATCCTCCATCTGGATAACGAAGTCGTTAGTGAGATGCAAGCACGCACCCCTGGATAACGCAAGCGTTAGTTACAATGGCGCCATGGCGATGGAGTTCGAGGAGCGGCTGCGCGACCGGGACACCTGGTCGATCGGCGACGGGTGTTCGGCGGAACGGGTGCTGGGCCTGCTGAGCACGAAGACGGTGTTCCTGGTGGTCCGAGAGTGCTTCTACGGGACCAGGCGGTTCGAGGACTTTGTGGCGCGGATCGGGACCTCCGCTCCCGCGGTGTCACGGGCGCTCAAGCAGTTGGAGTCCGCACAGGTCGTCGCGCGCGTTCCCTATCAGGAGCCGGGCAGACGGGCTCGCGACGAGTACTGCCTGACCGAGGTGGGCGAGGACCTGCTGCCGGTGTTCCTGTCACTGATGCAGTGGGGCGACAAGCATCTGCAGGAGGGCCGCCCGCCCCTGGCGTTCGTCGAGACCGACACCGGCCGCGCGATGGGTGTGCGCGTGACGGCGGAGCCGGTCCCGGATGCGGCGTCGGGCGACATCGAGATCCGCCTCAACCCTGCCTGGCGGCGCGGCCGGGGCGTGTCCGACGGGGCTCCGCCGGACACGCCTTAGGACTCCGCCGGGTCCGCTGCTACTTGGCGGAGGGTCAGATCTTCTCCAGCACATAGGTCCCGGTGCCGTCGGTCTTGCCTTGGCTGTACTGGCGCATGGCCGTGTCGTCCACCACGCGTTCCTGCCCGACCATGAATCCGTTGGCCTTGAGCTGGAGGCCGACCAGGTCGCTGCCGAGGACGTCCCGGTAGATGTAGAAGCGCTGGTAGTCATCGGCGGTGCGGCAGGGGTCCATGCGGAACTGCCCGCCTTCGGAATCGGTGTGGTCGGTCATTGTCGCGCACCGGCCCTTGTAGCTGTTGACCAGGGCGTACTCGGTCTTGCCGTTGCTCTGTGGCCCCTCGCACATGCTCCACGTCCCACCCTCGGGCAGACGCGGCCCGGGCCGCAGGCGGAAGTAGTCGCCGGCACCATAGGTCACCCAGAACAGTTTGCGGTCCGGGGTGCCGATGCGGTACTTGCCCGGAAGGCAGGTGAACCCCGGCGGCTCGCCGGGGATCCCACGCTCGCTGTTCGCGGAGGCCTCCTGGCCCTTGTGTGCCGTGTCCGGTGCGGGAGCCTTGCCGGCCCGCTTCTTCGCCGCCGTGCCGTCGCAGCCGAGGATCTCCTGCGCCTTCTTCATGATGCTGCCCGCGGGCACTTGGTCCTCGCAGCGGATCGCGCCCTCCTCGATCGTGGAGAAGGTCGTGTACCGACCGCCGGGACGCTCGGTCCACTGGGTGGCATACGTGCCGTCACCGCGGTCGACGCGGTCGCAGTTCAGGCTGCCGTACTCGCCGGTGACCTTGCGCGTGCCCTGGTACAGACCGTAGTAGCCGGGCTGCGTGAAGTTCCAGGTGATGGTCTGTTCTTCGGAGCTGGTGGTGCCGGTGGTCTTCTTGACGGTCCGGTTCACCGCGGTCTCGGCCTTGGTCAGCACCTCGAATGCGAACCCGACCGTGATGGTGGTGGAGGTGCCGACCTCGACCGTCACCTGGGTCTGCGTGCTGAGCTTGACCGACTGGCTGCCCGTCGAGCCCGCCGTGACGAAGTAGCCCTTGAAGTGCGTGATGGTCGGCTCGACCTTGACGGTCTTGATGAACGGGTACCGCTTGCCCAGATCGGCGGAGGTGCACGCCTCACCGGCCTTCGGGTCCCCGGCCGCGGCGGCGGGGCTCGCGAGGGCCGTCACGCCGGCCAGCGCCGAGGTCGCGAGGAGCGCGAGCGCGGTCGTGCCCGTGGTGAGGCGTCTGAGTACGGGATGTAACTGTCTGAGTCGCATGGTCCCCTCCTGCTGTCGATGGCGGCGGCAACGAGTCCTTGCCGCCCCCGAAAGCCTGCGGAAACCTCCGACAGAGCGACACTGCGGAATCCGTCATGCTCATGACTGGATCTCGACGGAATCAACGTGTGTCAGGGAGTGGAAGTCAGGCGGGCCGCAGCTTCTTCGGCCGCGAGGACGACCTTCTCGGTGTCCACACCCACCAGTTCGCCGCCGGTCTTGCGCAGTCGGCCGTCCACGTACACATCGGTGATGTTGAGCGGCTGGCCGTTGAGGACGATCTGGCTCGTCCAGTCGAAGCGGGGGGCGAAGTTCAAGGTGCCCGGGTCGAGAACGAGGACGTCGGCGCGTTTGCCGGGGGTCAGTGAGCCCACCTGGTCGGCCATGCCGATGGCCTCGGCGCCGCCCAGCGTGCCCATGCGCAGCACGGCGGGCAGCGCGGGCTGGATCTGCGGGTCCTCGTGCACGGCCCGCTGGAGGCCGACGGCGGCCTTCATGAGAGCGAACATGTCGGAGGTGTCGTTCGTCCCGCCGTCGTGGCCCAGGCCCATCTTGACCCCGGCCTTGTGCAGTTTCGGCAGCGGCATGACCCCGGAGGCCAGACGCATGTTGCTGAGCGGGCAGTGCGCCACCCGTACGTCGTGGTCACCCAGGAGTGCGATCTCCTCGCGGCTCAGGTGAACGGCGTGGTTCATCAACAAGCTGGGGCCGAAGGCGCCGATCTCGCGCAGGGTCGCGATCTGTTCCTCGGCGCGGTCGGTGCGGTGCTCCAGGACGTGCGAGTTGAGCATCAGACCCAGGTCCTGGGCCTGCTTCCAGGAGGCGCGCACCGTGGCGATGCTCCCCTTGCGTGCGTGCACCGCAATCTGGGCGGAGGCCAGCGGCAGCGGGTCCAGGAGTCGCTCCTTGACCGTGCGGACCTGTTCCTCCGCGCCCTTGAAGGAGGCCATGGCGTAGACGAAACGCAGACCCGCGTCGTCCAGGGCCTGCACGTAGCGCTCGCTGGTCGCATACGGGATCGCGTGCACCCAGTCGACCAGGGTGGTCACGCCCGCCTGGAGGGCGTCGAGCGCGGACAGGTGCACGAAGGCGTACATGCCTGCGGGGTCGATCTTCGGCAGGGTCGACAGGTTGCACGTCTTCAGCCAGCCGACCAAGTCCTGGTCCGAGCAGCCGCCTCGGATGCTGGACTGCCACAGGTGGTTGTGGATGTCCACGAACCCCGGCAGCACGAACCGCCCCGCCACGTCCCGCACCCGGGCGCCCCGCGGCGCCTCCAACTGCCTGCCGACCTCCGCGATCCTGCCGTCCCGCAGGAGCACATCGGCGTCCTTGAGCAGGCCCAGCTCCCCGTCGCCGATGTGGGGGTCCATGGTCAGGACGAGTGAGGCGCCCCGGAGCAGGGTGGCCTGCCCGGGCCGCTCGGGCCGGTCGGCCACGGCGGCCGCCGGCCCGGCGGTCTTGGAGACAGCGGCCAGAGAAAGACCGCCGGCCCCGGCGAGAACACTGCGACGGTTGAGGCGCATGGGGTTCATGAGAGTCATTGCGACGTTATACCGCTCGACGCAGGGCGATCAACAGACGGCATTCAGACCACAGTTCAAAACTGAAGTTCCGCGATGTGGATGCCGAAACGGCAGTCGGTCAGGACCCATGCCGAAAGCGCAGGGTTGCCCGTAGGGTGTTGATCATGTCTGGTGAGAGTGATCTGAAAACGCTGCTGGCCGGGATGCGGCCCGAGCTGAACGTGGGCTGTTACGTATTCGCCACTGTCGACGACGGTATCGTTCCGCCGGGCGTGTCCCCGGTCGTCACAGTCGCTGAACAGGAAGGGCTGACGCTGGTCCTGTCTCAGCAAGAGGCGGATGCGGCGGGGGTGGCGTATGAGTACACGGCGGGCTGGATCACGCTGCGGGTGCACTCGGCGCTTGAGGCGGTTGGCCTGACCGCCGCTGTGGCGAGGGAGCTCGCTGATTCGGGTCTGAGCTGCAATGTGGTCGCCGGTTTCCACCACGACCACCTGTTCGTGCCCTATGAGCAGGCCGCTCAGGCGGTCACGGTACTGGAGGACCTCGCCCGACGGTCCGTCTGAGACGGACCGTCGGAGACGGTTCGGAAGATGCCGGTCACAGCCACTCGTTGATGGCCGCTACGAGGACGGTCGCAGCAGACTGGAACCTCGTCCAGTGGCGCTGTGCTGTTCGATGCCGGCGGGACGGGTCACCCGCCCCAGGTGTCGCCCCGGAAGTGAAAGACCTGGGCCCTGCCCTCGTGCCCCTGGCTGGTGCTCTCCGACACCGGGTCGATCTTCATGGGCTGGCCGCCCTTGCCGTCGGGAATGGTCAGCCAGCCGTTCGCCTCCGCTTTCGCGGAGAAGTTGCGGTAGAGGTTGCCCGAGTACTCGTCGTGATGGACGTCGTCGCCGATGACCCAGAGGTCCGCGGTGGCCGGGTCGTGCTCGACGGCGAGCACTCCCAGGGTGCCGTCGCTCTTGGTGTAGCTGCTCAGGGATTTGCCGGCGTGGGCGCCGTCCTGGACGAACATGTGGAACATGGTCTTGCCCGAGTGCTTCGCCGGCGTCGGGGCGAGGCGGAAGAGGTTGTGGACGTCACTGGCGGAGTCGTAGTCGCCCTTGGTGTTGATGTTGCTGCTGTAGAGCTCGGGGTAGTCGTCGGAGTACATCTTGACTTTGGCGCCGCGGTCGTCGCTGTTGTAGTAGTAGACGGTCTGGAGCTGGAAGGAGACCCCGGTGGTCGGGTCCACGCTGGCGTCCGACTCCCCCCAGACGAATCCGCAGCCCTTGATCAGCGCGGTGAAGAACAAGATCATGTAGCCGAACCCCTCTGCGGGGTCACTGAAAGCGCCTCCGAAGTGGCTGTCCATCTTCGCCTTGATGTCGGCACAGCTCATCCCCTGGATGTCCTTGCGGTCCGACGCGTACGGGCTCGCGTCGACGATTGCCTGGAGGGCGGACAGGCGCCCGGTCGGAATCTCCTGGTGCGGCATGAGTAACCACCATTCCGGAGTGGGCCCGCACGCCAGCGGGCCGGATAGCACCAAGAACTATGCAGGCCACACTGATCGCAGAAAGGCCGCAAACCGGCGGAGGTGTCCTAGCTGAAGGTGTTGGGGTTCTGGCCCCGGCCCGGTGGGGCCTGATGTGTGGGCAGTCTGCGGGGAGTTGATCCCGCAGCACAGTGTGTTCGCCTTCCTGGCTGAGCACTGGGAGGCGCTGTTTCCGGCGGGGATGTTCGCGGACATGTACCCGTCGGCGAGCGGGCGGCCCAGCTACCCGCCGCAGGTACAGTCCAGCGGGCAGTACCTGCGGCGCAGCACTCGCCCCCTGCCACCCCCTGACGGCAGGGGCATACCCGCACCAAACCACGCTGACCAGCCAACATCTGCAGCAGGCACGGTCCTGGTCTTGTCGAGGTGCCCATGCACCGTCGAACTCAGCACGCTGAACATGTCGGCGATCTGTTGGACCGTCTGCTCCCGTTCTCCGTAGAGCCGTTGGGCGAACGCGGCTCGGTCCGCGGTGAGCTTCGGCCGGCGCCCGCCCACCGGGCCGCGGGCTCGCGCGGAGGCGAGCCCGTCGTTCGTGTTCGCCACGATCAGCTCCCGCTGGAGCTCTGCCAGCGTCGCTTGGCGGCGACTCGGGGATACAGGGCCTCCTCAACCGCCGCCGACAGCGGCGTTCCTGCGCCGCAGCCAGTACCACCACCGGCTCTGTGGCCGTTGAGCGGACATGGTCAGCGCTGCCTCCAGGGCGTTGAGGGTGCTCAGGGTGTGCGGATGCTCGTCGCCCAGGATGCGGACGCGGTCATCGAGAGTCCGGCGCAGCAGGTCTATCGCCTCGGCCTGCTCACCCGCACTGGCCAAAGCGAGAGCGAGGTTGTGGCGGCTGGCCAGGGTATCTGGGTGCTCGGGGCCCAGAAGACGGATACGGTCGTCAAGGGTGCGCCGGTGCATGCGCACCGCTTGTGCGTGCTCGCCCATCGTGTCCAGGACGAGACCGAGGCTGTCGCGACTGGCCAGGGTATGCGGATGCTCGTCGCCCAGGATGCGGGCGTGGTCGTTGGTCGTCTGCTGCAGGAGCTGTATCGCCTCTGTCTGCTCACCCGCCCTGGTCAGGGCGTTGGCGAGGTTGTGCCGGCTCAGCAGGGTGAGGTGATGCTCGGGGCCCAGGACACGGATGCGGTCGTCAAAGGTCCGCCGGTGCATGCGCACCGCTTGCGCGTGCTCGCCCATCCCATCCAGCGCGAGACCGAGGCTGTCGCGACTGGCCAGGGTATGCGGATGCTCGGGCCCCAGGACACGGGTGCGGTCGGTGAGGGTCTGTCGCAGCAGATCCACCGCCTCGGCATGCTCACCCGTCCCGTCCAAAGCGCATGCGAGGTCGTTGCGGCTGGTCAAGGTATCGGGGTGCATGGGGCCCAGGACGTGGGCGCGGTCCTCCAGGTTCTGCCGCAGCAGGCGTATTGCCTCGGCTGGTTCGCCCATGCCGAACAAGGCGTTGGCCAGGTGGTTGCGGCTGGTCAAGGTATCGGGGTGCATGGGGCCCAGGGTGCGGGTCTCGACGTCGAGGACCCGTTGGTGCAGCAGGCGCGCGGCACCGAAAGCGCCAGCCTTCTCCAGCACCTGCGCGAGGGCGTTGAGAGTGGTGCGGTGGTGTGTGGCGGTGCGCGGGTCTGCGTAGTCGAGCAGCAGCGGCAGGTGGGGGGCGAGGAGCACAGCTGCAGGCCAACCAGCGCGCCCGCGCTGGTTGAGCTCGTCCACGGCCGTGGTCAGCCGCGCGGCAAGGGCCCCGTGCCACACGGCGAGATCGGCGGTCTCGGCCGTGAGGGCGACAGCGTTGATCTCTCGGATCAGGGGATGCAGCACCACCTGAGCCGCGTCACTGCTGCTCGACGCCGGGCCGGTGCTGCCGGGAGAGTGGGGCAGGCCGAGGAGGCCGTAGCGGTGCAGACCGGCGAACGCAGCCTCCAGAGCCACCGCGGTGACGTCGTGTCCGGTGACGTCGGATAGCAGGTCCGGGGTCATCAGGGACAGTGGAATGGGGGCCTGAGCCAGCAGGGCCAGCAGTCGCAACAAGGGGCGGGCTAAAGCGTTGCCTTCCCCGGCGAGTTGGTCCAAGGACACCTCCCAGGTGTGCCGCACCACGGTGCGGGCGACCTGTGGATGGGAGGCATTCGGGTGCGTGGCTCCCAGCAAGAACCGCAGTTCCTGTTCCAGGGCCTGGCGGTAGACGGCGAAGGTGCGGTAGCGGCTGGTGGGTCCGGCCAGATAGGTGCCGGCTGCGTGCAACGCCAGTGGCAGCCCGCCCAGCCGCGCCGCCAGCTCCCGGGCCTGCTCGGCGGTGCCGGCTGCGGGAGCAGCGTCCAGCAAGACCTGCCCCGCGGGCCGCACCGGCAGAGGCTCCAGCGGCAGCAGCTGTGCGCACGGTCCCCAGGTCTGCTCGCTGCCATTCCGGCTGGTCACAACCAGCAGGCCCCGGCCGTGCGGACGGATCCAGCCACGGTAGTCGGCCACCGGCTCCCCTGCCGGGCCGATCTCGTGCGGCTCGTCGGCGTTGTCCACCACCACCAGCCACCTCCGCACCCGGCTCAACTGTCGCCAGACCACATCCGGCAGACTCGCCTGCCCCGCCCGCGCGGCTTCCAGCTCTGCCTCGGGCAGGCCGCAGGCCAGCGCTGCCTGCACCATCTGCTGCGCCAGCTCCGCGCCGTCACGCCAGCGCACCCAAAACACTCGCCAGCCCGCAGCCTCGGCCTGGGTGGCCAGTTGCGCGGCCACCGTTGTCTTGCCCATCCCGCCGACCGCGCACAGCACCGCGAACCGGCCTTGTGGCCGCCGCAGCATGCCTGTCAGCACGTCGAGTTCGGTCTCACGCCCCCGCACGCGCTGAACATGCGGGGGGCGTAACGAAGCCTGCTGGCCTCGGGCCAGTCGGCTCACCGGAGCCAGCAGTATCGGCGGCCCGGCTCCGGCATCCAGATGCCGGCCCCACAGCAACAGCCCGATGCTGACCGCCACCAGCACGGCGAACACCGGCCAGATCACCCACGCCTGCGCCCAGCCAGGCACCGTGGCACTGGCGTAGTTGGTCACAGGCCCCAGCACGGCCGCCACCACCGCGGCCCCTCCCGCCACCGCCGACCCGGCCCACGCACCCTGTCTACGCCCCATGGCCTGCCACCCCCGTCCACCGCCACCAGGATGTTCCCGCATGGATCACGTCCATGGGAGCTCGCGAAACCAGGTGGTCACGACGCGGGCGGCGGTGTTGTTCCGGTTCAGCGGCAGGCAGCAGGTCGAGCCGCTTGTCCATGTGAAGACGGAAGGTGCCGTACAGGTTGAAGTTCGGCCAGGACAGCACGGTCAGTCCTTGCCGGTCCTTGCGGGACAGCTTCTTCGCCCGGGGGGCGTACTTGGCCATCTGGTCGTACTGCTGGGCAATCAGGTCCCAGCGGATTTGCCGTGTCAGGGAGCGTCCGAGTGTCGGCCAGCCGGACGGAGCATCCTCCGGGCGGTACAGGCGGATACTGCCGATGTTCTTCAGCGGCACCGGGAAACGACATGGAAGCCAACCCCAAACCTACTGGCGGCGGGTTACTTGTCCCCTCGTGTCCGGGCTAGGGCTCCGGGGCCTACCTCCTGGGCCGGTTCGAGAGCCCGACGCCGCCACGGGGGAGTGGAGCAAGCATGCAACTAGTAACCGCACTAGAGGGTTAGGCTCTTCGGATCTAAGATTGACATGTTGCATAGTCACCCTCTGGAATGGTTACTATGTAGCAAGGGGCGCCGCGGAAGGGAAGCGGTGGCCGACTGGCGGTCGCGGGGTGGCGTCCAGGTGTTGCCGCCTCACGTGTGCCGATTGCGGTGAAATGCTCCGGCAAGTGATGGAACAAGTGTTCTTTTTGGTTCGACTCTTACCGCCTTCGAAGAGGAATCTGTGATGATCAATCGACGCTCTCTCCTCCGTACCAGCGGTGCCGCGGCCACCGGCGCAATCGCTGCCGCCGCGCTCTCGTCGTCCGCCCACGCCGCCGAGACCGGCCGCCTGGCTCATGTTCCGCGTCCGGTCGGCTCCGACCCGACCGAGGGTGTGACCCGGACCCTGCTTCAGGAACACCTCTCTCCGGCCAAGGGCTGGGAAGCGGTGCAGACGCTCGTTGAGATACCCCGGCACAAGGAGTCCGGGCGGCACAGCCACCCCGGAGTGGAGGTCGGCTACATCATCCGTGGGGAAGTCCTGATGAAGTTCGACGACGGGCCGGCGCTGCGACTGTGCACCGGCGACCCGTTCTTCATCCCCTCCGGCGCCATCCACAACGCCGTCAACATCGGCAAGGTGACCACGATGATGCTCTCCACGTACGTCGTCGACGAGACCAAGCCCCTGGTGACCATGTACTGATTGAGGAGCGCGACCGAACCGGTTCAGGCTCCCCGGTCATCCGAGCGGGTGGTGGCGTCGGGCCGGAACGGTGAGCACCCCCCCCCGCAGGGGGGCGACGTGGGTGACGGGTTGTGTTCTGGCCAATCACTGGCCAGTATGGTTACGTGAATCATGCTTTTCCCTGCGGGACGCTCCCTCTCGACTTCGTTGGCACGCTGCGTGCGCGGCGCAACGACGAGCCGATGGAGAAGCTCGCCACCCCTGAGCTGCTCGACGACTGGTTCGTCGAGTCCGGGATGCTCGATCTCGCGCCGGGCGCCAGCGAGGTGGACCTCGCCATCGCGATCGACCTGCGCGAGTCCATCTACGACCTGGTCGCCGCCCGCCTGGACGGCAAGCCGATGCCCACCAAAGCGGTCGCCGAGCTGAACCTCCAGGCGTCGGGCTTGCCGGTGACGCTGCGGCTCGGCCCCCACGGCATGACGCGTACCGGCTCGGTTTCGCAAGGGCTCGCGGCACTGGCCCGCGAGATGATCGTGATCCTCGGCGGCGACGAGGAGACCCTGCTGCGCGAGTGCGCCCGCCCTGAGTGCACCCAGGTCTACCTCGACCGCTCGCGGGGCCGTCGACGGGAGTGGTGCGCCATGAAGACGTGTGGCAACCGCGTCAAGGCCGCCGCCTACCGGGCTCGTCAGCACGTCAGTCAGGGCTGACCGGCACCGGAGTGTCGTTTGGCGGTCACCGTCTTCCCGGCCGGGATCTACCCCGCCTTGCCTGTCTTGGGCAAGTGGAGCGAGGGGAGCCCCGGGTGTCAGTCGGACTGCGCCGTGGAGTCCTGGAGCAGGTCCGCCGTCGCCGACTCCCAGTCGGTCCCGCAGAGTTCGCGACCGGCGGGAACGAGCTCATAGGTGTACGCAAGCCACTCCGCCAGCGGCGGCACGGGCAGCTCGAAGAGGGCTGCCATGTCCCCGGAGGTCAACTGCAGCCAGGCGGTGGCTCGTTCCCGCTCCGGGTGCGTCGGCCAGATCTGGACGTCACCTAGACCGCTCACGGAGTACAGCCCCTGCTGGAGCAGATCGCGCCCGATCCGCCACAGGACGCGGGAGCCGCCCTCGAGGAGGAGCTCCACACAGATGATCAGGGGAGACTCGGGGTCGAACCGGAACTCCGCCTCGACGGCCTGCCGGGCCGCCACGCCCAGTACACGCTCGATGTCCAGGGTCAGCTCGGGGCTGCCGTACGACGCCGTCCGGGAAGCCTGTACGCCGGGATGGTTGCCGCTCATGACGAGACGACCCTTCTGTGGGCGGAACCTGACCCGGCCCACTCTCGTCCCCGCGGGATCGTCGTACATAAGTAACTTGACCGTCGGACTTCCCGGAACTTCCGGCGCGCTCGCCGGTTCTCGGCCCCGACGCCCAGCGCGTCAGGACGCTCCGAGACCGTTCAGGAGGGTGTCGACGACGATGTCTGCCGCCTGCGCGGGGCTCAGGTCGGGCTGTTGCCGGGACACGAGATGCATCAGCTGGGGGAGGAGGGATGCCGCCCAGCCTTGCGGTTGGTTCTGGCGGAAGAGGCCCTCTGCGGTGGCTCGTTCCAGGAAGGTGTCGACTTCTTGTACGGAGGCGTCGCGGCGTTGGCGGATGGCGTCGTCGGTGAGCATGTGGGTCAGGTCGACGGGCCAGGTGCGGTTGACGGTGATGATGTTCTCGACGTAGCGGTGCAGGGCTACGGTCACGGGTGCTTCGCGCAGTCGTGCGTCCTGGATGGCCCGTTCGATGGCTGTCAGGCGGGATTCGTAGATGGCGGCGAGGAGTTCCTCGCGAGAGGCGAAGCGCCGGTAGACGGTGCGTCGGTCGACACCTGCCTGGGTGGCGATGCTCGCGATGCTCGTGCCGGGGTCGGCGGCGAGCATGCGTGCCCCGGTGGTCAGGACCGCTTCCAGATTGCGTGCTGCGTCGGCTCTCACCGCACCGAGTCTAGTGGCGGAATGTGAAGGCTAGGTCCCTTAGCGTCTCTCGGCGGTAGACCCATGAGAGTTAACTGCTACATGTGTGAGTCGGATGGCTGAGCTGGCGCCAGCACATTGAGCCTCATCTTTGGGGTGTGGTCGGCGCGCCGCCCCTGAGGGCGTGCGTGAGGGCGTCCGGAAGCTGTGACGGCTGCACCGGACGCCCCACGTCTGTCGGCCCCGTGGCTTTCAGGGCCCTGGGTGTCCTAGCCGAGACGTGTGAGCGTGTACTGGTAGGTGATCTTGCCCTCCGAGGCTGCCGTTTTCTCCTCGGTCAGGCTCTTCTTTCCGGTGAAGTCGGTCGGGTTGGGCCGGATCTCTTCGTCAACGCGGGCGATGACGTCGGGCGAGTTCCAGTCGTCGCTCTCGCTGAGGTTCATCTTCAGACGGAAGGCGATGGACTGCTGGGGGGCGTCCTCGTCGAAGTGCCGGCGCGAGGAGCGGTTGTCGGGAAGCTTGAAGAACTCCCCGGCACGCATGGATAGATAGGTGGCGGTGGGGTTTCCGAAGAGGCCGCCCTTGGTGGGCTTCCACAAGGTCACGTCGTCCAGACTGATGCTGCCGTAGACCTCGCCGACGGGGTCACCGGAACCCTCGCTGACATCGTCGATCCGAACCCAGTCGAGCCTTAACTCGTACTCCGCTACGCGACTCATGTTCCCTCCAGGAACGAAGCAATCACACACGGCGGGATCGCACGCCCATGGGCGCGGGCTCCGTTGACCACCCGCGCCAAGGCAGGGACAGCTTGCAGCACCACGTGCGCAACCACAGCGAGAAAAGCGGACACGCCGGTTCGCGCGAAGTCGACCGACCGCTTCCTCTGAGGGAGCAACATGTCTCAGTCATCCGTATGTGGATCTAACAAGTATAAGTGCTACATTGAAGTGACAGTTAGAGATGGCGCTCCAACGGATCGACAAGCCCTGGAAGTGAGAAAGCGCATGATCACCTACGACCGTCTTTTCATCGGTGGTTCCTGGGTCGAGCCGAGCAACCCCACGCTGCTCGACATCGCGTCCCCGCACGACCAGTCACTGATCGGTCGTGTGGCCCAGGCGCAGCCGGAGGACGTCGACCGGGCGGTGGCCGCGGCCCGCGTCTCGTTCGACAAGGGGGAGTGGCGGCTGACCTCGCCGGCGGAGCGAATCGCGGTGCTGCGCCGCTTCAACGCGCTGCGCGAGGAGCACGCGGACAAGGCCGCACACCTGATCTCGTTGGAGAACGGCTCGGCGGGCTGGTTCACCCGGGCCGGGCAGCCCGGTCTGACCCGCCAGGCGAACGCCTACCTGAAGGCGGCGGAGGAGTTCGGCTGGGAGGAGACCCTCGTCCCCTCGGACCCGTCCTCCCCGGTGCGCAGCGTCGTGCGCCGCGAGGCGGTCGGCGTCGTAGCCGCGGTGATCCCGTGGAACTCCCCGTTCTCCTCGGCCACCTCGAAGATCATCCCTGCGCTGCTCGCGGGAAACTCCGTGGTCCTCAAGGTGTCCCCGGAGAACTCCCTGAGCATGGGCTTCCTGGCCGACCTGCTGCAGCAGACAGGACTGCCCGAAGGGGTGATCAGCGTGTTGCCCGCCGACCGCGAGACCAGTGAGCACCTGGTGTCGCACCCGGACGTCGACAAGATCGCCTTCACCGGCTCGACCCGCGCCGGCCGCCGCATCGCCTCGATCGCGGGCGAGCAACTCAAGCGGGTCAGCCTGGAACTCGGTGGTAAGTCCGCCGCTGTCATCCTCCCCGACGCCGACATCGAGAAGGCCGTCGCGGGCCTGAAGTTCGCCTCCCTGCTCAACAACGGCGAGTCATGCATCGCCCAGACCCGCGTCCTGGCCCCGCGCGAGACGTACGAGGAGGTCGTGACGGCGCTGAAAGAGCTGGTCGAGTCGCTGAAGGTCGGTGACCCCAACGACCCCGACACCTTCATCGGCCCGATGATCCGCCCCGACCAGCAGGAGCGGGTGCGTGACTACATCCGGCTCGGCATCGAGGAGGGTGCCCGCCTGGTCACCGGCGGCCCGCAGATCCCCGAGGGCCTGGAGAAGGGCAACTACGTGACGCCCACGGTCTTCGCCGACGTCGACAACTCCATGCGGATCGCGCAGGAGGAGATCTTCGGTCCGGTCCTGGTGGTCATCGCCTACGACGACGAGAACGACGCCGTCCGTATCGCCAACGACTCGGAGTACGGCCTGTCCGGCGGTGTCTGGTCATCCGACGAGGACCACGCCCTGGCGGTCGCCCGCCGGTTCCGCACCGGCACGGTCACCGTCAACGGCGCCTCCGTCGCTTTCGACGGCCCGTTCGGCGGATTCAAGGCCAGCGGCATCGGCCGTGAGTACGGTGCGGTCGGCCTCGGCACGTACACCGAGTACAAGACCATCACCGTGTGAACCAGTGACGAAGGAGCTGGACTGCGACGACGGTGCTGTTCGGGTACGGGCCGTGCTCAACCCTGCTTCACCAGGGTGTACATGACGGACCGCTGCTGCTTGTGCCGCTGGATGCGTCCCTTGGCGACAAGTGACTCAAGGGTGTTCCGCACCACCTGCGGTGTGGGATTGCGGTCAGGGTGTTTCTTCAGGAGCTCGTCCCGGAGCTCCTTCGCCAGGCGCGGCTCGTCGTGCTTGGCGAGCAGCTTCGTGAGTAGTTCTCCCAGCAGGGGCTGACGTGGCTTCCCCTCCGTGCCGGACTTGGCCGAGGTGCCCGACGACGAGGTCTTGGCCCGCGCCGATTGCGGCGAAGTCGCCCTGGCCGCAGTCTGCTTCGGCTTCGCCGCAACAGGCTCGTCCTGCGGCTGCTCGGGCAGTCGGGACGCATCCGCGAAGCCCTTGTAGCGTTCGGCGAGACTGATGATGTCTCCCAGGAGGGCCTCCTCCTGTTTCAGCATCGAGATCCTCTCCTGCAGCTCCTGCTGAAGGCGGCGGTTCTCCTCCAGGTCCGATACGGCTTGTTCCAGGTACCGCGACCGGAGCGCGGCGGCTGACTGGCTGGTCACAACCGTTCACTCCCTCGATATGAATGACGTTGCGCATGCTACCCATGTCGAGGAGTCCGTGCAGATAAGTGTCGACGCCCGACGATCTGTCTGGCATGTTCGCTCTTCACGATAAGTGCTGTTGTGCTTGCGCACCCGGACCAGGCTGGCCCTTCTTCGTTCCGACATGTTCGGATGCAGTGGCGGAGAGACATGCAAGGAAGCGGCGGCCGAGCTGGCCGTCGCCCGTTCGTCGACCAGCGCGGACCGTCGAGCAATGCGGCGGCTCACACGGCCGGGGCCCCCGTCTCCTGGAGCTGTCCGTCAGCGAGCCGCAGCCAGCGGTTCACGCCGATCTCGGCGAGGAACCGCTCGTCGTGGCTGACGACCATGAAGGCGCCCTGGTAGGAGTTGAGCGCGCTCTCCAGTTGGCTCGCGCTGACCAGATCGAGGTTGTT
This sequence comes from Streptomyces sp. NPDC127108, assembly GCF_042677545.1. Classification (NCBI taxonomy): domain Bacteria; kingdom Bacillati; phylum Actinomycetota; class Actinomycetes; order Kitasatosporales; family Streptomycetaceae; genus Streptomyces; species Streptomyces sp. NPDC127108. The sequence goes on along the minus strand of NZ_JBHXTE010000001.1, from coordinate 45,032 downwards.
GGTGGGCTCGTCCAGGAGCAGCAGGTGCGGGGCAGGCTCGGCGCACAGTACGCAGGCGAGCGTGGCTCGCAGGCGCTCGCCGCCGGAGAGTACCCGGACCGGGAGATGTGCCCGGGCGCCCCGGAAGAGGAAGCGGGCGAGCAGGTTCATCCGCTCCGCCGCGGGCCGCTCGGGTGCGAACGCGGCGAAGTTCTCCGCGACGGTGCGGTCCAGGTCGAGCAGGTCCAGGCGCTGCGAGAGGTAGGCGATCCGGCCGTCGTTGCGCTTGATGTCCCCGCTGTCCGGCGTGAGTTCACCGGTGATCAGGCGCAGCAGGGTGGTCTTCCCAGAGCCGTTGGGCCCGGTCAGCGCGATCCGCTCGGGGCCTCGCACGGTCAGGTCGACGCCGCCCGGGGCGAACACGTCGATGTCCCCGAGGCGGACCTGCGCGCCTTTGCCGAGGAAGAGGTTGCGTCCCGCGGGCACCTGGGTGTCGGGCAGCTCCAGGGTGAGGCGCTGCTCGTCGCGCAGGGCACGTCCGGCGTCGTCGAGCCGGGTCTTGGCCTCGCTGACCCGGGAGGCGTGCATCGTGCCGGACTTCCCGGCTGCCTCCTGGGCGCCGCGCTTCATGTTGCCGGCGAAGATCTTGGGCAGGCCGGCGTTCTTGAGGTTCTTGGCGGCGTTGCTCGCGCGGCGCTCGGCGCGTTCGCGGGCCTGCTGCAACTCCCGCTTCTCGCGCTTGAGGTCCTGCTCGGCGTTGCGGACGTTCTTCTCGGCGACCTCCTGCTCGGCGCGCACGGCTTCCTCGTACGCGGTGAAGTCGCCCCCGTACAGGCGCAGTTCGTCACTGCCGAGCTCGGCGATGCGCTCCATCCGGTCGAGGAGCTCGCGGTCGTGGCTGACTAGCAGCAGACAGCCGGAGAAGTCGGAGAGCACGTCGTAGAGCTTGTGCCGGGCTTCGAGGTCGAGGTTGTTCGTGGGCTCGTCGAGCAGCAGCACGTCGGGGCGCTTGAGCAATTGGGCGGCGAGGCCGAGGGAGACGACCTGGCCGCCGCTGAGGGTGCCGAGGCTGCGGTCCAGGGCGAGGTCGGCGAGGCCCAGTCGGTCGAGGTGGCCGCGGGTGCGTTCCTCGATGTCCCAGTCGTCGCCGATCGTGGTGAAGTGCTCCTCGGCGACGTCGCCGGTCTCCACGGCGTCGATGGCGCGGATCACCGCGTCGACGCCGAGCACCTCGGCGACCGTGAGGTCACTGGTCAGAGGGAGACTCTGCGGCAGATAGCCGAGGGTGCCGCTGACGGTCAACGATCCCGTGGCGGGCCTGAGTTCGCCCGCGATCAGCTTGAGCAGGGTGCTCTTTCCGGCTCCGTTGGGTGCGACGAGCCCTGTGCGGCCGGTGGGCACGGTGAAGGACAGGTCGTGGAAGGCCGGGGTGTCGTCGGGCCAGGCGAAGGAGACGTTCGAGCAGACGACGGCGGCGGTGTGGGACATGGAGGTGACCTCGAGGGATGTGAGGGCAGGGAATAGACCTCTGCCCTGGGTAGACGTGCGAAAAGGGGTACGACGAGACGGACCACGTCAGCGGCGCTCCTGAGCGCCTGCCAGTGGTCGTCGGAACGGGGTCTCACCCCGAGATGTCGTCGTCACCCGCCACGTCTGCACTCCTCGATAGACAGTCGATGTGACGCACAGAGTAACAGCTGCGTGAGACGTGGATCCGGGCTCGCCCGACGTGCCGGGACCGGCCCAACCTCATATGTGCGTGTGTCGATTCAAGTCGGCTGTGTGTTCGCCGTGGATCTCGTGCGAGACCGCCGTTGACACCCACAGGAGAGCCGTGCCACGCTCGTAACCTCTTAAGAGGGTGACGAAGGCGGTCTCTCGTGAGGAGTCGTCAATTGACTGATGTCCCGCCGCGAACTCGTGGCCAGAGTAGTAGCGGGTCGGCGCCATGCTGCCCGCCCCCAGTGGTCCCGTACGACGTGAAACATGTGTCGTCGCAACCAGACGCACACCTACCTCTTGGATGGGAAAGCAATGAAGAAGGCTCTGACGGCACTCGCGGCCGGTGTGCCGCTGGTCGCCGCGGCGGTGTACCTGCCGACCGCCTCGGCGGACGAGACCAGGGACACCGCCACCGCCACCACTGCCGCGTGCGCGGCGCCGTCCGTGCGGGCTCCGGCCGGTACGAAGGTGGAGTCCGTGACGGCGGTCCGCCACGCCGGCGGCACCATCCATGGCACCGGACTGCTCGGCGGCGAGGTCTCAGGGGTCCCGGCCTTCTGCCAGGTGACGGTCACCCTCACCCACCCGGGAGAGGGCGACCACGCCAAGGTGCAGACCTGGCTGCCCCTGGCGCAGTGGAACGGCCGTTTCCAGGCGATCGGCGGCAGCGCCTACAGCGCCGGGGACAACGGTGTCGGCCTCGGCACAGCGGTGAAGAACGGCTACGCGGTGACGACCACGGACGCCGGAGTCGGTGACGTCCTGGACACCAGCTGGGTCCTCGACAGCAAGGGGAAGGTCGCCGGCACGCCGCTGAAGAACTTCGCGTCCCGCTCCCAGCACGAGGCCGCGGTCGTCGGCAAGGCGGTCGTGGACCACGTCTACGGCAAGCGCGCCGCCTATTCCTACTTCACCGGCTGCTCCACCGGCGGACGCCAGGGCTACATGGAGGCCCAGGCCTACCCCGACGACTACGACGGCATCCTCGCGGACGCGCCCGCCGTCAACTGGGACGAGTTCGAGGTCGCCACCCTGTGGCCACAGGTGGTCCTGAACAACGAGAAGACCTACCCGACCGACTGTGAGCTGGACGCGTTCACCGGCGCGGCAGTCAAGGCCTGCGACAAGCTCGACGGCGTCCGGGACGGCCTCGTCAACGACCCCTCCCGCTGCGACTTCGACCCGCGCCGTCTGATCGGCACCAAGGTGGTCTGCGCCGGCGAGGAGCTCACCATCACGGCGGCGGACGCGGCCGTGGTCCGCAAGATCTGGGACGGCCCGCGCACCACCTCGGGCCGGAAGCTGTGGTCCGGCGTCCCGGTCGGCGCCGATCTGAAGGGCCTGGCGCGTTCCGTCACCGACACCGACGGCACCGTCAAGGGCCAGCCCTTCCAGGTGCCCGCGCTGTGGGTCCAGCTCTTCCTGAAGAAGGACCCGTCCTTCGACCTCACGAAGGTCACGTACAGCGAGTTCACGAAGCTGTTCCAGCAGTCCCGTGCCGAGTACGACCACGTCATCGGCACCGACGACCCGGACCTGTCGGCCTTCCGCAAGTCCGGCGGCAAGCTGCTGACCTGGCACGGTCTTGACGACGAGTACATCCCCACCGAGGGCACCGTGCGGTACCGCAAGCAGGTCGAGCGGAAGATGGGCGGCCCCCAGCGGGTCGACGATTTCTACCGCCTCTTCCTCGCCCCCGGCACCAGCCACTGCGGCCTCAACGGCCAGGACGGCTCGGCCGACGGCCTCGCCGCACTGGCCGACTGGGTCGAGCAGGGCAAGGCGCCGAGGACCCTGCCCGCCACGCTCACCAACGCCTCCGGCGAGCAGGTCGAGCGCAATCTCTGCGCCTACCCCCAGGTGTCCCGGTACAAGGGCTCCGGCGACCCGTCCCTCGCCACGTCGTTCCGCTGCGTCCCCTCCCGGCACTGACCGGCCGACGACACCTCCCGATCCGAGAAAGGCCGAACCGGTATGAGCACCCGTACCGCGCCCCCGACCGGCCAGGTGACCGCGGACGGACGGTCCGCCCTGCTGAAGCTGTAGCTGAGCCGCGGCGTGCTCGCGATCGCGTGGGCCCTGGTCTTCGCCGGGGCCCACGAGGACCTCGACGCGCCTGAGCAACAAGCTCAAAGCATGGCGGGGCTCAGGTGCAGGACACCAAGGGCGGGCAGAACTGAGTCAACGGTCAACCAGCCGTGGACGCGGGGCCTCACCCGTGGAAGCAGCGTCGGTGCCGACCGGGCCTCGGGGAAGCAGCCGGTCCAGCCACCCCGGCAGCCACCAGTTGGCCCGGCCGAGGAGGGTCATGGTCGCCGGTACCAGCACCATGCGGACGACCGTCGCGTCGATGAGGATCGCGGTGGCCAGGCCGAGCCCGAACATCTTGGTGGAGGGGTCATCGGCGACGGCGAAGGACAGGAAGACCGCCACCATGATGAGGGCGGCCGACGTGATGATCCGGGCGGTGCCCGCGACGCCCTCCACGATCGCCGTGCCGTTGTCGCCGGTGCGCATGTACTCCTCGCGTACACGGGAGAGGAGGAACACCTCGTAGTCCATCGACAGGCCGAACAGGATGGCGAAGAGGAACATCGGGATGAACGACACGATCGGAACCGTCGCTTCCAGCCCGATGAGTGCGCCTCCCCAGCCCCACTGGAAGACCGCGACCATGATGCCGTAGGCCGCGCCGATGCTCAGCAGATTCAGCAGTACCGCCTTGAGCGGTACGAGTATCGAGCGGAAGACCAGCATCAGCAGCAGGAACGACATCGCCAGCACGGCGGCGACGAACACCGGCAGGCGTTGGCTGGTGCGTTGGCCCACATCGGACAGGCTCGCGGCGGCGCCGCCGACGTGGGCCCTGGCCGGGCCGTGCTCGATCGCCGCGGGCAGCACCTTGGTGCGCAGCCGGGAAAGGGTGTCGGCCGTGGCCTTGTCCTGAGGGCTGGTGGTCGGGAACACCACGAGGGTCGCGACGCCGGTGGCCCGGTCGATGCGCGCCGGCGCGACGGACGCGATGCCCGGATCCGCCGCGACCGTCGTGACGAGTCGGTCCACCACTCCCGGATCACCGGCGGGGTCCGCGGCGATGACGAGGGGACCGTTGGTGCCCGGGCCGAACCCCTCGGCGACGAGGTCGTAGGCCCGGCGCTCGGTACGGCTGTGGGGCAGTGAGCCGTCGTCGGGCAGCCCAACGCGCAGGCCGAGCACGGGCAACGTCGCGGCCAGCAGCAGTCCCGCCGCGCCGACCGCGTACAGCACCGGGTGCCGGCTGACGTGCCCGATCCAGCGACGCCACCCGGCGGCGGGGACGGCGTCCGGCGCCGCGCCCTGCCGTCGGAAGAGCCGCCCGGCCCGAAGTGCCCGGCCGATCCGGCCGGCCCGGCCCAGCCGCGGGCCCGCCGCGCCGAGGAAGGCCGGCAGCAGCGTCACCGACGCGAGCACCATCGTCAGGACGACGATCGAGACGGCAAGCCCGCCCACCGTCATGAACGGCACGTTCGCGACCGCCATACCGAGGATCGACACGACGACGGTGCCGCCGGCGAAGACCACCGGCCGCCCCGCCGTGGCCACGGCTCGTCCGGCCGCCTCGTGCGGATCGAGCCCGCGCACGAGGTACTCCCGGTGCCTGGCGAGCACGAACAGCGCGTAGTCGATGCCCACTCCGAGCCCGACCATGCTGCCCAGGACAGGTGCGAAGGTGGGGACGTCCGTCACCCCCGCCAGTACCGTCATCGTGGCGACCCCGACGGTCAGCCCGAAGACCGCCATGCCGATCGGCAGCGCGGCGGCGACGAGCGAACCGAACGCCAGGAACAGGATCGCGGCCGCGGCGAGGAGGCCGATCAACTCGCTCGCGCCGCCGTCGGCGTCGGAGAAGGCGTAGAAGAGGCTCCCGCCCATCTCGATGCGCAGGGGCAGTTCGGCGCGCAGCCGGTCGCCGAGATCGACGAGGGCGTCGAGGTCCTCGGCCGACAGATGGCTCTGGTCGGGGTACTGCACCCGGACGACCGCGATGCGCCCGTCGACCGAGACGAGGCCGCCGCGCACAGCGGTGTCCCCGCCCGCGTCGAGCGCGCCCGCCGGGTCGCTCGTGCCGAGCACGTGCGGCAGCCGCTTCACCTCGGCCCGCAGCCGCGTGAGAGCGGTGCGCGCGCCGTCGTCGTCGAAGAACGTCGCACCGTCGTCGAGGGGGGTGACGACCACTTGGGCGGTCATTCCCTCCTGGCCGCTCCCGGCCCGCTCGATCAGTTCCGCGGCCCGTTGGGAGTCCAGTCCCGGAGCGGTCATCGAGTCCGCGGTCCGCCCGCCGAAGGCGACGGCGGCGAGGACGGCGAGCGTGACGGCGATCAGCCATGCCGCGATCACCCGCCAGGGATGGCGGGCGGCGCCAGCGCCCAGGCGCAACAGGGCTTTCGAGAGCATCGGTTCCTCCAACCGCCTCGTTGGCCGTCCTTGTACGGCCGCCGATGCCGAGGCTCGTCGCCACGGAGCTCCGCGGCATCGGCCCGCGGGCCGCGGATCCGTGGGCCCCGGGGTGGAGTGACGACCCGTCCTTTCGGCCGATGCGCGGCACGCCGCGGTCCCTAGGCTGAGAACCGTGCTCCGAGACGACCTGCGAACCCTGTGGACCGAACCCCGGCCGCCCGACGCACTCGCCCGGGTGCGGCGGGACTGGGCGCTGCTCGCGGCGGGCCTTGTCGGTGTGGCGCTGGAGGCCACCCTGCGCGAGAACGTCGTGTGGCGGCCGGTGGCGGTGGTGTTCGCCGTAGGGCTGTGCCTGCTGCCCCTGTGGCGCCGGACCCGCCCGCTGGCGATGGTGACGCTGGCGTTCGGCTCGGTGATGCTGCTTCAGGTGGTCTCGCTGGCCGCCGCACCGCGCGAGCCCGTCGGCCTGTACACCGTCGGCGCGGTCGTACTCGTGCTGGTGTACGCGCTGCCCCGGTGGGGATCGGGACGCGAGATCGTGCTGGGCGGCGCGGTGATCCTCGCGGTCGGCGCGCTGTGTTCCGTCACGGACGAGACCCCGGTCGGCGAGAACGTCGTGGGCTTCGTCTTCCTGCTGCTGCCGGGCGTGGTCGGGGCTGCCGTTCGGTTCTGGGGGAGTGCTCGCGAGCGGCAGTTGGAGCAGGTGCGCTCCCGCGAGCGCGAGCAACTCGCCCGGGAACTGCACGACACGGTGGCCCACCACGTGTCGGCCATGGTGATCATCGCCCAGGCGGGCCGGGTGCTCGCGGGCGCCGACACGTCCGCCGCCGTCGAGGCGCTGGAGGGGGTCGAGGAGGAAGGGGCGCGCACGCTGGAGGAAATGCGCGCCATGGTCGCCGCGCTGCGCGACCGCGGGGTCGGCGCCGAGCTGGCGCCCCCTGCCGGAGTCGCGGATCTGGAGCGCCTGGTGCGCACCCCGGGTGGTCGCCTCAGGGTCGACCTGGGGCTCGACGGCGAACTGGACGCGCTGCCCCCGGCCGTGGACGCGGCCGTCTATCGGATCGTGCAGGAGTCGGTGACCAACGCGCTGCGTCATGCGGTCGACGCGACCGAGCTCGTCGTTCGGGTCGCCGCGGGACGGCACAAGGTACGGGTGAGCGTGCGCGACAACGGTCGGCGTACCGGCCGGGGTCGCGACGGATACGGACTTACCGGACTGCGCGAGCGCGCGACCCTGCTCGGCGGCACACTACGAGTCGGCCCGGGTGCCGACCAGGGCTGGCATGTCGAAGCCGAACTGCCGAGAGCGAGGAGCGAGAGCGGTGTCCATTCGCGTCCTCGTCGCTGACGACCAGACGATCATCCGCACCGGGTTGCGGATCATGCTGAACGCCCAGCCCGGCATCGAGGTGGTCGGCGAGGCCGCCGATGGACAGGAAGCGGTACGTCTGGCCCGCGAACTGCGCCCCGACGTCAGCCTGTTCGACATCCGCATGCCCGTGCTCGACGGGCTCGAGGCCACCCGGTCGGTCGCGGGCCCGGGCGTCGCCGACCCGCTGGCCGTGGTCGTCATCACCACGTTCGACCTTGACGAGTACGTCTACGGCGCGCTGCGTGCCGGGGCCCGCGGATTCCTCCTCAAGGACACGGGACCGGACCTTCTGGCGCAGGCCGTACGGTCGGCGTCCGACGGTGAGGCGCTCATCGCGCCCAGCGTCACCGTCCGTCTGCTCCAGGCATTCGCGGACCTGCCCGCTGGCCGGCCCGTGGCCCAGCCGGTCGCCCCCGTCACCGCCCGCGAGGAGCAAGTGCTCCTCGCCGTCGCTCGCGGGCTGACCAACACCGAGATCGCCGACGCACTGCACATCAGCCTCAGCACGGTGAAGACGCATCTGGCCAGCCTGATGGCCAAACTCGGCGCGCGTAACCGGGTCGAGATCGCGATGTGGGCCTACGAAACACGCCGTATCCTCCCCGGAACCTGAGACGGGTGCCCGGGAGACGTTCCGGGGGGCATCGTCGTACCGTGAACGGTACGGTCGACGCACTACCGATTCCTTACGGAACTGTCCGGAGCCGACATGGCTCTCCTGCACACGCCGAACCGCCAACTCCGCGTTGTGCGCGAGCTGGAGCTGCGGTGTCGCGCGGCGAGTTCGCGAAGGCCATAGTGCGGGAGCCACGCCGTTCAGAACGCGGAGCGGATGAGTCCGCCGTCCACCCGGATCGTCGCCCCGCTGATGTACTGGGCGTGGTCGCCGCAGAGATACGCCACCGCCGCCGCGATCTCGTCGGCCTTTCCGAATCGCTCCTGGTCGTTCGGGATGAAGGCGTCGACGGCCTTCTGCTCGATCTCGTCCCAGGTGCCCTCCCACCCGTGGGCGGGAGCGATGTCCGTGACGTAGCCCCGGACCGACTCGACGAGGATCGCTCCGGGAGACACCACGTTGGAGGTGACGCCCGTGCCCTTGAGATCGCGGGCCAGTGACACGGCGAGGTTGTGCCGGGCCGCGAGCGCGGCGTTGTACTGCGGGTGGGTGGCCATCGGCTGGGAGGCGAGTCCGCCGCCGATGGTGATGACGCGGCCCCAGCCGCGCTCGCGCATGGCCGGTACCAGGTGCTGGACCATCCGCACACCCGAGACGACGTTGGTGTTGTAGGTGTCGCGCCATTCGTCGGGGCTCGCGGCGGCCCAGGACAGATGGCGGTAGAAACCGGCGTTGTTGACCAGGATGTCGACGGGGCCGGCTGCGGTGGCCGCGCGGGCGACCTCGGCGGCGCCCTCGTCGGTGGCCAGGTCGCCGACGGCGGTGGCGGCTGTGCCGCCGGCGTCACGTATCTCCCGCGCGACCCGCTCCGTGCGGTCCGCGTTCCGTCCGTGGATGACGACCGCGGCGCCCTCCGCCGACAGGAATCTGGCGGTGGCCTCGCCGAGGCCCGCGCTCGAACCGGTGACCAGGGCCCGCTTGTTGGTGAGACCGAGATCCATCGTGTTGCTCTGCCTTTCGGATCGGCTCCGACGCCGTGACGGCGTCCGGGAGCACGGACTGGCGGGTGGGTGTGCCGGGTTACTGCATGAGGGCCGGGCTCGTCCTGTACGCGGCGACCCTCATGGGGCGTCACGGGCGGGACGGTGACGGACCTCGCGGCTCAGCAGGCGGCAGAGCCAGCGGAAGCGGGTCCGGCGGGCGTCCCGGGAGACTTCGGCGTGCGGCGCGAGTTGGTCGAAGCCGTGGAACGCGCCTGACCACACGTGCAGTTCGGCGTCTCCGCCGGCCTGCCAGATGCGCGCGGCGTACTGGACGCATTCGTCGCGATACGTCTCCGCGGCACCGGCGTCGATGTAGGCGGGCGGCAACCGGGACAGGTCCGTGGCGCGGGCGGCCGCGGCATGGTGCGAGACCTGCGAGGTGTTCCTGTCCTTGCCGAGGAGAGCGGTCCAGCCCAGTTCGTTGGCGTGGCGGTCCCACACGCCGAGGCCGGTCATCTGGCGTGCCGAGAACGTGTCGTTGCGGTCGTCGAGCATGGGACACATCAGCAGTTGGCCGAGGATGCCGGGTCCGTTGCGGTCCCGGGTCATCAGGGCCAAGGAGGCGGTGAGGCCGCCGCCGGCGCTCCCGCCGACGGCGATGACACGTCGGGGGTCCACACCGAGCGAGTCGGCGTGGCGGACGAGCCACACCAACCCGGCGTAGCAGTCCTCGATCGCCGCCGGACAGGGGTGTTCCGGCGCCAGCCGGTAGCCGACCGACACGACGGCCAGCTCCAGGGGTTCGGCCCACTCGTGGAGGATCATCCGCATGCCGGTGCGGTGGGATCCGCCGATCATGCCTCCGCCGTGCAGGTGGTAGATGACCGGTGCCGGCCGACGGAGGCCGGTGGGGCGTGCGAGGAGGAGAGGGATGTCGGGGGCTCCGTGCGGACCGGGCGCGAGGAGCTCCTGGATCTCGAACCTGCCGTGGTCGCGCAGCTGATCGAGTGACGGGTCCGCCGCAGCCAGTTGCGCACGCCAGCGGGGGATGTCGTCGGCCGACGCCGGCGCGTTGTGCCGTGGTGGCCCCAGGTTGTCCAGTACCGCGGCGAGTTCGGGGGCGAAGGGCACGGGAGGGGGTGTGAGTCGCGGGTGCTGTGGTCTGTTGTTCATACGTCTTTCGTCCGGGTCGGGCTGATGCGCGGTGGCCGGTCACCGTCGGATCCCGGCGGCGACGCACGACCGGGAGAACCGGCGGGCGTGGTGGACGCGACGTGGCGGGCGGGCAGTTGGCCGCAGGCGACGTCGGAGGGAAGGCCGAGCTGTCGGCGACTCTAGCACGACACATGTTTGCGTCCGGAGGAAATGTCGAGCGCTTCATGTGTGTGCCACCGGTCCGACATATGTCACACGCGGACGTACCCGTGCCCGCCGTGAGACACGTCGCTCCGTGCCCTCGGTCGACAAGAGGCCAGTGGACCTTTACAGTCGAAGCAATAAAGGTCCACTGGCCTCTTATGGGGTGGGGTGGGCGTCACGACAGCAGAAAACGAGGACGCACCATGAGCAAGTCCTGGCTGATCACAGGAAGTTCCCGCGGTCTGGGCCGCGCCGTCGCCGAGGCAGTCCTGGAGGCGGGCGACAATCTGGTCGCCACGGCCCGCCGCACCGCGACCCTCGACGACCTGGTCGAGAAGTACGGCGATCGGGTCCACCTGGTCACCTTGGACGTGACCGACGCCGAGGCGGCGCGGCGCGCCGTGCAGGCAGCGGTGGACGCCTTCGGCCGCCTGGACGTGGTCGTCAACAACGCGGGCTACGCGGACATGGCCGCCATCGAGGACATGTCCGACCAGGCCTTCCGCGACCAGATCGAAGCCAACCTCTTCGGCGTCGTCAACGTCTCCCGGGCCGCCCTCCCGGTCCTGCGCGCGCAGGGCTCAGGGCACATCATCCAGGTCTCCTCCGTCGGGGGACGCGTCGGCGTCCCGGGCCTGGGCGCCTACCAGGCGGCCAAGTGGGCGGTCGGTGGCTTCTCCGAGGTACTCGCACAGGAAGTGGCGCCCCTGGGCATCAAGGTCACCGTCGTCGAGCCCGGCGGCATGCGCACCGAATGGGCCGGCGCGTCCATGGCCACCCCGCCGGTCAGCGCCCCGTACGAGGCCGTGGTCGGGGGTGCCGTGGGAATGATCCGCGGCGCACACGGCCAGCAGCCCGGCGACCCCGACCGCATCTCCCAGGTCCTGCTCGACCTCACCGAGACCGACCAGCCGCCCCTGCGCCTGCTCCTGGGCAAGGACGCCGTCACGGTCGCCGGGCGCATGGCCGAACGGCTCGCCGACCAGGACGCCGCATGGCGTGCCGTCAGCGAATCCGTGTGACCCCGCCGGGTGTTCCCGAGCCTCCGCGCGCACCTCGGCGGCGCCGCTCCGGAGGCGACGTCGAGGGGGCTTAGGGTGACCGCAGGCGGCGCCGGACCCGGGCCGCGCGACAGGGCCCAGGGGAAGCGACGATGACGGACGACCGGCCGACCGGCTTTCAGCGCGCGCGCAGCGCCGAGCAGCGCGAGGTGCGCAAGCAGGCCATTCTCGACGCCGCGACCCAACTCCTGGGCGAGATGAGCGTCGGCGAGATCAGCCTGCGGGAACTCAGCCGTCGGGTCGGATTGTCGAAGACCAACGTCGTGCGCTACTTCGAGACCAGGGAAGCGGTGTTCTTCGAACTGCTCAACCGGTCCCTGGCACAGTGGATCGAGGAGCTCTCCGACGAGCTGGAGGCCGCTCGGCCCGATGGTCCCGCGGCGGTCACGGACGCCCTGGCCCGGTCGCTGGCCGAACGGCCTGTGCTGTGCGGTCTGTTCAGTGCGCTGGGGTCCGAACTGGAGCGGAACATCTCCGCCGAGGCCGTCCGCGAGTTCAAGCTGGCCCACGTCCGGCTGCTGGGAGAGCTGGCCGAGCTGCTGCGGCGCCACATCACCACGCTGACAGCGGCGGCGGCTCGAGAGCTGGTCTCCCTGACCGTCGTGTTCACGGCCGGACTCTGGCCCTTCGCCCACCCCTCGGAGGCCGTCGCCGAGGCCCAGTGCGACCCCGAACTCGCCGCCACGAAGGTCGACTTCGCCGATCGGCTCGGCCGCACCCTGCACGTCACCGTCATCGGACTTCTGAGTCTTCGGTGATCCCGCGGCCGGTCTGCCCCGGTTCTCGGGCGTGTGCGCACTCGGTGACCAAGTCCCCGGGGCGGGACGGGTTCGCGGGTGTGCTTCCCGCCCGGCGCGGCCCGCAACGGAGCAACCCACCCTGACGAGCCCGAACCGGCCGATCCTCGGAGAGAGTTACGGAGCGCGCCAGATGTTGTCGAATGCGGCGTTCTCGATCGACCGTTGCTGGCGGACCGCCTCCAGTTCCGTCACGGCGTTCCCGACTGCGGCCAGAACCGCCGCGGTCGCGTCGTCGGCCAGGTCCTCAAGAGCGCTGTCCGGCCCGTCCTGCATCCCGGCGACCGTGACCAGTGCGGCCAGAACGGGATCGCCCGAAGCCGGTTGCTGCCCTCCGGTACGGGTGACCTGCCCGGTTCGCTCCAGGTCGTCGGTGTAGGCGGCGAAGAGTCCGCGGCCCCGACGCCACAACCAATCCTCGACCGACTCGTACGGTTCCTGCCGCACGAGCTGGGCGGAGGCCTCGTCCCAAAGGCGGTCTCCGGTCGCGGTCCGCTCGCCCGGCACGATGCGGTCCTCCTCCACCCGCAGTGCCTGTGCCGCGATGAGATCGAGCAGTTCGGCACCGGCGAGCGCGAGCGACAGGTCGCCCTGCCCCACCGAGCGGTCCGGCCTGGACAGGGCGATGTTTGCGAGGTCGCGTGCGGTGTTCATGGCTGACTCCCTGTCGGTGGACCTTGCGTGCCGGGTGGGGCGCATCGCCCTCAAAGGGTACGGAACGCGTGCCATGTCTGCCCACCCCGGGATTGACATGTGTGCATGGAGAGAGGAAGGTCGTCACCAGTCAGTCAGGTTATGCGTGACGGGCTGTGTCGTGAGATGGGTGCCGTTCGGTGAGTGAGAGGAACGACGTGATCAGCAGGCGCAGGGTGGCGCAGACGATGGCGATGGCGGCAGGCGCGGTCGGTCTCTCCGGGGCGGGCCGGGCATCGGCCCTCGGCAGGGGCGCGAACGCCGAGGCGTCGCCGGGAGGCGAGGCGGCGCGGAGACGCCGAGGTCTGGGCCCGGTCCGGCATGTGTCCACCGAGGTTCTGGACAGTGCGTATCACGACGTGGGGCCGGTCGGCGGTGTGCCGGTGATCCTGCTGCACGGCTGGCCGTTCAGCCCGGCCGGTTCGTATGCGGAGGTGGCACCCGCGCTCGCCGCGCGCGGTTTCCGCTGCTACATCCCGTATCTGCGCGGGCATGGAGAGACCGTCTTCCGCAGAGAGGGAGAAGTCCGCTCCGGCCAGCAGGCCGCGCTGGGCGCGGACCTGGTCGAGTTCATGGACGCACTGGGCATCCGGCGGGCCCTGTTCGCCGGGTACGACTGGGGCGGGCGCGCGGCCAATGTGGCCGCGGCGCTGTGGTCTCACCGTTGCACGGGCCTGGTCTCGGTGAACGGCTACCTCATCCAGAACCTTGCGCGCGCCGACGAGCCGTTGTCCCCTGCCGTGGAGTCGGGGCTCTGGTACTTCTTCTACTTCCTCACCGAGCGCGGGGCGAAGGGTCTGGAACGCAACAGGGACGATCTGGCCCGCGTCGTCTGGCATCGCAACTCGCCCGAATGGCAGTTCACCGAGGCGGAGTTCGCGCAGGCCGCGCAGCTGTGGGCCAACCCTGACTATGTCGAGGTCGTGCTGCACAGCTATCGCCATCGGCTCGGCGCCGTCCCAGGGGCGCCCCGCTACGCGCAGCTGGAGCGACGGCTGCTGGGCCAGCCGAAGATCACCGTGCCCACGGTCACGCTGGACGGAAAGGCCGACGGTGTGACCCCGTGGACCGACGGCAGCTCGTACGCGCCGCACTACCCCGGGCGCTGGGTGCATCACGTGGTGCCGGGCGCGGGCCACAACCTTCCCCAGGAGCGCCCCGAGGCCTTCATCTCCGCGGTCCTGCAAGCCCACGGCGTGCGCTGATCCGCGACCGCGGCACGAGCTGCCCCCCCCGGATCCCGGAGTCTCCCGGCCTCACCCGAACACCGGCGGACAGCCTTTCAAGCCCTGGCGGCCAGCACTGCCGCGAGGCCCTCTCGCAGATCCTTGACGAAATACTCGGGAACCTCGAGCGACGGGAAATGCCCCCCGACTTCGGGCTCCCTCCATCGCACGATCTGCCGGTACCGCTCCTGTGCCCAGGGGCGCGGAACCTTCTCGACGTCGCGGGGATACATGGTGATCGCTGACGGGACGTCGACCCGAAGTTCGGGATCGAGCGAGTTGTGGCTCTCGTAGTAGATGCGGGCCGACGACGCGCCGGTCCGCGTCAGCCAGTACAGGGTGACGTCGTCAAGGATCCTGTCCCTGGAAATCCTCTCGAACGGGCTGTCCTCGGTGTCCGACCACTCGGCGAACTTGTCGAGGATCCAGGCGAGAAGCCCGACCGGTGAGTCGACGAGCGAATAGCCGATGGTCTGCGGTCGGGTCGCCTGCTGCTTCGCGTACGCCGCGCGGTGGCGCCAGAAGTCGCGGGTCTCCTCGGTCCACCTGCGTTCGTCCGCCGTCAGCCCGTCCGTCGTCAGCCCGGGCGGTCCCTCCGCGAACGTCGTGTGGATGCCGAGCACGTGCGCCGGGAACCTGCCGGCGAGGACCGTGGTGATGTTGCCTCCCCAGTCGCCGCCATGGGCTGCGAACTCGCTGTATCCGAGCCGTCCCATCAGCTCCACCCAAGCGGCCGCGATCTTTTCGGTTCCCCACCCGGTGGTGACCGGCTTGTCGCTGTAGCCAAAGCCTGGCAGCGACGGGACCACGACGTGGAACGCCGGCGCGTCCGCATCTTCCGGATCGGCCAGCTCGTCCACCACATCGGTGAACCGGGCGATGCTGTCCGGCCACCCGTGAGTCAGGAGCAGGGGAGTGGCATCCGCGCGCGCGGAGCGGCGGTGCAGGAAGTGGATCCCCAGATCATCGATGGTCGTACGGAACTGACCGATCCGATTGAGGCGCTCCTCGAACGGTCGCCAGTCGTACCCGGTGCGCCAGTAGTTCACGACATCGACGAGGTCGGCGAGCGGAACGCCCTGGTCCCATCGGCGAGGACCGGGCGCGGCGCGATGGACCGTCTCGGCCTCCGGCAGCCGCGCCGCCGCCAGTCGTGCGCGCAGATCGTCGAGGTCGGCGTCAGTTGCGTGGGCTTCAAATGCTTGCACGTCGCTGGTGGGACGGGGCACGAGACTCCTCCTGGCCGTCGCGGAGCCGGCTACGACCTTCTGTGAACCGGCTAAGACGGTTCTAGCAGTCCTTCGAGCCGAACTGCAACCAGCTAAGGTGGTTCCATGCGTGCTGGCTTCCCTGACTTCCGCCTCGGCAACGTGCTGGCGACCAGCTTCACGGGGACTCTGTCGGAGCGTCACGGCGACGCCGTGGAGCGCATTCCCACACCGCAACGACTCGTCGACTGGCTGGCGGTGAACGGCCTCGCCGTGGACGCCTGCACCCCTGCCCAGCTCGACCTCGCTCGGGAACTGAGGGAGTCGATCCACGCCGCCGCGACAGCGGCCGCGACCCAGGACGCTCTCCCTGCGTCCGCTGTCCAAGTCATCAACGACCGCAGCGCTCAGGGCCGGGCCGCGGCCGTCCTGACACCCGAGGGCAAGCGGCGATGGCGGCTCAACCCGTCGTCCCCCGTGGAAGACGCCCTCGGCGTGATCGCCGCAGACGCGGTGAGCATCATCGCGGGCGAGCGAGACGGGAAACTGGCCTTGTGCGCATCGCCGACCTGCCAGGCCGCTTTCTTCGACACCAGCCAGAGTCGCACCCGCAGATGGTGCGACATGAACACGTGCGGGAATCGCCAGAAGAAGGCGCGCTTCAACGCCAACCAGCGCAAGACGACCAGGTCAGCGGAGTGATCGTTACCTCGGTACATCCAAGTGGCCCGCATGCCTGCGACGCAGTTCGAGTGGTTGACGCACTGCCGCACAGTCCGCTTCGGCGGCGTTGATCAAGTCAGGACATGGCTCATTGAGCAGGGCGTTCTGGCCGGGGTGCTGGTTGCCGGGGCCGGGTCGGGTTCGTAGGTTTGTGGGCCAAGCGATCATCTGGGTATCGGGGGGACCGGGGTGGGACGCAAGGAGAATCCCGTCGACCCGTCAGCGGGGCCGGTGCAGCAGTTCGCTTTCGAGTTACGGAAGTTGCGCCAGGAGGCGGACAGCCCCACGTACCGGCAGATGGCGCGGAGTGCGCGCTATTCGGTGACGGCCCTCTCGCAGGCGGCCGCCGGCACGGCCCTGCCCTCCCTCGCCGTCACGCTGGCCTACGTCCGCGCCTGTGGCGGGAACGTGCCGCAGTGGGAGCGCCGGTGGAAAGAAGCCCACGAGGCGACAGCGCTCGCGGAGCCACGCGAGGGCAGGATGCAGCCGCCCTACCAAGGGCTGGCCCGGTTCGAGCCGGACGACCACGACCGGTTCTTCGGACGCGACACCCTGGTGGATGTCGCGCGGGCCCTGATGAGTGAGCACCGGTTCACCGCGGTCCTTGGCCCCTCCGGCAGCGGCAAGTCCTCTGTGCTGCGTGCCGGGCTGATCCCCGCACTGCGCGCCGGGGCGGACGGCCTGGCCGCGATCCGGATCCTCACCCCCGGCGAACACCCGTTACGCACCCACGCTCCGGCCCTGCACCCCGCCGACAGCGACGCGGACACCGTCGTCATCGTCGACCAGTTCGAGGAAGTCTTCACCCTCTGCCACGACCCGGCAGAACGCACCGCCTTCATCGAGCGGCTGCTCACCTCCCGCGACCCGGACAGCAGGCTGCGCGTCGTGATCGCCGTCCGCGCCGACTTCTACGGCCGCTGTGCCGAACGCCGCACCCTGGCCAACGCCCTCACCGCCTCCAGCCTGCTGGTCGGCCCGATGAGCGAGGCAGAGCTGCGTGAGGTCGTCGTCAAACCGGCACAGGCCGTAGGGCTGATCGTGGAGCGTGACCTGACCGCCCGCCTGATCAGCGAGATCAAAGACGAACCGGGCGGGCTGCCGCTGCTGTCGCACGTGCTGCTGGAGACCTGGCGCCGGTGCCGTGGCCGGGCGCTGACCATGGAGGCCTACGAAGCAGCCGGCGGCCTGCACGGAGCGATCGCCCAGACCGCCGAGACCATCCACACCCAGTTCACCGAGGCGCAGGCGGACTTGGCCCGACTGCTCCTGCTCCGCCTCATCACCCCCGGAGAGGGCGCCCCGGACACCCGTCGCCCCGTTCCGCGCTCGGAACTCGACCTCGCCGAGGACACCGGGGACGTCGATCAGGTCCTGGACCGGCTGGCCCGGGCCCGCCTGATCACCCTCGACGACGACACCGTGGACCTCGCCCACGAGGCTCTGATCACCAGCTGGCCGCGCCTGCGCGGGTGGATAGACACCGGCCGGGAACGGCTGCTGGTTCACAGGCGACTGACCGAAGCTGCTCACGCTTGGGCCCAGCATCATCGCCACCGGGACTCGCTGTGGCGGGGCCCTCGCCTGAATGCTGCCGAAGAACACTGGACCACCCCCTCGCAGCAGCAGTCCCTGACCTGTGTGGAAAGAGACTTCTTACAGGCCAGCACAGCGGCCCGGTCTCGTGCCCGCAGACTCCGGCGGGTCCTGGTCGCCGTGGTGTCGGTCCTGGTCGTGCTCGCGTCGTTGGCGGGCGGGCTGGCACTGCAACAGCACCGCACCGCGCAACGGCAGTACGAGGAACAAGAGGGCCGAAACGCCGCCATGGCCGCAGTCAGCCTCATGGCGTCCCCTTCCGGGCGAGACCGCGTCCTGGGGATGAAGCTCAGTGTCGCTGCCTGGCGCATCGCGTCAGTGGAGGAGACAAGAGCTGTACTGAGCCAGGCAAGGTACGTCCAGTTCACCTCGGAGCGCCTGTCCTTCCCTCATGATCCGGATACCGCCGGTGCCGAGGAGGGAGAAGATCTCCGTCGCACCCTCTTCAAGGGGCGCCGGACCTACAAGATCTTCCTCTCGGATGATTACGACGGAGGCAAAGGGTTCTCAGGTATGGCTGACGCTCTCTGTGCCTACTTCGGTGGTCCGTCTCGCCGAGAGTGGGACTCGATACTGCGTGCTCCTTACCGGGATGTCTGTTGACATCACGATGCCGGAGCTCTGCCCTTGCCTGGCAAGTGGTGTGTGACGCGACGTGCGTGAGAGTCGTGAAGAGTTCGCGCATGATTCTTGGGATTCGGTCACAGAAGCGGAAAACTCGGAGGGCTCACTCGGCGCTTTCGAACAGGTCGGGCGCCGACCCACGCGATGGGAGAATGATCAACGATGTTCAGTCTGGTACGGAGCAGAGTGCGGACGGCCGCGCTCGCGCTCTCGGCTGTCGCGGCCCTCGCCCTCAGCACGACCGCAATGACCGGCGCGGCAGCGGCCCCTGAGCCCGCTCCTCCTGCGGCGAAGCAGGGGCCGACCTCGGTGGCGTACGTCGAGGTGAACGACAACAGCATGCTGAACGTCGGCAAGTACACCCTCGCCAAAGGCGGCGGCAACGTCTTCGACGTCGCCGTGATCTTCGCGGCGAACATCAACTACGACACGGGCAAGAAGGCCGCGTACCTGCACTTCAACGAGAACGTGCAGCGCGTGCTTGACAACGCTGTCACCCAGATACGGCCGTTGCAGCAGAAGGGCATCAAGGTCGTCCTGTCGGTGCTCGGCAACCATCAGGGCGCGGGCTTCGCCAACTTCCCGTCCCAGCAGGCGGCATCGGCGTTCGCTAAGCAGCTGTCGGACACCGTGACCAAGTACGGCCTCGACGGCATCGACTTCGACGACGAGTACGCCGAGTACGGCAACAACGGCACCGGCCAGCCCAACGCCAGCTCCTTCGTGCACCTGGTGACGGCGCTGCGCGCGAACATGCCGGACAAGATCATCAGCCTCTACAACATCGGCCCGGCGGCATCGCGCCTCTCGTACGGCGGCGTCGACGTCTCGTCGAAGTTCGACTACGCCTGGAACCCGTACTACGGCACCTGGCAGGTCCCCGGCATCGCACTGCCCAAGTCGAAGCTGTCCCCGGCCGCCGTCGAGATAGGCCGGACCTCGCAGAGCACCGCCGCCAACCTCGCCCGCCGCACCGTCAGTGAGGGGTACGGCGTCTACCTGACGTACAACCTCAACGGCGCCGATCGCAGCGCCGATGTCTCCGCGTTCACCAGGGAGTTGTACGGCAGCGACGCCGTCTACACGCCGTAGGGCGACGGCACGGAGGGAGCCGGCGGGCTCGACCTGGGGTTGAGCCCGGCGGTTCCCTTCCGCCTCGGGGGCGTAGGGGCGCCGCCAGGATGGTGTTGGGCGACCAGGGTCCGTACGCCAAGGGCGGCATGTCCGGTGGGAGTTGAATCACTGCGCCGAGGGAACGCCCGGGCGCCCGATGTGTGGGAGCGGACCGGGGCGGGAAGGTCACGTTCGTCGTTCACGCCCCGGACTCGGTCGGGGTGGTTCAGCCACCTCACTCGACGGCGAGGAGAGCCGCCATGCGGACCGGCATCGTCATGACAGCAGGGCCGGGTGTGGAACGCCTGGCCGCCCGCGCGGAGGAACTCGGCTTCGACAGCTTCTGGGTGTACGACTCGCCGATGGTCCACGGCGACCCGTTCATGAGCCTCGCACTCTGCGCCAAGTCCACCGACCGGATCAGGCTCGGCATCGGTGTCACCTCACCCGCACTGCGTTCCGCGCCCGCCGCGGCGGCGGCCGTCAGCAGTCTCAACGCCCTCGCCCCCGGCCGCATCGTCTGCGGGGTCGGCACCGGCAACACTGCGCGGCGCACGCTCGGCATGCGGCCTACGAAGATGGCGGAGCTGGAGTCGTTCACGGCCGCCTTGCAGGATCTCACCGCGGGCCGCGAGACGGACTACCGCGAGGGGACCCGGTCAAGCCGCGTGCGATTCCTGCACGTCGGGTCGTACGTCAACACCGAGGCTCCGGTGGAGTTCGTCGTGGCCGCGTTCGGCCCGAAGGCCGCCGGGGTAGCCGGTCGGCTAGGCGCGGGACTGATCTCTTTCGGGCTGCACGACCCCGCGGCCTGGTCCGCCCTGAGCCAGGCCCGGCGCGCGGCGGCGCGGGACGCGGGCGGCGCCGAGAAGACCCGCTCGTATCTCATGTCCTCCCTGTACGTCCTCGCCGACGGCGAGGACCGCTACGGCGATCCGGTCAAGGACTCGATGGGGCACATCGCCCTGAGCGCACTGATCCTCGGCGCGGAGAACCCGGCCTTTCGTGCGTCCCTGCCTCCGGAAGAGGCCGCGGCTGTCGACCGTCTCCTCCAGCTGCGTGGCACCACCCTCACCGACCCCCGGCTTCACCAGGCCCTCTACCGCAACTACCTGGGTCGCCCTTCCCCTGAGGACCGCGAGCTCATCGTGCCCTCCCTGGTGGACAAATTCGGCCTGGTCGGCACCCGGAGCGAGATCGTCGAGCGGATCAACGAGCTGGAGAAGTCGGGGGTCGACGAGCTGGTGATCCAGCCCGCCGTGGACCCGGAGACCGAAATGGCCGAGCTCGCGCGGCTGCTGGCCTGACACTCGGCGAAGGACGGCCGTCGGATCGCACGGGGGGCGGATGTGCCGGGACGCCCCTGATCGCGGACCCTCGAAAGTCAGCCGTCGGCCCCGGTCAGGCTGCTTTCGCGTCCTCACCGGCCAGGAACGGATGCAGCAGCTTGAGCAGGGCGTGCGGGCGGTGCAGCGGGATGATGTGGCCGCAGTCCTCGATGACGTGTCCGGTGAGATCGTCGGTGACCGGGCGGAGCTGACGTTCCAGCGCAGCACCGACGGGATGGGCGCCCAACGCCATCGTCGGCACCGTCAGGCGGGCGGTGGCGACCGCCTGCTCGATCTGTACCGCGCTCTCGGGAAGCGCCCGGTAGTACGAGAACGCGCGGCTCAACGCCTGGCGGCCGGTGTACGCGCGGACGAAGGCGTCCCGGACAGCGGGGCGCACCCCGTCGCCGAGCGTGCCGGCACGCAGGAACCAGTCGACGTAGGCGGCCTCGTGGCCCTCCAGCACGGTCTCGGCGAGGCCGGGCGCGGCGGAATGGAAGCCGAACCACCACGGCGGCCCGTCGGCGAGAAAGCCCTCGGCGCCGGGCAGCCTGCCCAGGAGGGATTCCATGACGACCAGGCGCCGGACGAGACCGGGGCGACGCAGGGCGAGGAGGAAGGCCGGCGCGGTACCCGCGTCGATGCCCACCACCGCGGCCGAGGACACGCCGAGCGTGGTGAGGAGCGCCGCGGCGTCCTCGGCCAGGGTGCCCGCGTCGTACCCGGAGGCGGCCCGGCTGCTCGCGCCGAACCCGCGCAGGTCCGGCGCGATGACGCGGTAGCGGCCGGACAGGTCGGCCATGACGTCCGTCCACAGCTCCCAGGTGTGCGGGAAACCGTGCAGCAGCAGTACGGCCGGGCCCGATCCGGCGAGAGCGACGTTGAGTTCGACACCGTTGACGGGGACGCGCCGCAGTTCGGGCATGGAGAGGCTCCAGGTGTGTGGTGAGGAAAGGTGACCAGGTCACGCTATGGAACTAACCTGGGTCGTCCAAGACGGCACTTTCCCTTCAGGTGGTGAGCCCTGAGTGACCACATCGAGGCCCGGAGATCCCGGGCGGCGGCCCGGTGAGCGGGGTGATCTGCTGGATCCGCGGTGCCCGGTCCGCCAGTTGCTCGACCGTATCGGCACCAAGTGGACGTCGATGGTGGTGAAGGTGCTGGCCGAGGAGGCTCCGGACGAACTCCGGTTCGCGGAACTGCGGCGCCGTATCCCCGGCATCTCACAGAAGATGCTGTCCGTCACCCTGCAGAGTCTGGTCCGCGACGGCCTGGTCGCCCGCCGAGTGGAACCCACCGTGCCGCCCGCCGTCCACTACCGGCTCACCGAGCTCGGCCTGTCCCTCGAAAGACCGCTCTCCGCCCTGCGGGTCTGGGCCGAGACACACATGCCGGAGATCGACCGCAGCAACCAGCTCGCCGACGGGTCACCCCCCGACTCGGAAGACTAGTCCGGCCGAACGCAGAGGAAGCAGCCGTCCCAGAGCGGGAGCGCGCTGAGGACGCGGTGGCGCACGCATGAGGCCATCGCGGCCTCGTCCGGGCCGGGGAAGTCACGCGCGGCGCTGCTGTCGGCGGGCGGGGTGAAGGACTCAACCATGGTCGTGAAGCGCTGCAGGTAGTCACGGACGCGGGGAGGGTAGTAGTCCAGCTCGTTCCAGCGATGTCCGCTCGCCGCGAGTGCTGTGGCACGCAGCACGAAGTCCTTCGCGCGGGCGCGCTCCCGCTCCGTACCGCCCCAGTCGACCTCCGCCAGATCGAACCCGACGGCACCGCGTCCCATGACGTTCTGGTCCTGCAGGGTCAGCAGTGCCGCGAAGCGGAAGTCCCAGTCCTCGGACGCGAGATCGGACACGGCGAGCGTCAGCACGTCGGTGAACACCGCGGTGGCGCCATTGGACAGGTCCAGGTCGTGGCTGCCGCCGGAGAATATGTTGCTCACCGGCCTATGATGCGATCCCGGCCCGCGACCTGCTTGGAGAAGACGCATGACGGATGCGAGCACCGGCCAAGTGGTCGTGAACAGGGCGATGTCCCTGGACGGATTCATCGCCGGTCCCGGCCACACCATGGACTGGATTTTCGAGCACATGACGTCTGCGACGTTCCCGGAGGTCATGGCGGCCACCGGCGCCATGCTTATCGGCCGGGGCACATACGAGGTCGGCAAGCGCATGTCCGACGAGAACCCCGACTACGACGGCGGGGCGCAGTTCGTCCTCACCCACCGCCCGCCCGACGAGCCGGACCCCAACGTCACCTTCCTCACCTGCGACATCGAGGAGGCCGTGGCCACGGCACGCCGCGCCGCCGACGGCAAGAACCTGGAGATCCTCGGCGCCGACGTGGCCGCCCAGTGCCTGCAGCGCGGCCTCGTCGACGAGATCCTGGTGTACGTGCTGCCGGTGCTGCTCGGCGACGGCGTCCGCTTCACGCCCCCGGGCCTCGACCGGATCGACCTGGAGCCGTTCGGCAACATCCAGTCGGGCGGGGTCACCATGCTGCGCTTCCACGTGCGCAAGTGACGGTCGCAACCAGGGCCTGTCCGGCGGCTCTTGCCGGGTCCCGCGTCGTCTGGCAGGCGGTCAGCCGTTGGGGAAGTGGTCCCGCAGGAGCTCGGACCTGGCGAGTACCTTCGTGACCTCCGGGTAGTCCCGTCGCACTCTGTGGGCGTACCGCGTGCAGAGTTCCCTTCTCCTGCTCGGGTTGTTGTGCAGGAGGGACTTCGCGTTCCACAGGTGGGTGAACGTTTTGTTCTTCTGGCCGGACCACAGCTCGGCCCCCGTGTAGTCACGGAGGAAGGAACCGATGCGCACTCCGCGAGCCTTCGCGCACATGGGCAGCAGCCGCTGCTCCGCGAAGATCGGGTGTGCCGGTACCGACCTGTCGGGCTCCGACCGGACCGGGTTGCCCGCCATGAACGACAGCGCCTGGTCGGCGTATTCATTCTTGAACGCGTCTTCGGTGAAGAGGAGCAGCGCGGCGCTGCAAGGAGTGACCGACCAGTCGAGGCCGCTCCAGTCGAATCCGGGTGGTGCGACGAGGCGGTCCCGGCCGACGTAGGCGGGGAAGCCGAGTGGCTCCTCGTGCAGGCTCATCACTTCCGCGGTGACGAGCTGCCGGATGCCGTCCCAGACGATGAGGTCGATGTCCATGACGCAGCACGGTGCCGCCTCCTGCCGCAGGGCCACGATCTTCCCGAAGGACCAGAAGACGCCGCCGTTGATCGTCTCGGACACCGACTCCAGGAGTCGGGTATCGACTCCGCCGTCCCAGAGGTCCAGGAGGCCGAGCCGGTCGTAGAACTCCTGGCCCGGCGGATCTGTGTAGAGCCGGATGGATCCGTTGTGCCGACGCCACTCCAGGGCCGACAGGACTGTCGTGAGGACCTCGAAGTCTTCCTGCCGGTACGGGGAGCCTTCGCCTCGCGAGACGTAGTAGTTCGTGGTCGGCCGGGTGGAAACGACGTGGATCGCCTTCACGGTCGTCCCCTCCCGCGGCGCTCCGGCCCACGGTCTTGGGGGCGGCCAGGGCCCGCGGACGGCGGCTCCCTCACAGCAGGTACCGGCGGATGCTGGGCATGTGACGCAGCATGCCGACGAGTTCGGGGTAGTCGCGGCGGATCCGGACCACGCACCGCCTGCAGAATGACTCCCGGCAGTCCGGATCGCTCTTGAGCGCGTCCTTGTAGGCCCAGACGTGGGTGACCAGCTGGTTCCTCGCGCCGTCGGCCATCGTCTCGCTGTTGAGCTCGGGCTTGGGCCAGTCGAGGAAGTACGCCGGTCGCACCCCCAGTCTCAGCGCGCACATCGGCAGCAGCCGCTGGGCCACGAACACGTCGTGGACCGGCAGACGGCTGTCGGCCTCCCGCCGGATCGGGTTCCCGAGGATGAACTCCATCGCCTTGGCGTGGAACGTCTCGGTGAGCCGGTCAGTCGCGTAGTACGTGAGCGAGGCGTTGCACGGGATCGCCTCCCAGTCCCACTGTTCCCAGACGTAACCGGTGGGCGTGCTCAGCTCGCACCGGGGTCTGTACACACCGTGGTGCAGGGGCTCCTGATGCAGTGCCATGAACTCTGAGGTGATCAGGGTGTCGATCGCTCCCCAGACGACGAGGTCTGTGTCCAGAGAGACGAAGGGCGCTGTCTCGGCCCGGAGGGCCGCGACGCGTCCGGCCGTCCAGAACACGTCGTGGTTGATGGAGGAGGGCAGCGACTCCAGCACGTCCGTGTCGATACCGCCCTCCCACAGCTCCGTCATCCCGAGACGCCGGTAGTACGCCTCCCCGACACGGTCGGTGTACAGCTTGATCGGGCCGTTGAAGCGGCGCCAGGCGGCCGCCGAGAGGATGGTCGTGAGGAGTTCGAAGTCCTCCACCTCGTAGCCGTCGGGGCCCTTCAGCCGCCCCAGGTACGGCACGGACGGCAAGGTGGAGTTGACGTGGATGGCCTTCATCGGGCGTCAGCGCTGCGGGCGGCCGGTGAGCCGGTTGATGACCTGCGCCAACTGAGCAAAGGCCGGGCGGACGCTCGCGGGAGCCATCGAGGCGCGCAGCACGAACGGGACCTGCCCCCGGTCGATCCTCAGCGCCACCTCGTCGCCCTCCGGAGGATCCTCGTCCTCGACGGGGAACCACAGGGTGATGCGGGCGTTCGCCGAGGTGATGGCGACCGAGCCGATGAGCGAGTCCGGCACGTACCCCTCGTCCGCGTTCGCCGGGAGCTCCATCAGGGACGCGACGTCCAAGTGCCGGGCCAGCGCCGCCAGTTCCGCGGGGCGAACCGCCTCCGAGAACCGCTCGTCGACGTCCCGCAGCTCGTCCACATGGGTCACCTCGGCCTCGCCCCCGGAGGGGACCGAAGCCCGGAAATCCACCCGCTGCCCCGGGCAGCCGCCGGAGATGTACAGGTCGAACGTCACGTCGTCGGCGCCCTCTCGATCGCCCCCGTCGGCCAGCCGTGCGACCGCGGCCCTCATGCGCTCGACGTCGGGCCGCGTAAAGGATTCGATGGTTACCCTCATGTCGTCCTCGTCCTCGTCGTGAAGCAGTCGGGTCTAGATGAGATCCAGGCCGATCGAGAAGACCTCGGCCGTGAGAGGCGCCGAGACACAGATCCGGTTGACGTGGCGCTGCAGCGCCGGTCCGGTGTTGTTGTCCATGACCGTTCCCGTGTTGACGGGGTTGCGGCTCGGACAGCGGGTGTCGGAGTACTCGTCCGGATTGCCGAGCATGTGGCCGAACTCGTGTGCGGCGACGTCGCCGCTGTCGGACGTGTCCCACGTCGTCATGTCGGTCTGGGCGGGGCCTTGGCGCACCCGGACGACGTGGTGCGGGCTGGAGGTCACCCACTGCACGTCAACGGTGATGACGGAGGTGCCGTAGGGCCCGGCGCAGACGAAGTGGTTGCTCCACTTGTTCTCGATGCCGGTCTCCCACGTCTGGCGCAGCGTCGCCATCGTGGCGGGCGTGATACCCGCGTCGGGGTTGAGCTGGATCCGTACCGTGACAGCGGTGCAGTTCTGGAAGTACGCGGCGTTCCAGGCGAAAATGCACTCGGACACCCGGAACGAACGCTGACCGACGTAGGGGCAGGGGCCCGCGAGGGCCTGGGGGTCCTCGGCGGGCTCGGGGGCATGGTGCGACACGACGACTCCCTTCGCCGCCACCGCATCGGGAGCGACAGGCTGGGAAGCGGATGAGGGGGAGGACGAGGACCTCGCCCGGGACGGGCCCGACGATCCGGACGGGCCGGACGCGTCGGGTGTGAGGTAATCGCTGTACTCCGGCAGCGGATCGACGCCGTAGAACGCGTCGGTCCTCCGGGTCAGAGCCAGGAACTCGGCGAAGAGACTCGGGGAATAGGGAACCGAGTCGATCCGGTGGAGGACGTTCCGCGCGTACGCCCGCGCGTTGTTCGCCTTGAAGTCGAACGCGTCCGTCGGCGTCGTCCGACCCGCGTCGCCAAGAGCGAGCAGGAAGTCCTCGATACGCTCGCGCGCCAGCTGCCGGAGCTCGGGTGGGAGCGTGGAGATCCGGTGGACGGCCGGCACCGTGGCGATGTAACTGGAGATCGAGTCGGCGTCGGCGAACTGCCCTGACAGGACCATCGTGTAGTACGCGGGCAGGTCGAACAGGTTGAGGTTGGTGATCGTGTTGTGCAGGTTGACGGTCGTGTTGGGCAGTGACTTGATCTCCGTGAAGTGGCGGAACACGTCGTCGAAGTCGCTGTGCATGCGCACGTATTCAGTTGTCCGCCGTGTGCCGTCCAGGCTGACGTTGAAATGAACGTGCCGGAATCGCGCCAGGTGCGGGCGGATGTCGACCTTTCCTGAGGTGAGCGTGGAACCGTTCGAGATGATCTCCACGGACACGTCATTCGAAAGCTCGTTCAGCACGTCCAGGAAGCGGGGCTCGTTGATGGGGTTGCCGCCGTGGAACGTGACGATACGGATCGGATTCGCCCGGATGAAATCGATGACCTTGTCGATGTCATTGCGCCGGTACCCGACCGGCTCCACGCCCAGCATTCGGTGGCGGTCCGAATTCAGCCGTGTGCTGAGCTTGTCGAAGCACATCCGGCAGCTGTACGTGCAGAGGTTGCTGAGGGCGATCAACAGATACTGCGTTCGACTGACGTCGCCGGTCGTCTCGTCGTAGGCGTCCGCGACCTCTCCCCATTGGAACTTTTCCTGGTAGTAGGTGTGCACGGTCGGCTGGCGCGTTGCCTCGTCGAGGCATGCCCGGCAGCCCTCCGGCACCTCGCCGCGCAGGAACTGCCGGCGGGCGCTGCGCATCTTCTCGCTGTTGACCAGCCGGGACATGTCGTCGACCGAGCCCAGACGACCGGCCTGCGGCCCCTTGTCCTCGCAGCAGATGACCGACTCGCCATCGGCCCAGACGGCCAGCGAGACGAAGGGGGCGATGCAGAGCGGAGTCCTGTTCTCGGGCTTCTGACTCATCAAGGCTCCCGGCGGGTAGCAGATGAAGAACGTCAGCGGTCGGCCGGGGAAACCGAACCAGCCTCGTCGCACGGCATTCTCTCGGAGGGGCCTGAGAGTCCGCCATGAGGAATGAGTGCCCACAGATGAAGACCAGCCATACCGCGCGTCCCAAGGGCGAGCAGATTGTGCCGCCTCACTCGGGGGCAACGCCTGGGAGATGACTTTTCTCGCGCCCCACTCTGATCTTCAGTACACAATATTCCCGCCCGGAATGGCGCGATCCTAATTCGAAAACCCTGGGAACAGGGGCTGCGTTGTTCGGCGCGCATGATGTGGGGGTGTTCATCCTGTCCATCCGGTGTGCCTCAACCAGTCCGCGAAGGTCATCAAGTCGGGGTGCAGGCGGCGCAGGAGGGCGATGTCCCGGTCCCGGGCGTAGAGATCACGGTCCGCGAAGAACTGGAACATCGCTGTGTAGTCGTGGCTGAAGTCGGGGACGGTGGCGCGCAGTTCGTCGTGCGGCATCGGGATGTAGGCGCTGGGGGTGCCCGTGACCTGAGCGAAGGTGGCGGCGATCTCGTCGCCGGTGAGGCTGTCGCCGATCACCGCGAGGTCGCGGGATCCCCAGGACTGCCAGTTGTCGAACATGTGGCAGGCGAACCAGGCGATGTCGTCGAGGGCGACGAGCGGGTAGCGGGCGGCGCCGAGGGGGAGCCTGAAGGTCACCCCGCCCCGGCCGTCCGGTCGGGGAGTGAGCCGGTCCCGCAGGTTCTCGAAGTACGGCGCCGTGGTCAGTACCGAGACGTGGTCCGTGTACCAGCCGTCGGTCTCCTTGCGGAGCATTTCCTCCGACCGCATCAGGTCGATGTGCGCGGCGACGGCGGCCTTGCTGTCGAAGTGCGGGACGGGACGGCCGGTCAGGGACACCGCGCTGTCCAACGAGGACCAGATGAAACGCTCCACGCCGGCCCGCTGTGCGGCGGCCAGCAAGCGCAGCCCTTGCCGGTACTCACCCACGGCGCTGCCCGTCGCGAAGAAGTCGGTGTTGGCGAACACGCGGTCGGCTTGCCCCATCAGGGCTTCGAGGGCCGTCGGGGCGGAGCGGACCAGTCGCACGCGGTCGGGCGTGGTGGCGGCGAGTCCGGTGGCGCGGGCGGACTCCGGATGGCGGGTGGGGACGGTGAGGGTGGCGTCGGTGGTGGCCAACAGGTGCTGGACCACGTGGCTGCCCATCGCTCCGGTGCCGCCGACGACGAGGACGTGGGTCATGGCGTTCCTCCCTGGTGTGTCAGGACGTGGTCGGCCACCTGGGCGTGGGTGGCGACCCAGACGTCGCCGGACTCCCGGATGTGGTCGAGGATCTGCGCGACCATGCCCGCGAGGAGCGGTCGGCCCGCGACGTGGGCGTGGACGGTCAGGGGGAAGACACCCGGGCCGGGGGCGGCGAGCAGCTGGTCCAGCAGCTCACAGTGCAGATCGCGGTACGTGTACGGTCCGGCCGCGGCGTCACGGACGTCGGAGTGGTCGCTGTGCCTGAGGGAGACCAGAGGACCGTGGGCGGTGGACAGGACCTGCGGGAGGTCGTGCTCGCCGTGGTCGCCGGTCCAGCGGTAGCCGGCCTCGGCGAGCAGGTCCTCGGTGTGCCTCGAACCGGTGGCGCGCGGGCTCATCCACCCCGTCGGGCGAACGCCGGTGACGCGGCGAAGGATGTCGGTGCAGCGACGGATGTTGGCCCGTTCGGCGTCGACATCGAGCAGCGCGGGCACCACGTCCTGGGCCCAGGAGTGCGCGGCGATCTCGTGGCCCGCCTCGTGCACGGCCACAACGGTCTCGGGGTGCCGCTCGGCCACCAGCCCGTTGACGCCGACGGTGGCGGGCAGGTCACCGAGGACGTCGAGCAGCCGCCGGATGCCGGTGCTGACGCCGTAGTCCGCCCAGGAGGCGCTGTGCGTGTCGTCGATGCCGGACAGCGGCCACGCCGCGGCCATCGGCGCGTAAGCGGGCCAGTGCCCTGGCGACCACTGTTCCAACGCGACGGTGACCAGCGCGACGACCTTCCGCCCGCCCGGCCAGCCGGTTACTGCCCTCATTCGGTTCCCCCCACTCGGTGGCTTCCGCCGTGGACGCTAGTGAGGGGGCAGGTACCTCCAGGTTCCTGGCCGCGGGCTACCGTCGGGGCATGCGTGAGTACTCCGGCAGCGTCTTCCTCGCCGACTGCCCGGCTCGGCTGGCGGTCGAGATCATCGCCGACAAGTGGGCGGTGGTCGTGCTGTTCGCGTTGAGCCGGAAGGCGTGCAGGCACGGCGAGCTGGTCGACCTGATCGGCGGGGTCTCGCGGAAAGTGCTGACCCAGACGCTGCGGCGGTTGCAGGGATACGGCCTGGTCGACCGCCACGCCGAGGCCGGGAAGGTCGAGTACGTGCTGACGGACCTGGGCCGGACGCTGGTGGAGCCCATCACCACGCTGACCGAGTGGGCTCACGAGCACGGCGCGACCGTGGTGGGATTCCAGGAGTCCAACCGCGAGGTGCGACGCCAGGAGCTCACTGGGCGGGCGACGTCGCAGTCCGAGCAACCGTCAGATCGTGAGTCATCTCGTTGATGATCAGGTCGCGATCGGTCATGCGTCGAGGCCGGAGGCGCCCGCCTCGGCGTCACCGAGGCGGCTGATCTGCGACCGTGCGGCCAGTCCAGCGGGCGCGGCCAGACCGGAGGCGATGAGCCCGTGAACGTGCCGGGGCCGCTCGGCGCTGATCCGGTGGGCCAGGTCAGGAACTCCGACGGTCCGCTGCCCGCGCCCGCCCGGCACAGCAGACGTCGGCGCGGGACCGACCGGTGGGTGACGTAGGTGAACCAGAGCCCGTGGCTGGACGGGCTCGCGGGGTCGGCCGCCTTGACATGTACGCTCATGCCGCTCACTTGTCGCGCGTGTCCAGGGCGGTGGCCAGCTCCGCAGGGGTCGGGTTCTCGAACACGTCGACGGGCTCAATGCCGACGCCCAGTTCCTCAAGGACACGACCCAGTAGCTGGGCCACGGTCAGGGTCGTCATGCCGATCAGGAACAGGTCGTCGCGTGGGGAGACCGCGGGGACGTTCAGCAACTCGGCGGCGAGGGCGGTGAGATAGTTCTCGGTCGCGGCGTGCGGTGCCGAGGTCCGGTCCTGTTGCGCGGCGACCGCTTCGTCGGGAGCGGGCAGCGCGGCGACGTCCAGCTTTCCCCGCGCGGTCGACGGAAGCTCCGCCATGGGCACGTACAGGCTGGGCGCCATGTGGAGCGGGAGCCGATGTTCGACCCATTCGGTGAGGACGTACCGGTCGACTTCGGCCCCGTGGGTGGGGACGACGTACGCGACCAGGCGGTCTCCGTCCTCGCGCACCGCGCAGTCGTGGACGGTCGGGTGCCGGACCAGGGTGTGGCGCACGTTGCCGAGTTCGCCCCGGGGGCCGCCGAGTTTGGCCTGGTCTTCTTCGCGTCCGACGAATCGCAGCGTGTCCGGGCCGCCGTCCTGGACGACGATGTCGCCGGTGCGGAAGACGCGGCCGGAGGGGCCGGTGGGAAAGCGTGCCGCGGTGAGCTCGTCCTGGTCGAGGTACCCGGCGGCCAGGCCGATGCCGCTGATGCAGGCCTCGCCGGGCGTGCCCGGCGGGACCGGTCTCAAGTTCCGGTCCAGGACGGTGAGGGAGCAGCCGGGGAGGGGCCGGCCCAGGGGCACCGAGGCGCCCGTCCCGATCGTGTGCTCGTCGAGTTCGGCGTAGGTGGACCAGATGGTGGCCTCGGTCGGCCCGTAGATGTTGACGAGTCGGCCCCGGGCCGCCCAGGTCCGGGCCAGGTCCGGCAGCAGGGCCTCGCCCGCGCTGACGACGAGGCGCAGGTCCGGGACCCGGTCGGGTCTTAGGGCGCTCAGGGACGAGGGTGTGAGCACCGCGGCCGTGGCGCGTGCCCGGGTGAGGAATCGTTCCAGCAGTGGACCCGGGTACCGGTCCTCCGGCGTCGCGACGCAGAGGCAGGCGCCTGAGGCCAGCGCCAGGATCATCTCGAAGAGGGCGGCGTCGACGCACCAGGGCGCCACCTGCGCCACCCTGGTCCCGGGAGAGATCCCGAAGATCGCGCGTTGCGCGCGGGCGACGTTGGCGAGCGCGGCGTGGGTGCACACCACGCCCTTGGGTACGCCCGTGCTTGCGGAGGTGTGGATGACGTACGCGGGGCCGGGCAGCAGATCGAGGGTGTGGGGAGTGTTGCCGGTGTCGGTCACCGTGGACGTCTCCCCGGCCCCGGAGAAGTGCGGCCCTGTGTTCCCGTCCGCCGACACCACGAGCCGGATCCGTGCGCCGTCGATGATCTGCTGTTGCCGCAGCGGTGACTGGGAGGGGTCGAGCGGCACCAGAACGCCTCCGGCCCGCATCACACCGAGCAGGGCGCTGACGCCCGCGGTCGACGGCGTCATCCGCACGGCGACCAGCTCGGCGGGCTGTATCCCTCTCTGCCGCAGGGCCCGCGCGCACGCGTCGGCGCGGGCGGAGAGCGTCGCGTAGTCGACACGGCCGTCGGCGCCCTCGACGGCGGTGGATGCGGGACGCAGGCATACGTGTTCGTCGACCATGTCGATCACGGAGTCCGTGGCGAGGACGGATGGGTGCCCTGTCGACGTACTGTTCGACAGGCTCATAAGGGTCTTCCCTTCTTGGTGGGGCCGCTCAGCGAGATCGGAACGCGGAGCGGGCACGGCAGGTTGAGGTTGTCCGACCAGGCCACGGACGCGTCGGTCAGTGTCGGACGGGTTCGCACGGTGGGCGTGCGCGTGCCGGTTGGGGGCGATGTCGATGCCGGTGCGCGTCGCGGCGAGGTCGGCGTGCGCAGGGCCGTCGAGGGAGAGCGCCTGCCGGGCCAGTACAGCGGCGACGCGCGGTTGCGAGTCCCCGGGAGCACCCGGTGCGGTGTGCCGGGCCGCCCCCGAAGGGCGCACGGCGCTGAACTCCGGTCCCGTGCACGCCCTCAAGGCCTCGGCCCGGCTCGCCACCAGCCAGGTGCCCGCGTACGGGTCCCAGCAGACGGGGGCTTCTCCACTCAGGCGGGCGAACGGAGTTCGGTCGTCCCGACGCATGCCGCGTGCCGACAACGCGCAGATGCTCAACGACCGGTCGTGAGCCACGCTCGTGGAGGCCATGCCGTGCCTTCCGGCAGATCGAGGACAGGGGTTCGGGACGCGGGCGCGCCCGGTAGGAATCCGTCGGTGCGCGCGGCAGCCGGCCAGGCCGCTTCGTCCTCGTCCGCCCGGCGCCCACGACTTCGTGTTCGTAGGGTTCGTACCAGGGCGGCGTCATCGACTCATCGGGGTTGGTGCCACGGTGAGGAAGCGCCCGCCTTGGGGTCTCGGCGAGCCGCGTGCCGTCCGGCACATGCCGGAGAGTTCCTGTTCCGTGCGCTTGTCGGGGAGCAGATACACGCTCACCACGGTGTGAAAGATGCCTTCGAGGTCCGGGTCGGTCGGACCGCGATCACCGGACGAGTCGAAGTGCCGAAGTGATGACAGCGGACTCAGGCCGACACGAGGTCTTCCGCCGGGTGCTCCAGCATGGAGTGCGTCTCGGGGTCTCCGAGCGCTACGCCATAGCGGCCGGAGTCGGCGAGCGCGGCCTGGTCGTGGATGTCGGCGAAGACATCGTGTCCGGCGGCGCGGTCGACAACGTGTTGCGCCATCGCAGCGAATTCGGCGCCGTGGTTCTCTTCGCCGTCCACCGTCTCCTGGAACGGCGCGCTCTCGGTGGAAAGGTGATGCTTCTCCAGGGACATGGGGAAATTCCGGCCCGGACTGGTCGCGTTGTGAATCCGGCTCACCAGGTCGTCGACAGTGGTCACGGGCATGGTGTGGTGCTCCTCCAGCGATGACGAGATCGAGGGTTGTTGCGCAGCGGACCGTGCGATTCAAGGAAGGCGCAAAACGAGAAATCGTGCGAGCGCAGAGCGCGCCCGCACGCCGCGTGCAGTGCGGAGCAGCCGTGGCGGAACGCCCGCCGACGGGGCCCGGCCGACGTTTCCGGCCGACGTGTGCCTGTCCTGGCGACAGGCGCTCCCCATGGCGGCGCTAGCCGAACATCCCCACGGCCGATTCGCCGAGTACGTAACTCTTCATCGCCGCCACGAACTCGTCGATGGAGACCTTTCCGTCCTTGTCCGTGTCCATCGCCCGGAAGGACTCGGTGATGTTCTCCGCCGGAGCGCCGATGACCGTGAGCCACCGCGCGTACTCCTCCTGGCTGATCTCACCGCTGCCGTCGACGTCGCACAGGTTCGCGCAGGCGTAGGCGTACGGGGCCAGGACCTCCGCGAAACCCGCGGGGCCCCGATCGGTGACGGTCGCCGTCGACACGGCGATGAACTCCTCGCGGCTCAGCGACCCGGACTTCGAGCCCGCCTTGCGCATGATGTAATCGTGGACCGCCAAGGAGCCGTCCATGACTGCCCGCGCACGAGGGGATTCCGTGTCGGCGCCGAACGCGTGAATGAGCCTGTTCGCCTCCTGCTCGAAGTCCGAGCGGTCGATGCGGCCGTCCTTGTTCGCGTCAAAGTAATCGAAGCGGTACTCGAAGACCTGTCCCTTGTCGGATGTCGCCATTTCCGCTCCACGTGAATCGATGAACCCCACGATCGAATGTGGAACACGTAGGGCACGAGATGGATCTCGCAGTCGTCCCGAAAAAGTACGTGGACCGCCGATGCGGCGACAAGAATTCATCAAGCCATGTCGGCGGCCAGCGGCGATCCGGGCCGCGCTGGCCGAAACGAGACTTCCACGGCATGATCTCAACAATGATCCCGGCAATGATCCGGCATCCTGGCCACGATCTGAACAGACAGGCTGGGCGGTGGATTTCGGCTCGATACGCACGTTGTGCGCGTGCGGCGGCGGAAGCAATCTTGACAGCGTATATCGGTGAGCATCCGTGGTGATCTCCTGAGTATCCGAGGCGGTCTCCCCGCTGTTCCCTGCGGCGGACAGTCGCTGCGTGGAAAAGATCTACGAACCCATGGCAGCCACATTCACAGTCGGTACCGTCCCCGGAGCGGCCCCTGCTCGGCCACGTCGCCGCGATCGGCAGGGCACCGCCGGAATTCATGGCGGCCGTGCCCGTTCACGGCACCCCGTGCGCATCCGGTTGGGGCCGTGGCCGGTCTACGTGGTGTGCGACCCCACCTCGATGCACCAGGTTCTGGTCACGCCCTGGTGCGACGTGGCGGGACCTGGTGAGCCCCTGGTCCTGTTCGCGTAGTACCACGGTCCCGTCCTTGCCTCATTGATCAACCGTGCAGCGTGAGGTCGACGTCACACACATCACAGGGGGCATACCCGCCCCCTGAGAGACGACGACCTGGAGACAACACCTATGAAGCAGCCGGCTGCACGTACCACCACCTCACTCGCGCTGACAGTGGTCGCACTGCTGGGGGCGGTCACCGTCGCTCCCTCGGCACACGCGGCGGAGCGGACGGATCGCGGACACGAAGCGACCCGGGCCGCGCTGCGCGCGCTGGTCGAGAAGGGGGAGCAGCCCGGAGCAATCGCCAAGGTCCGTGACAGCAAGGGGAATTGGTCCGCCACGGTCGGGTACGCCGACACCGCCACGGGGCGCGAGCGATCGACCGCCGAGCATTTCCGCGGGGCCAGCATCACCAAGACCTTCGTCGCGACCGTCCTGCTCCAGCTCGAGGCGGAGGGAAGGCTGAGCCTGGACGACACCGTCGAGTCGTGGCTGCCGGGCCTGGTCCAGGGCAACGGGTACGACGGCAGCGAGATCACACTGCGCCAACTGCTCAACCACACGAGCGGCATCGCCAATTACACCGATGACCCCACCATCGCCCACAACTCCTCCGGCCCCGGCTTCCCGGCACACCGGTACGACACCTACACCCCCGAAGAGCTCGTGGCGGCCGCGCTCAAGCAGCCGCCGCACCCCGCCCCGGAGAAGTCACCGCAGTACTCGAACACCAACTACGTGATCGCCGGGATGGTCATCGAGAAGGCAACGGGCCACGGCTACGCGCAGGAGGTCACCCGGCGGATCATCGACCGGCTGAAGCTGCGCGGGACGTCGTTCCCCGGCACGGCACCGCAGATGCCGACCCCGCACCCCGTCGGGTACTCCCGGCTCCACCAGGAGGCCCCCGACGCCGAAGTGGTCGACGCCACGGAGCAGAACATGACCTGGCTGGGAGCGGCAGGAGACATCATCTCCACGCCCGGCGACCTCAGCCGCTTCCAACGTGCCCTGATACACGGCCAGTTGCTGCCGAAGGCCCAGATGAAGGAGATGCTCAACGAAGTACCGGACGGGGAGGACCGCGGATACGGGCTCGGCGTCGAGTTCGCGAAGCTGTCCTGCGGAGTGAAGGTGGTGGGCAAGACCGGCCGTACGAACGGCTCGCTCTCGGCGATGGTCGGCACGGTGGACGGCAAGCACCAGCTGACGTTCAACATCAATGGCGACTGGCTGCGGGACAGCTCGATGTACACCGACGTGGTCGAGGCTGAGTTCTGCGGCAAGATCCCGGCGCGGAGCAAGCAGGAGTAGCGTCGAGGGCTTCTGTTTTCGCTTCCAGGGCTCTCGACCGGCGGAAGCAGCATGGTCTTTCCCGGCCATACTCAAGTCACCCGAAGCGTACGGCGATCAGCGCCAGACTTGTCTGACGTGCGCAGATGTTCGGTTCACGGGTGCTTCCGGTTTCTGTTTCCTTGCGCCTGCCACTGCGGTCGACAGCCTCGTCGGAACGACGGGCCGCGCACCGTGGGCGCAGGAATTCGCGACGGCATCGATTCCGGGGGCCCTCGGGCGCGCCAAGAGCTGGGGGCGAAGGTGTTCTTGTGCCGATTCCCTCGGACCAGGGGCGATGGCCGGAAGTGTGCGAACACTGCGAGGGCTCATACGAATCCATTGACTGCCCTTAGGGGCCGCCGTACAAATCCCCTACGACCATCCAGAGCCGAGCACCCCTTTTTGCGTGACGGTCACTCAGGGGGAATACCCGTCATCCGATGCGCCATTACGGGGGTCGCTGGACGTTCCAGCTATTGAGCGGGGAACGAAGGGGGAAATCATGGGCCTGCGCATCACTGTGGACATCTTCTCAGGGCGCGCCAACCCCACGTGGGAAATTCAGGACCAGGACCAGGTGCGGGAGCTGATCCAGCTCTTGGCACACAACCGAGCCGCGGTGGCGGAAGTGTCCAGCGGGTTCTCCGGACTCGGGTTCCGTGGCCTCCAGGTGGAGATCACCGACGACCTGGACACCGCGGGCCTGCCCTCGGTCTTCAAGATCGCAGGGGGCGGTGCCCGCGATCCCTTCGCCGGTGCCCAGGTCGCCGAGCAACTGCTGGCGACCATGCCGGTCGACCAGCTCGGCGAAGGCGGCGAGAGCCGTCCGGCCGAGGCCGACAGCGACACAGCGGCGGCAGAGGAGAGCTACCCCGAGGACTTCCGCGACTCGGTCCGTGAGGACATCCGGCGCACGGCGCGGCAGGGGGCCGGCGGGGCCACCACCATCGAACCCGCCGAGGCGGGCGGCGTCTCCGAGACGGACGCCGCGGAGGTCGAGAAGCAGTTACAGGCACTCGTGCACCGGGCCGCGCTGGCCTGCGCGTACGACGTGACGCCCTACAACCCGGCGTTCTGGAACCGCCCCGACACCCAGCCCTACAACAACTGCTACAACTTCGCGGTCAACCGCCGCACCAACACGTTCGCCCAGCCCGGCCGGGCACACGGCTACACCATCCCGCGCACCGTGCGCTGCAGCGAGGTCTCCCTCGGGGCGCAACGCGACGGCCTGCGGATCTGGGGCAACTGCCAGCCGGCGGGGTCGCTGCGCTACGTGGTTGCGCTCGTCACCGGGACCTTCCCCGGGAACATCCGGGACTACCACTGGTACCGCCTGCACCCGGGCGGCTACTGGGCCCACAAGCCGGGTGGGACACCGGCACGCGACGTCGACAACTCCGGTCGCCCCATCACGAATCCGTACACGTGCGACCGTCGCCCCTACAACGAATGGTGCGGTCTGTTCCAGACGCACCATTCGATCGTCATTCGCTGAGCGGTTTTCGCAAAGCGGTTTCCTGCGGTACCAACTCTCCTTGCCTGCTTGCCTGCGGGCAACGGGGGAGTGGTGCCGCGAGAAAGACGCCGTGCGAACAGGAAACCTCGGAGCCTCAGAAAAGAACCACCCGTGAACGGTCCGGCCGAACGGCCGGACCGTCCTTCCCCGTTTACGGAAAGCTCACCCATGAGATCGGAGAAGTGAGCACCATGTCCACTCCCTTTGGCGATCCCACGGCCGAGACCACGGAATCCGTGATGCTCGAACTTCCCGACACCGACCCTTCCGACGCACCGGTCGACGAACCGCCGGTGGACATCAGCAGTGAAACCACCACTGCCGCTGCCGCGGCTTCCTACCTGCTCGTGCGCGGCAGCTACCGCAGCGCGGGCACCCACGCCCTGGAGCTGCGAGTCGACGTCGACGGCCCCCGGACGCTCCGGAAGGTCAGCGGGGACTTCTTCCAATCCGGCGGCGGCACCACGAGCTACGCGGGCTCCTTCGTCGTGCACGCGCCGACCGTCACCTGGTCGCCCACCCAGGTGACGATCACCGGGCAGGGCCGTTTCACCGCGTCGACCAGCTTCCCGGTCGTACGGGTGACCATCGCCCGCCGGAAGACCGGCCAGCAGCAAGCCCCCGCCACCGTGCAGTTCCTCAGGACGACCGGCCAGGTGGGCGCCACGCACAACTGCCCCTACAAGTCGCCGTACTTCCGCACCGTGCGCTGGGAACAGGACTCCGTCGCCGGCAAGGTGCCCTTCGTGTCGTACGACACCGGGTCACTGCCTCAGCCACCCGGTAGCCCGGCACGCACCCTGACGGTGCCGCGGGCCTACGCCGAGGCGGGCATCGACGTGCTGGTGTCCGGCGCGGCCAACGTCCTCGGCGACAGCCCGGACGGCTGGAACAACGCCGAACTGCACGCCGCCATGCAGACCAACTTCAGCCTGTGGCGCAACGTACCGCAGTGGCACGTGTGGCTCCTGGTCGCCAGCCGCTATGAGGGGAATCCGGGTGTCCGCGGCATCATGTTCGACGCCCAGGACGCCCACCAGCGCCAGGGCTGCGCCGTCTTCCACGACATCATCCAGGGCGCCGACCCCGAGACGGTGCGCGCCCAGCTCCGCACGTACGTCCACGAGTTGGGACACGCCTTCAACCTGCTGCACTCCTGGCAGAAGGGCCTCGCCACACCCCCGGCGCCGCTCGGCCCGAACAACGGATTCGGGGACCTGTCGTGGATGAACTACCCCCAGAACTACAACCCCGGTGGCGGTGGTGCTTCCGGAACGGCGGCCTACTGGAGCGCGTTCCCCTTCCAGTTCACCGCCAACGAGATCACGCATCTGCGGCACGGCTTCTACCGCGACGTGATCATGGGCGCCAACGCCTTCGGCAGGGGCGCCGCCGACATCGACCCGGACCTGTTCGACCAACCCGTGGTGGACGAGTCCGGACTGCGCCTGGAGCTGCGCGGCAAGAAGGCCTTCGCGTTCGGTGAACCAGTCGTCGTGGAACTCAAGCTGGACACCACCGACCTGCGCGGACGCGACACGCACGACTTCCTGCACCCGGACTACGACTTGGTCAGCATCGCGATCCGGCAGCCGTCCGGCCGCACACTGCTCTACCGGCCGCTCATGCGCCGGTGCGTCGACGCGGACGCCACGGTACGCATCGGCGCGGACGGGCCACCGGTGTACGCAAGCGCCTACGTGGGATACGGCCAGGACGGACACTACTTCGAGCAGCCGGGAACCTACCTGCTGCGCGCCGCCTACGTCGCCTCGGACGGATCCCGCATCGTCTCCCCCGTACTCCGCACGATCGTCCGCAGTCCCCACAACGAGACCGACCAGCACGTCGGCGAGCTGATGCTGGGCGAGGAACAGGGCACCCTCTTCGCCCTTCGCGGATCCGACTCGCCGTCACTCCAGGCCGGCAACGACGCCCTGCAGGAAGTCGTGCAGCACTACGAGAAGCACCCGCTCGCCGTCTACGCCCGCATGGTCCAAGGGCTCAACGCGGAGCGGGACTTCAAGTACCTGACGCCGGACAAGAGCGCGCTGCGCGTGCGCCCCGCCGTCCCGGAGCAGGCTGTCGGCCTGCTCTCACCCGTCGTCGAGGCGTCCTTGCACGGCAACGGAGTCGACAACATCACCCTGAACATGGTGATGCGCCGCCTGGCCCGTGCGCACGCCCAGAGGGGAGACTCCGAGCAGGCCAACAGCGTCCTTGACGACCTGTTGCGCCACGCCGAGTCGAAGTTCAGGCCGCATGTCGTCGACACCGTGCGTCGCCAAGTGGACGAGACCCGCAGGAGCGTCAACGGGGAGGCCGGTACCTGACCGGCCCAGTGGAGTCGTGGTCGGCGGCCGGGCCGGTGCCCTGTCGGACTGCTGTTCCGCGCTGTCGGGGCTGACTCCGAAGAGGAAGGCGAGGGCTACGAGAACAGCGGACGCGGCCGTGAGGGCGGCTGGGAGGTCGCCGGACGGCGGAGTGGTGGTGGACGTCTTGCGGGTGTACCGGAAGACGGCACAACCCGCGGCGCAGGACGTGAGGAAGATCAGTCCTGCGCCCGTGTCGATCACGACGGTCATGAGGTGCCCCTGCGGCTCAGAAGACATAGGGAAACGGGGGTTTGGGAGGGAGGGCTACAGGCAGCCCTCGAGGATGTCGCGGCGGGCGCCGTGCAGTAGCTTGCCCATGGCCTTCTCCCGGATCTTCTTGATCTGATGGGTCGTGGTCGCGTAGAGAATCGCCGTGTTCTTGAGGGTGGCCTCTTCCATGACGAGCTGCATGATCACACCGGCCTCCCTCTCGCTCAGCGTGTCCAGGACGGACCACACCTGCTCCTTGAGCAGACTCAGAGCCGCGGCTTCGACGGGGTCCTCAGGGTCTTGGGGCTCTTCGAAGGGATGGTCGGCCAGGAGCGCCACGGGCATCCCCCTCAGCTGGGTCTCCCAGGCCGGCCGGTGAAGCCGGTGCTGGTGGGAGGCGTCCAGGCGTAGTTGGGTGACGGTGTCGATGACCATGGAGAGCTGACTGTCGACGCGGTTGCGGGTCCAGTCGTTCTCGAGCAGGACGGCGATGGCGCCGTCGACGCGGGCGTTGGTCGGGAAGAGTCCCAGCCAGCGTTCGATGAACCAGCTGACGGTGGCGGTGTCGCCGTCCAGTGCGGCGCCGCGGGCCAGCAGCGCGGATGCCAGGGTGATGCGGGACAGCTCTCCCGTCGTGCCACCTGCCCGGTGCGCCAGATCGCACCAGCGTCGCAGGACGGCGCGCAGCGCCGGTACGACGTCACGGTCGTCGTCCCAGTCGAGGTGGAGGACGGCCGGGAGAGCGGGACGGACGCCGATGTGCAGGGTGGTGGTGATGCCTTCCTGCTCCGTGGGAAGGGGCAGCGGGGAACTGGCGGTCCGCAGGAGAGCGTCGGCCGGGTTGGCGAGCGCGGCCCAGACCTGGTGTCGTTCGGGGCCGACGAGGCGGAGCTTCCTGTAGGCGCGGACCGCCTTCGCGGCGACGGCGGCGTTGGCCCTCTCCGCGGCGGGCGCGGTCCGGCCTGTGCCGTATTGCCGCAGGTAGCCGACGCCGTCGTCACAGCCGGCGAGGAGGCCCCAGACGGGTTCCAGGACCGGGCCGAGGTTCCGGGCGACCTTGTGGGCGCCGGTGATGACGGGGCTGGCCTCCAGCTCTCGCAAGTGCCGGCGGAGCAGCAGGAGCTGGGCGAGCGTGTCCTGCTCGGGCGGCTCTCCTGCGGTGTCCACCGCTGCGGTGCTGGCTGTGCTCATACTGCGCTCCTCGGTCTCTGAACCCGTCGGGCCCTCCTACTTCTTGGGGCGAAAACCGTGCGGGTGCGACAGGCCCTCTCGAACAGCACTCCGACCTGCGGGAACGGGAACCCCCGAAATCCCCACTTGGGATAACCGACTGCCGGGCTTGCCCCTACGATCCTGCGCATGAGCCCAGACCCTCACGAGGTCCTCGACGACTGGCTGAGGCGAACCCCCTTCAGCGAGAGCACCCGCGCGGCCTACCGCGCCGAGGTGCGTGCCTGGCTCGCCTTCGTCGGCGAACGCACCTGGTGCGCCGAGCGTACAGACGTCGACACCTGGTCCGCCGACGGTGCGAAACCGCGTACCAAGGCCCGCCGCATATCGTCCCTCCGCGGCTTCTACCACCACGCCCAGACCTACGACGCCTTCATCGACAACCCCGCCGCGCGCGACCTCCGCCCGCCCGTCGCCCACCTCCCGCCCGGCCGTCCTGCCCTCACCCGCCCCCAAGCCGCCCTCTTCCTCAGCGCCCTCGACCACTACACCGGCCCCCTGCCGCACCGCACCCGCGCCCTCGGCCACCTCATCCTCGCCATGAACCTCCGCGCCCACCAGGCCGTCGCTCTCGACCTCGACGACTGGATCCGCGAACGGCACCGCACCACCGCCCGCGTCCAACTCAAAGGCGGCGGCAGCGAGATCCGCGCCGTGCCCCCGCCCGTCGCCCTCGCCGTGGACGACTACCTTCCCCACCGCCGGACCGCGCTCCCTCACAGCAGCCCGGACACCGGCTCACTGCTCACCAGCAACCGCGGCCGCCGCCTCGACAGCCACACCACCCCCACAACCCTGATGCGCGCCGTCGCCGCGACGCACCCCCTGCTTGCCGAGATCGCCCCGACCATCACTTGCGACGGCCTTGCCGCCACCCCCGGCCCGTTCAGGCCTGGTTGATGATGTGCCGCTGTTGGTGGTGAGGCGCCCTGGACGGCTGGTGGCCGTGCCCGGTCATGCGTGGCAGTGCCCGGTCACGCGTGGCGGTGCCTGGTCATGCGTGGCGGTGCTCCGTGAGAAAAGTCGATGCGCTCCACCGCGATGCGGAGTGAGACTTCCTCCGTGACCACCGATCTGACCGTGCGCCCCGCCTGTCCTGCTGATGCGCGCCGCTTGGCCGAGCTGCGCTGGATGTTCAAGCAGGAGGACCACGACGGGCAACCGCCCGCTGCCGACCGGCGTTTGGAGGAGGCGGACCGCTGGATCCGCGACCGGCTCGCTGACGGCCGGTGGCTGGCGTGGGTCGCGGAGACAGGGGGCGAGATCTGCGGTCACGTCTTCCTGTGCCTGGTGGAGAGGTTCCCTGATCCGTACGGCGACAGTGCTCCGGTCGGCTACGTGACGAACTTCTACGTCATGCCGTCGCAACGGAACAGGGGAGCCGGCTCGGCGCTCCTCGACGCTCTGAAGCAGCACTGCCGCGGCGCCCGATTCGACACCCTGATCGTCTGGCCGTCCGATCGCAGCAGCCCTCTGTGGCGGCGCTCCGGCTTCGAGACTCCGCAGGAACTGCTGGAACTGCCGCTCGACGCCTGCTGATGAACGATGGGCCGTCGCCGAACCTGCTGTGACGCACATCACCGGGACGGCCCGCGGTGGGCGGACAGGAGGCGACGTGGACCTTTCCCTACGCGCTCGCATACGAGCCGGTGACGCCCAGGCGTTCGCCCACCTCTTCCGGCAGCACGCGCAGGCCGTGCACGCTCACGCCGCACGGTGGCTCGGTGATCCGGGCCCGGCCGAGGACGTGGTCTCGCTGACGTTCCTGGAGGCCTGGCGGCTGCGGGAGAAACTCCTTGACGACGACGACTTCGCCGCACGGGCCCGCCACGACGACAACGACGACGGTCTGAGGGCCTGGCTGTTCGGCATCTCCACCAACGTGCTGCGCAACACCCGCCGAGCGGCCAGGCGGCACAAGGCCGCCCTCGATCGCCTCCCCGACCGACGGTCCGGCACCGGGACGGTGCCCGACTTCACCGACACCCTGATCGGCCGTCTTGAGGACGCCGACCGGCTCGCCGCCGCGGCGGCTGCCCTGCGACAACTGCGTCCCCGCGAACGCGAGGTCTTCGCGCTGTGCGTCTGGTCCGAGCTGAGCTACGCCGACGCCGCAACGGCCCTGCGGGTGCCGGTCAGCACGGTGCGCTCCCGGCTCGCCCGCGCCCGGCAGCGCCTGCGGCGGCTGGCCGAGAGCGAACTGGCGCGCCGTACCGGGGCACCGGCCGGAAGGGACATGACTGTGATCGACGGAAGAACGAGACGCCTCCCCGCCCGCGGACAGGAACCGGATGACCGAGCCGCGACGGCCCGGTCGGCACAGGAGAGAGACCGATGAATCCCACAGAACGCCAGGAGTTGGCCGGGCTGCTGCCAAGGCCGGGTGCCCCGGTCCTGTCGAGCGACCGGATGACGCAGATGGAGGCGCACCTCATGCAGGAGATCACCACGGAAGCCCCCACCCTTACCGAAGCCCCCACCCCCACCCCTGGCCCGGCCGACGCCGGCCGGGTCCCGCCCCGGCGGCTGCGGCGTGCGGTGGCCCTGCTGGCCGTACCCGTCACCGCCGCCGCGGTCCTCACCGCCGTCCTCAGCGTCCGCGACGACGGCCCGGCCCAGCCCGCCACCGACTCGGAAGCCGTCGCGCTCCTTGACCGCATCGCCAAGGTCACCGCCGCCAAGGACGCCCCCGCCGTACGGGACGACCAGTACGTCTACACCCTCATCCAGGGCACCGACGACCTGACGGACAAGGGCCTTGACACCTTCCGTCGCGCGGACTGG
This sequence comes from Streptomyces sp. NPDC127108, assembly GCF_042677545.1. Classification (NCBI taxonomy): domain Bacteria; kingdom Bacillati; phylum Actinomycetota; class Actinomycetes; order Kitasatosporales; family Streptomycetaceae; genus Streptomyces; species Streptomyces sp. NPDC127108. Next base: position 543 of record NZ_JBHXTE010000001.1, on the reverse strand, counting down.
CACGCCGTCGACGGCAGGCGCGACGGGCTCGCCCGTACCACCGTCCTGTCCGGCCCCTCCGGCAAGGGCACCACGGACATGCGGCTCCAGGCCGACCCGAACGCCACCACCCACCGGGAGCTGCAGGCCCTGCCCACCGACCCCGGCAAGCTCTACGACAAGGTCTGGTCAGCGACCGAGGGCCAGGGTCCCACCCATGAGGAAGCCGCCCTGGAGATGATCGGCAGCATGCTCGAGGGGGCCACCCTGCTGCCCGACGTGGGAGCCACCCTCTACCGCGCCGCCGCCCGGATCCCCGGCATCACCGTGGTCGACGACGCCAAGGACGCGTCCGGCCGTTCCGGCGTGGGGCTCGCCTTCGGCGACGGCGAGGACCGGCAGGTCTGGGTCTTCGACAAGCGCCTCGCCTACCTCGGTTCGGACGACGTCGCGCTCCTCGATGTCGACGTCGTCGACCGGTTGGGGCAGACTCCGGCCGGCTGATCGGCCGTACGGCGCCGTGGCTGCGCCACCGGCCCGGGGCACCGCACCGCGCGGTGCGGT